>JACUTT010000013.1 GCA_014859655.1 Campylobacterales bacterium
AGCAAAAAGTTTCTTCAGAAAACTAGCGAAAGCGGTTTTGCAAAGCAAAAAGTTTATGAATGCTAGAAAAAATGGCATTCATCGCACCTCTTTTTTTTGATCCTCTCTGCATATTTATACCAAATCCTACTAAAAAATATAGGTTTTTATCTGCGTCGCCTTGGGAGACGATGGCACTCAACCAATAGTCTGAGCTGCTGGATAAATAAAGTATTATCGTTTGGTTTTCGCACTCAGGTACCACCAGACACCACCGATAATGCTAAAAAGAACGAGCGGTGCGATGTAGGGACGCTCGGCAATCGTCTCGTAGGCCGACTTGATCACCTCACCTGCCATATAGCTGGCGGCTCCGATGCTCAAAGCCCAAAGTGCGGATGCAAAAAAGTTTAAAATGATGAACTTTTTGAGATCATACTTGGTCAGACCGATCGCCAATGGGATAAGCGTTTTGATCCCGTAGACATACTTCTGTAAGAAAACGACCCACGAGCCATGCTTCTTCATCAAAATGTGCGAAAGTGCAAGTTTGCGTTTGTGTTTATGCAGATAAGCCATCACCTGTTTTTTGTTATAGCGCCCCATATAAAAAAGCATGACATCGCCCAAGAAGTTAGCGACAAAGGCGACAAGAATGGAGCTTGTCAGGTCCATATGCCCGGTATAGGAGAGCACGCCCGCACCCACCAAGGCGACAAATCCCCCTCCGAACGAGTATAAAAAAAGTACAATATAGCCGTAAGTTTCCAAATTTGTGAGTATATCTTCCATTAAATGTCCTAAAAAGTTTTGCTGCAAGTGTACACACAAAATGATTTTAGTATAATTAAGGCGGGCTCTATAAACCCTGCAGGGTTTATAGAGCCCGCCTAAAGCACTTTACTATTGAGGATAAATATGTCAACTTTTCAAATAATTATGTTACTCGTCTCCGCTTTCTTTGCTTACAAGATGTATGAGTTTATTCAAAATATGGATCCAAACGCCGAACCAGAGTCAATCCAGGAGGCGGAACGCATCTCACCTGAACCGACAGCTGATGAGATGATCGAAGAGGCAGACGCCGCTTACAGCGAGGGTGATCTTGACAAGGCGCAGCTATTGCTGGAAAATATCGTAGGAGTGCATCCCGATCTTGCCGAAGGGCACAACAAGCTGGCCTTTGTATTGGCCAAGCAGGGTGATCTTGCAAAGGCGGAAGAGCACTATAACCGCTCTTTGGAGTTGGAGCCTAATGATGATATGACGCATAATGCCTTGGCGGGGATGCTGGCTTCGGTAGAGCGAAATACAGAGGCCGAAGAGCACTACCGAAAAGCGCTGGCTATTGATGGCAGCTATGCACCCACCTGGTTCAACTATGCCAACTTCAAACTGCGTCTCGGGCAAACGGAGGAGGCAAAAGAGATGTATCAAAAAGCCCTCCAAAGCGATCCTGAGTTTGAACAGGCGCGTGAAGAGCTGGAGAAACTCTCATGATTAAAGATCAGCTGAACCTGGCGGTTATCATCGACGCGGACAATTCTCAGCCCTCTATCATCGAAGGCTTGATGGAGGAGATCTCCCAGTACGGGGTGGCCTCGATCAAACGTATCTACGGGGACTGGACAGACACGCGTCTGAAGGGGTGGAAGACCCATCTTCTTTCGCACGGGATACAGCCTATGCAGCAATTTGGCTATACGGTAGGGAAAAACTCGACCGATTCGGCGATGATCATTGATGCGATGGATCTTCTTTATGGGGGTAAGCTTGACGGTTTCTGCATCGTCTCCTCTGACAGTGACTTTACCCGTCTGGCACAGCGCATTCGTGAGTCTGGTCTGCGGGTTTACGGCTTTGGTGAGAAGAAAACACCCAAGTCCTTTTTAGCGGCCTGCGATAAGTTTATCTACACCGAAAATCTGCGCAAGGTGCAGGCGGTGCCTCAGCAAAAAGCTAAACAGCCGGGCAAAACTGATGCACCCAAGAGTGAGCCGGCCAAAAGCAATATCACTAAAGACGAGGCTTTGAAAGAGCTCTTGAAAAATGTCGTTGAGGATACGGCAGATCACTCCGGCTGGTCCTATCTGGTGCATGTGACGCAAACCCTTGCCAACCGCCACCCCGACTTCGACCCGCGAAACTACGGTTATGCGAAGATGATGGATATGATCAATGCGCTCGATATCTTCGAGATCAAAGAGAATGACCCTTTTTCACACGACAAGGCGGTGTTTATCCGCTGCAAACGCAAAAGGCACTATAAGGAGAAGCCGTGAGCATTGAAGAGATATACAAAATCTTAGATGCTATCTCTGCGTTTGAGCTTCAAGAGTCGTGGGACAATTCCGGTCTTTTGGTCGGAGACTGGAAGCATGAAGTCAAACGAATCGTGCTCAGTGTCGATATCGATGAGGAGCTGCTTGAGAGTCTGGAAGAAGATACGCTTGTCATTACCCACCACCCGATAATCTTTGGCGGTCTGAAGCAGCTTGAGTTTAACCAGTACCCGGCAAAGCTCTTACAAAATATGGTGAAAAAAAATATCTCAAATATCGCGATGCACACGAATTTTGACAAAACGCATCTCAACAGCTATGTTGCGACAGAGATTTTGGGCTATAAGATCAGTGAAAAAGAGGGTTTTGTCGCTTACCTGGACGTGGATGAACGTTTTGGAAAAGAGGGGATGGAATTTGACGAATTTGCCAAAAGCATAGCAGAAAAGCTCGGACTGGTACAGATAAAATGCATAAAAAAACATGCCAAAATAAAACGCATAGCCTTGACAACCGGCTCAGGGGCCTCATTGATGAAGACAATTACGGCAGACTGCTTTTTGACCGGCGACATCAAATACCATGATGCGATGGAGGCAAAAACGATAGGATTGTCGATGATAGACATCGGACATTTTGAAAGTGAGCGCTATTTTGGAGAAGTTTTGGCAAAAGATTTGCAGAATTTAGGAATAAGCGTTATAATTTCATCATCAAAAAACCCCTTCACCTATGTTTAATTAAGGAAAACAATGAATAAGCACCTACAACAGTTGGTTGAATTATCAAAGATCGACAAAGAAATCGATTCATTTGAACCAAAAATCGAAGAGGCAAAACACAAATACGAGACCGTACTTGCAGTAAAAGAGAGCATCGAAAAGCAGATTTCTGATTTAGAAGAGGGTATCAAAGCTGAGCAGCTAAAAAAACAAAAAAATGAACTTCACCTTGCAGAGCTAAGTGAAAAACTAAGCGCAAACGCAAAGAAAAGTGCAGAGATCAAAACTGAACGCGAGATGAAATCGCTACAGCTTGAAGAAGATATCGCCAAAGAGCAGATAAATTTTGCCAATGAAGAGATCGCACGTCTTGAAAAAGTGATCGAAACAAAAGAAGAGCTTATCAAAACGCAAAAAACCGTTATTGCCGAAGCCGAAGAGAAGACAGCTGCCATCAAGGCAGAGGTTGACGAGGCTTTAGAGAAGATAACAGCAGAGCGTCAAAAGATCTTTATTGAAAAAGAGAAACTGATCTCTCAGATGAGTCAAAAAGGTCTCTCTTTTTACCAGAAGATCCGCCGCTGGGCCAAGAACACGACTGCCGTTCCTGTTAAAAATCAGGCATGCTACGGCTGTTACCTGACGATCAACGACAAGGTCTATTCAGAAGTCATCAAAGGCGAAGAGATTACGACATGTCCACACTGCGGACGTATCCTTTATATCGAAACCGAAGAAGAGCAGACCGCTTAAGTATCCATTTATACAGGCACTTTTAAAGTGCCAGCCTTAACCGCCGAGAGAAAATCTCTGGGCGTATTGAATTTGCGAGGGAGCACCCTTGAGAGACCCTTTTTTTTATCTCTACTATCTATTTAGCGTTCTGCTTTATATTGCAGCTCTCCCTATTATTTTGTATCTGTCGTTCAAGCCGAAATATAAAAAATCACTGCCTGCACGTTTTTTCCTGCAGAAGACGCCCCGCTTCAAGAAAGAGGGGATCTGGTTTCATGCCTGCAGTCTGGGCGAGGCGAAGGCGCTCTCTCCTGTGATAGAGATGATCTCGCAGGCGCAGGTCAATATCTCGGTGATCACCCATACGGGGTTTTCCGCAGCCTCGGCGTACAAGGCTGCCCAGGTACGCTATCTTCCGTATGAGCTCTTTCTGCCTTTTTGGCAGACGAAACAGCGGCTGCTGATCGTTTTGGAGGCAGAACTGTGGTACCTTCTTTTTGCAGTGGCAGCCTCAAAGGGAACGAAGACACTCCTGCTTAATGCCCGCATATCCGAGAGAAGCTATCCGAAATATCTGAAGATGAGATGGTTTTACAGCCGACTTCTGCGGTATGTTGACCATGTCTATGTCCAAAGTGCAGTCGACAAGCAGCGCTTTGAAGCCCTGGGCGCGAAGAACGTCAAGGTCATCGGTAATATCAAGCTGGCACAAAAAATCAGTGCCACAAAAGAGTACATCAAGCCTGGCGGTCTAAGCATTGTGGGCGGAAGTACGCATGAGGGCGAAGAGAAGATCATTCTTGAGGCTTTTTTGGAGTTCAAAAAAGTGCACCGGGGAAAGCTTCACCTGAGCATAGTCCCGCGCCATCCGGAACGCTTTGAGGCGGTGTCGCGTATGATGCAAAGTTTTGCCGAAACAAACGGACTGCGCTTTTCGCGTTTTTCAAATACGCAAGATTTAGAGGCCGATCTTGTTCTTGTGGACAGGATGGGCGAGTTGAACAATATGTACGCTATCAGCGATATTGCTGTTTTAGGCGGTGCATTTGCCCCTATAGGCGGGCACAATCCGCTTGAGCCTGTTGCTTTTAGGTGCAAGATCATCTCAGGAAAACAGATCTTCAACCAAAATGAGCTGTTCAGATATGTAAAAAATGTGCAGTTTGTGGAGCCGGAAGAGCTTTGCGAGGCCTTTGCGAAGGCTTTGGAGATGGCGCCTTCGAGCGTTGAGGAGAAGGTAGATCTGCATGAGATCAATAAATTAATCAAGGAATATGACAATGAGTGAAGATAAAGCGTATAAACTGTTAGCCCTGCAAGAGGGGATTTCAAACTCCCAGGCAAAGACACTGATCGACAAGGGTCTTGTCTACATCGGCACCCGCAAGGTGTTGATAGCACGCGGAAACATATCGGAAAAGACAAAGTTCCGTGTGGAGAAGATCGAAAAGACCAGAGTGATCTTTGAGAACAAAGAGATGATCGTTGTCGACAAGCCGGCTTTTTTAAGTTCCGAAGAGATCGAAAGGCAGTACAAGGGCGCGCGCCTTCTACACCGTCTTGACCGAGAGACCAGCGGCGTGCTGGTCTTGTGCAAGGATGAAGAGTTCCGCCTTAAGGCAATCGAAGAGTTTAAGCATGACCGCGTCTACAAAGAGTACATTGCCTGGGTGGATGGCATGGTGATCGAAGAGTTCGAGATCAACAAGCCTATCGTGACCGAAAAGCACAACAACAAGGCCAAAAGCAAGGTCTCTGAGGGCGGCAAACCGGCGCGTACAGAGGTTTTTCCTCTGATGGTTGTCAACAAAAAGAGCAAAATTAAGCTGGTCATCCATCAGGGCCGTACGCACCAGATCCGCGTGCATCTTCAAAGCGAAAACCTTCCGATCATGGGCGATGAGCTTTACGGCGGAAGAAAGGCGAAACGCATGATGCTGCATGCGCACAAGATGAAGCTGCTCGGCAAAGAGTTCACCTCGCCTGAGCCCAAAGAGTTCAGACATATCGGCGGCGGGGAGTAATACCAAACCTTGCTATAGCGGCTTAACAGTGTGCCTCTTTTTAAAGTAGCACTAAAGTAAGCTTTTTGTATAATCCTCACCAATAATGTTCGCAAAAACAGGAGTCCAGACGTGTTTGATACCCTAACCAGTTCGTTTACAGCAGCGATTAAAAAGATTCGTTTTCAAGATGACGAAAAGGCGCTCAAAAAGGCGCTTGAAGAGCTTAAGAAGAACCTTTTAAAAGCGGATGTTCACCACAAGGTTGTCAAAGAACTGCTTTTTGATGTAGAGCTTGATGTCAAGGCGGCGGGTATCGGCAAGGACCAGTTCCTCGATGCTATGCAAAAACGCCTTTATGCACTGCTTCACGTCAAAGGACACCAGGGATTCGTTTTTGCGTCCAAGCCTCCGACCGTCATCTTGATGATGGGACTTCAGGGTTCGGGCAAGACGACGACAACAGGAAAACTTGCCTACTACCTCAAAAACAAGCAGAAAAAAGTCCTTGTCGCCGCAGCCGATCTTCAGCGTATGGCGGCGGTCGAACAGCTCAAGCAGGTCGGTGCCTCGATCGGTGTAGATGTATATGCCGACGAGAACGAAAAAGACCCGGTCAAGATAGCCAAGGCGGCGATGAAAAAAGCCGAAGCAGGACTTTATGATGTCCTTCTGATCGATACTGCGGGACGTTTGGCCATTGATGAAGAGCTTATGAAAGAGCTCAAGGCGGTCAAAGAGGCCATAAAGCCGGATGAAGTCTTCTATGTTGCGGACTCTTTAACGGGACAGGACTCGGTCCGCACGGCGGCGAGCTTTAACGAGCAGATCGGAATAGACGGGGTTATCTTGTCGAAATATGACGGCGACTCCAAGGGCGGCGTGGCTCTGGGTATAGCGTCTCAGGTCCAGGTACCGCTTCGTTTCATCGGTAACGGCGAGAAGATGCCGGACCTTGAGGTCTTCATACCTGAGCGCATCGTCAACCGTCTGATGGGATTTGGCGACATCGAAGGCTTGGCTGAAAAGACGGCCAATGTCATTGATGAGAAAAAAGCCAAAGAGATAAGCCGCAAGATAAAAAAAGGGCAGTTCAATTTCAATGACTTCATCGAGCAGATGGAGAGCATGAAAAAGATGGGAAGCATGAAGTCGCTGATCGGGATGATTCCGGGAATGGGTGGCATGAGCGATGCGATCAAAAACTTTGATTTTGAAAACTCCTCCGAGCTTAAAAACATCAAAGCCATGGTCTCTTCGATGACAAGAAAAGAGCGCGAAGAGCCGGACCTGCTCAACAACAGCCGCAAACAGCGCATCGCCAAAGGGTGCGGCATGGATCTGATGGATGTCAACCGTGTGCTCAAGCAGTTTAAAAACGCCTCCAAAATGGCCAAAAGATTCTCCGGCAAAAAAGGGATGCAGGATATGCAAAACATGATGTCGCAGATGCAAGGCGGAAAACTCGGCGGTCTGTCGCGCTAGTTTCATAGCCCAAACAAAGCAATCTCTTAGTCTTTGCAGTGCAAAGGTTGCAGGCGTAATATTCTCCTTGGTTTTTTCCAGAGTTTTTGCTATACTTCCAAATCAGTTCGACATTTTCTTAAAAAGTACCTCTATGCTAAGAAGATGAGAGTAGCCGGTCATGAAGTTTAAAATGAGTATCTTAGAGATTTTCATTTTAACCTTTTGTGCCGGTTACATGTATACGTCTGCATTAAGACGGTAAGAGGAAAGTGTTATAAAAAAGTCTCTTTTTTATCTTCAGTGCAGTTTTTGCATACTCTTTCCCCCTTTCCGTTTTAGTTGACTATAGATGTAACCAGCAGTAGAAATTTGTCTTAAATCTCTAACAATGGGTAAAATTAATATTAGGAACACAAATGACAGTTATCCGTTTGACTCGCATGGGCCGTAAAAAACAACCTTTCTACCGTATCGTAGTAACAGATTCTCGCAAGCGTCGCGATGGCGGCTCGATCGAAAAAATCGGTTATTACAACCCAATGACAACACCTTCAACGATCAGTATCGATGAAGAGCGTTTAAACTATTGGATCAGCGTAGGTGCTCAAATGAGCGAGCGCGTTAAAAAACTAGCGGGCAAATAAAAATGGTTGCTGAGTTTGTTGCAGGCTATGCGAGACTGATCGTTTCTCATCCAGAAGATGTGACAATAAACGTTCAGCAGAGTGAAGACTTTGCCGAGATCACGATCTATGCCAATCAGGCTGATGTAGGTAAACTCATCGGCAAAGAGGGCAAGATGATCGGTGCGATCAAGACAGTCATCTCGGGTTGCAAGGCCAAAGATGGCTTGAGTTATCGAATCAATGTCGAACCAAAAAAATAGTTCAAAGCCCGAGAAGGCAACTTCTCAGGGTGCAAACTCACGATTTCAAGTTGCCAAACTGGGCAAGGCTGTGGGGCTCGGCGGCGAGATGAAACTTCATCTCAAAACCGATTTTCCCGAACAGTTCAGAGCGGGTGTCTGCTTTGATACCAAACGCGGTGAACTTGAGATCGAGAGCTATAATCTTGAAAGAGATCTTGTCAAGTTTAAGGGCTATAATTCTGCCGAAGAGGCTAAAAAGTTGACCAATCTGGATCTTTTTAGCACTGAGGAGAAGACGCGCCGGGAAATTAAGCTTGAAAAGGGGCAGCATTTTTGGTTTGATATCGTCGGTTCTTCTGTGTATGAGGGTGAACTCCTTCTGGGCAGAGTGATTGAGATCGAACGCTTGGGCATTACGGATTATCTGAAACTTGAAACCGATGAAGATCTGGTCTCAAAAAAGATGCCAAACTCATTTTTAATACCGTATCACGACAAGTTCGTCATTGAAGTGGACACAAAGGCTAAGATTATTAAAGTGCAGGGAGGATTTGATATCCTCCAAGCGAGCTGATGATCTTTAGTTTTACTAAAGAAGCCAAACATGAAGTTTAGCTTTGTGACACTCTTTCCCGATCTTGTCTCGGGATATTTTAATGACTCAATTTTGTCGCGTGCGATAGAAAAAGGTCTTCTGGAGATTGACTACGTCAACCCCAGAGACAAGAGCCAGGATAAATGGAAAAAGGTCGATGACACGGCAGTGGGCGGCGGCGCCGGAATGGTGATGACGCCCCAGCCTCTGTTTGATACCCTCTCGCTGCTGCAAGAGAGAGATGTGCATATCATCTTCGCAACACCCGTTGGCAAGCCGTTTAACCAAAACGATGCCAAACGTTTGGCGAAGAAGACGCATATCGCCTTTGTAAGCGGCCGCTACGAGGGAATTGATGAGCGTGTTATCGAGATGTTTGCCGATGAAGTATTTTCTATCGGCGATTATATCTTAACAGGCGGTGAGCTGCCCTCACTTGTGATGGCAGATGCGATCAGCAGAAATGTCGAAGGGGTCCTTGGAAATCAAGGCTCCCTGGACGAAGAGAGCTTTGAAGGTTTCCTTTTGGAAGCACCTGCCTTTTCAAAACCGCCTGATTATGAGAACAGGGTTGCACCATCAGAATATTTAAAGGGAAATCGTGCTAAAATTTCGGCACTAAAAATTCTCTTGTCTGAGTGCAAGACGAAATATTTTCGACCTGATCAGCTGAAAAAGTATCAACGAAGGAAAAAATATGAGAAATAAATATATCGACAATTTCGAAAATGCACAAATCTCTGCGAAAACTATTCCAGATTTCCGTGCTGGTGACACTGTTCGTATCGCTGTAACTATTAAAGAGGGCGAAAAGACACGTGTTCAAAGTTATGAAGGTATGTGTATTGCTAAACGCGGTACAGGTACTGGAAAAACTATTACTGTTCGTAAAATCGGTGCAAACAGCATTGGTATCGAGCGTATTTTCCCTATCTACTCAGATAGCATCAACGAGATCCAGGTAGTACGTTGCGGACGTGTTCGTCGTGCAAAACTCTTCTACCTTCGTGAACTTAAAGGTAAAAAAGCAAGAATTAAAGAGCTTCGCCGCTAATTTGTTCTTCTTCATGCATAGAGCATTCCTGCTCTGTGTACCCCTCCTAGCTCGTCAACTCTCCTAATTTTTCAATCCAGTTAAAGCTTAAAATTTATACACCTCGTTGCGCTATTAGCCTATAATTGTCTCACATTTTTAGATATTAGGAGAAATTATGCAGCAGTTGATGAAGCTTTGTGAACAGAACAGACTCTGAGAGAGAAGTTTATTCTTTCGACACTGACACGGCTTAATTTTGAAGAGATAGAGCATATCAGAAGAAAACGCGACTATCTTATTACGAAAAAAAGCTGCACAGGCGCTATTTTCTTAGCGACCCCTACATCTTCAGCGCAACAGGAAATCTCTGTATCGCCGTGATCTATAAGCACAATGAGGGCTATCTCTTTCTTGACTTTAGACTCCGCTCCTTGCTTGAGCGTTTTCATATGACCAAAGCCAATACAGGATTTCGCAAGCTTAGCCGTTTCGCCTATTTTCTCATTGGAGGTGGGCTGCTGGCTTTTGGGCTCTTTGTCGCGATATACGGTCTTGCCTCATTTGCACTCTATCTTGTTTCGGAGGCGAAAATGGATCTAGAGGTTTTTTTTAAGCCTGTTATTGCGCTGACTCTGGGTCTGGCCGTCTTTGATCTTGGTAAAACGATTTACGAGCAGGAGGTCCTGCCCAAGACACAGAATGTCTCCGACGGCTTCAACTCAAAGAGCCTGATCACTTTCATGTCTTCTATCATGATCGCTCTACTGATCGAAGCCCTGCTCATCGTTTTCAAGATCCCTATCAATAATTAACAGGAACTTCCCTATGCGGCCGTACTGATTGCGCTATAGCACTGCTTATTTTTGTCTTCGGACGTTTTGCCATCAAAGAAAAAACTGCGCCAAAAAACTAAAAAGGACTCTGTGCGGCCCTTAAAGGACTAATAAAAATCAAATATAATTACAGATACAATATAAGGACTAATTCTATTTGGTTACTCTTTCAAAAATTAAAATATTAAATAGTTATTGCGTTAATAGACAGGATAAAGTATGCTAGTTGATAGTTACGGCCGAACGGTTGATTATTTGCGCGTTTCGGTGACGGAAAGATGCAATTTCAGATGTCAATATTGCATGCCGGAGAAGCCCTTCACCTGGGTTCCAAAAGAGAACCTGCTCAGCTTTGAAGAGCTGTTTTTGTTTATGAAAGTCGCCATTGACGAGGGTGTGAAAAAGATTCGCATCACGGGCGGAGAGCCCCTTCTTCGCGAAGATCTTGACAAGTTCATCAAGATGATCTACGATTATTGCCCCAGTGTAGATCTGGCTATGACGACAAACGCCTATCTCCTAAAGGGCGCGGCGCAAAAGCTTAAAGACGCCGGACTGAAGCGCATCAATATCTCCGTCGACAGCCTTATTCCCGATGTGGCGGAAAAGATCGCCCAGAAAGATGTCTTGAAAAAGGTCTTGGAAGGGCTGGAAGAGGCACTGGCTGTCGGTTTGAAGGTCAAGGCGAATATGGTCCCGATGGTGGGCATGAATGAGAATGAGATCTTGGATGTGATGGAGTTTTGCAAGCTCAGAGACATTTCTGTGCGCTACATCGAGTATATGGAAAACACCCACGCTGCCGTAGATATCAAAGGGATGAAAAGCGATGAACTCTTAGCTCTTATCGGCGAAAAGTACAGCTTTACGGACGAGGGTTTTGACGCGGCTTCCCCCTCCCACTACTACCGCTGTGACGATGGCTACCGTTTTGGTATTATCGAGCCTTATAAGGATGATTTTTGCAAGAAGTGCAACCGTATCCGTCTGACGGCAGAGGGCGATCTTATCCCCTGCCTCTATTTTGACGAGGCGATGAGTATCCACGACGCAGTTAAGCGCGGCGATATCAAAGAGGCCGCCCTGGTACTTAAAGAGGTAATCCGCACCAAACCGGAAAAAAACCGCTGGTCAGAAGAGGACGGGGAGTCTTCCACGCGTGCCTTTTATGAGACGGGCGGCTGATGATCTATCTTGTCGAGCACTTTTATTCGATACAGGGTGAGGGAAAGTATCTTGGAACCCCCTCTCTCTTCTTCCGTTTCGGCGGCTGCAACATGAAGTGTGAGGGTTTCGGATGTACCGAGACCTCTGCTTTAGGCGTACAGGTCGTCGGATGCGATACGGTCTATGCCGTGGACAAAAAACATTTCGGTTCGACATGGCAAGAGATAGACTCGCTTGATGAACTGGCGAAGATCTATCACTCCTATACGCTTCCGATCAAGGCCGATATTGTCTTGACGGGAGGCGAGCCTCTGATCTATGCCGATAACGGGCTCTTTGTCTCTTTTATCGAGTTTTTGCAGGGCAAGGGGCACCGGGTCACTTTCGAGACAAACGGGGCGATAAATGTAGATTTTGAGAAGCATCGGGTCTATCAGCGCTGCGTTTTCGCACTCTCCGTCAAGCTCTCTAACAGCGGCGAACCCTTTAGTAAGCGCATCAATCCCGAAGCGATCCAAAATATCGCGGCCTGCGCGCAAGACGCTTTTTTTAAGTTCACCGTAGACAAGGACTCCTTGATATCGGGCATCAATGAGGAGATCAAAGAGATCATAAAGTTCGCCCCCTCCATATCTGTCTACTGCATGCCCAAAGGCGGGAGCAAAGCGGAGTTGGAGTATCATAGCGAAGCCGTGATAGAGTACTGCAAGCGTAAAGGATACGTCTACAGCGACAGACTTCATATCCGTCTGTGGGACCAGAACAAGGGCGTTTAGATGCCCGCAAGGAAGAGCCTATGATCATCAGAAAAATGTTTAAATTTGAAAATGCCCACATCGTTCGGGGCTGCTCTTCGCAGCGTTGCCGTGCCTCGATCCACGGGCACTCCTATAAGATCGAGCTGCTTTTTGAATCCAACTTTTTGGACCACGGGCAGATGGTTTTTGATTTTGGCCTGATGAAGCAGTCGATCAAAGACCTGATCGACTCTTTTGATCATGCGGTCGCCCTGTGGGACGGTGACGAGGCGGGTTATATTGAAGATATGAAAAAACATTCGCAGCGCTGGGTACAGCTCCCCGTCTCTCCCTCGGCAGAACAGTTCTCGCGGGTGATCTTTGTTTTGGTCGACACGATGCTCGCCTGCACCAAGATGATCAACGGCGAAAAAGAGGTTTCCCTGCACTCTGTCATCGTACATGAGACTGACACGGGCTATGCCCAGGGTTTCCGTGAAGATGCCTACAGCGAAAAGATGGGGCGAATTGATCCCGAAGCAATTCTCTTTTCAGAAGCGGTTAAAACGGACTGGCATGATGCGCAGTTGTGGGAGAAGGTCCTTAGAGGAACGGTGTTTATCAACCCGCAGAAGGTCTAAAGAGCCTGGGTGATTAGTGCGCGCTTTTCGAGCGTGCAAAGTTGCCATTTGGTCGGCAAAAGCAAGACTGTCTGATCTTTTTTTATTTTACTGACATGATCGTCAGTGATCATCAGGGCATTGGATTGTGCCAGCGGAGAGATCATTCCGGGGCTTCTTTTTGCAATGGGCTCAAAAAACTCTCCGTCATAAAAGCCGGGAACGACCGTGTAGTTACCTGCGCGCTGTGAAAAATCCTCTTTCATCTTTGCTTTAAAGGTCCCGATGTAGGGGTGTCGTGCATTATGGAGTTTGAGGATGATGCTTTGGCCAAAGAGCTCGAAGTTGATTGCGGCAGCCAGAGGGTTTCCGGGCAGATTGAGCACGTAGGTCTTGCCGATGCGTCCGAAGGTTGTCGGTTTTCCGGGCTTGATATTGACCTTGCTAAAACAGGCCTCATACTCAAATGCGCTAAAGGCTTCCTTAGTAAAATCCGCGTCCCCCACGCTTACTCCGCCCGAGGTGATGATGAGATCGCTCCCCTCCAAGGCAGAGGCAATATGTGCTTTGATGTCTTCTAGGGTGTCTTCCGCCGTTCCGATAAAGACAACATCGCATCCCAGCTCTTTGGAGCGGGCCAGAAAGGTAGGCGAGTTGGTGTTGTAGATCTGATGTTCCTGTACCTGTTCGAAGTGCATTTTCAGCTCTTTGCCCGAGGCAAAAACGGCAACGCGAGGGCGTTTGGTTACATAGACATGGGAGATCCCCTGCGAGGCGAGCAGGGTGATATGGTGGGCATGGAGCTTAATGCCTGATCTTAAAAGTGTGTCGCCGCAGCGTATGTCTTCGCCGGCATAACGGATATGCTGCTCTTTTTTTATGCAAGAAGGAAGCAAAATGACATTTTCACTGAGGGTTTCGATCTCTTCTATAGGGACCACTGCATCCGCACCTAGAGGAAGACGTGCACCCGTCATGATCTTAAGTGCACATCCCTGAGAGAGAAGAGCGTCCGAGTCATCTCCGGCAAAGATCGTCTCACCGACAAGAAGCTCTTTGCCGGCGTCATCATACTTGATAGCGTACCCGTCCATAGCAGAGTTGTTGAAAGGTGGAAGGTTATAAACAGCGGTGACGTCATTACAGAGGATGCGGCCCAAAGACTCTTCAAGTGAGACGATTTCAGCGTGCAGGGGTTTAACCCATTCGTCGATCAGTCTCAGCGCGTCTTCGATTAAGATAGCCATGATATCCCCTTTTGTATAGGGTGTATTATAAGCAAGTTAGGGTAAAATTTAACTTTGAGGCAGCTGGATAAACTAAGGATTTTTATATGGATAAAATGTATGCAATGAGTTTAGATATTCATCTTTATTCTGTTGGTGCGCTGATGCTTATGATGCTGCTCATGATGGCCTTGCACAAAAGCAAGCGCGATCTAGACACGCTTGTCAAAACGATACAGGGCGTGATGATCGTGTACCTGTGCTTGTTGGCCTTTGTCATCTTGACGGGTGCGATCATGATGGCAGTTCAACATTTGAGCCTAACGCCGGCCAATCTCTTGATGACGGCTGCTGCTGTTATCGTTGTGGCACTTGAGATTAAACGCAACAAGGCCCTGGCAAAAACGATAAAGTCCAGGCAGATGGGAGCAGATACCTACAAAAGAGTCGCCTTTAGGTATTATCTGATTGAGCTCATACTCTTTGTCGGCGTGTGGACATTTGCCGCGATGGCATACTGATCTATGCAGTATCTGTTTCATGAAGACGCAGGAAGTGCGCAGTTTTGGATAAAGGGCGAAGCGTACAAGTATCTCTTTAAAGTGCGCCGCCATAGCACGGGAGATACCCTTTATTTTAGAAACAAGGGCAAAAGCGAAGAGCTGCATGCCTACAGGGTTGTCTCACTTGAGGGCAGGACCGCGCTTTTGGAGCTTCTTCTCAGCGAAAGCAGGGCGGTAAAGGCGTCAAAATATCTTCATATCGCATGGTGCGTGGTGGATCCCAAGTCGGTCGAAAAGGTCCTGCCCAGCCTGAACGAGATAGGCGTGGCAAAGATCAGTTTTATCTACTGCGAACGCAGCCAGAAGAATTTCAAGAGCGACCTTGCACGCTACGAACGCATCACAGAGAGTTCCTCTCAGCAGTGCGGACGAAGTGAAGAGATGGCCTTCGAGGTCTACAAGAGTCTGGATTCTTTTTTGAGTGCACACCCCGAAACGGTGGTGCTTGACTTTTGCGACAAGGTGCTTGGCTGTGACGAGCAGATCTCGACGGTTCTGATCGGCTGCGAGGGCGGTTTCAGCGAAAAAGAGCGTAAAAGACTCGAGGCTTTTAAACGCTTCCGCCTCGATACGCCGATGATACTGCGTTCGGAGTCGGCAGTGATAGGGATCGCTTCAAAGCTCTTGATCTAATACTTTTCTCTTTTGTAAAGAGCATGTTGAAAATAAAGATTTGTTTGGCTATAATCCCGTCCATAATAAATCCGCACCCGTACGGATTTAAAAAAAATATACCAAGGGCTGTACTTCGACACCCTTATAAGGAAAGATAGATGAAAAAAGATATCCACCCAGACGTATTCGTTTGCAGTGTAACTTGTGCATGTGGAAACACATTCGAGACTAAGAGTGTCAAAGAGACTATCCGTGTTGAGATCTGTAACGAATGTCACCCATTCTTTACCGGTTCTGAGCGCATGGTAGATACAGCTGGACGTATTGATAAATTCAAGAAACGTTACAACATCGACTAAACTTCTCGATAGTCTATCTGTCGTGATTCAGCAAAAGGGTTCAGGCCGTTTTGCTCTTTGCTTCTCTTTCTTCATCCATACCACCAAATCCCATCAATTAAGATTGCTCATATGCTGACACTTGTACCCACACCCATAGGAAATATTGCCGATATCTCTCTTCGCGCCATGGATGCTTTAAGCAAGGCGGATGTCCTTCTCTGTGAAGATACCCGCGTGACGAAAAAGCTTCTCAATATCCTCAAAGAGCGCTATAGCCTGGAGCGAAAAGAGCAGCGCTTCATCTCCTTGCATTCGCACAACGAACAGGCCTTCATCGACAAGATAGAGCCTTCCTTTTTTGATGAGGATGTGGTTTATGTCTCAGATGCGGGAATGCCCGGTATCAGTGATCCGGGACAGCTTCTGGTCAGGTACTGCCAGGACAAGGGAATAAGCTACGACATCTTGCCCGGTGCGAATGCCCTTTTGACGGCCTTTGTCGCCAGCGGATTCGTAAATACACAGATGCTCTTTTTCGGTTTTTTGCCGCACAAGGGAAAAGAGCGTGCGACTGCCCTTCAGGGAGCGCTTCACAACGGGTTTACAACGGTCTTGTATGAGGCCCCGCACCGCCTTGAAAAACTCCTTAAAGAGCTCTGTGACGAGGTGCCAAAACGCAGGATCTTTTTGGCAAAAGAGCTGACCAAAAAGTACCAAAAATACTTTTTTGCTTCTGCTGATGAGATTGAACAGCAGATCTCAAAAGAGATGATCAAAGGAGAGTGGGTGGTCGTGATCGAATCCGCTCCCGCGCGCGCGAGCGCTTTGAGTGAAAAAGATATTCTTGAGCTGGAGATCCCTAAAAAGTCTGCCGCAAAGCTGATCTCAAAAATAACAGGCGAAAATACCAAGGCCTGCTATCAGCGTCTTCTGGAACTTGAATAAGCAATTGTAAATAATATTTTTAAACAAAAATAATTGTTTTATATAATTAAAAACTATACCTTAGGTAACACCGGCTTTATAATTCATACTTTCGCTCTGCACGTTTACCAATTCTTGACCATATTGCCATATACTTAAGAGATTTTTAGATAAACTCCATGCTATGATTATTTATGGAAAACAACCGGTATATTACCTAATTGACAAACATCCTCAGAAGATAAAGACACTCTTTGTCTCCAAGGAACTGGATAAAAAAGAGTATTCGCGATTGATGCGAATGGATTTTGAGCTCAAACGCATTCCTGCCGAGGCAGCGCAGGTGATGAGCAAGACGGGCAACCACCAGGGCTTTTTGGCCGAGGTGGAAGAGCTGGAGTTGTATGAGTTAAAAGACCTGCACAGAGCCAAGTTCGTTCTTGTCTTAGCCGGCATAACGGACGTGGGGAACATGGGTGCGATCATCAGGTCTGCCTATGCGCTTGGCGTAGACGCCGTTATTATCAGCGGAATTAAGCAGTTCTCAGCTGACAATATCATACGAAGCAGCGCAGGAGCAGCCTACGATATGGCTCTGATCCATGTGCCTAATCTATATGATGTGATGAACGAGCTTAAGCTTGGCGGATTTACCCTCTACGGTGCCGTTTCGAACGGAGATGACATCCGAGAGACACAATGTGAGGGCAAGAGAGCGTTGATCATGGGAAATGAAGCCGAAGGTATCCCGACGCGCGCCCTGGCAAAATTGGACAAAAAAGTCTCTATAAAAATGGAAAATGAGTTTGATTCACTCAACGTAAGCGTAGCCGCAGCGATATTGATGGACAGAATGAGATAAGGAAAGAAGAATGACGGGCCTAGAAAAACTTCGTGAAATAGGTGTAGAGAAGATCCATGATCAGACGCACATCGCAAGAAAATTTGTAGAAGATATTTTAAACGAAAAGTATTTTTCTATGAACAAGATCCAATTTGCAGGTTTTATTTCGATTATAGAGCGTGATTACAACATGGATCTGCATGAGTTGGTTGAAGCTTACAATGCCCGTTTGAAGAAAGAAAATGCTGAGAATGAGGAGCCTTTTGTCGTCAGTGCGCAAGAGAGTGAGAAGCAGGAGAAGAAAAAAGGGATCTATATAATAGCTGCCTTGGCAGCTGCCGCTATTCTTTTGGCTGTTCTTGCTCTTAACAGTTCAGTCGATGATGAGCCGTTTCAAGCGCCTGTACTCAAAATCGAGAGTGAAGTGACAGAGAGCGAGCTTAACAACTCCACAATTGAAGAAGCAAAAACAAATCTAACACAACTAAGCAATGGATCTAATGTGATTGAGGTAGAAGAGCTCAATACCACAGTAGAACCCCTTCTGCAAATAAGCAAATTTGAAATTTTTCCGCAAAACAATTTATGGATCGGGATAATAGACCTTGAGACATTTTCGCGCACTCAAAAACTGAGCTCCTCTCCTTTAGAACTTGCCGCTGATAAAGAGTGGCTCCTGGTCATGGGACACGGATTTGTACATTTTAATGTCAACGGAGAAGAGATGCAATTCAAAGATGCGAAGAAAGCCTGGTTTGCCTATGAAAATGGAAAATTAACGAAGCTCAGTCGAGACGAATTCAAAGAGAAAAACAAAGGTAAAGCTTGGTAAAAATACTCTGTTCTCTCCTTCTTGTTTGCCTCTTTACACTTCACGCGGAACCCTTTGCATTGGAAACGACACCGCAAAACAGTGAGGCTGAAAAGAAAGAGCTTCTTTTAGAGAAGATCAAGGCATTGATCGGAGAAAATGCGTATGCACGCCATAGCAAGTTTATAGGGATTATTTTTGCCGACAAAGATGAGTTTTATACCAATAAACGCGTGGATGTTGCCAAGGTGATCTTGATGCTCAAGGATAACGGCCTGCTTGACCTCTTCTTTAAAAAACCAAAAGAGATGCACCTGACATTCCAGTCCAGCGGTTATCCTCTTTTCTTTGTCAAGATTATGAGCGACACGCTTCAATCCATGGGGTATTACCGCTTTATAACCGACTGGTCAAAACAGGACGAGAGCGGATTTTTCTGGACGATCCGTCTGACGGGCGAGTATGCGATCGATCCGGTTCTACTGAAAAATGCCCTGCAAAAACGCGGATGTGACATCGTAGATATCAACAGAAACAGCCAGACAGACTGGTCCTATCACATCGATATGAAAAATGCCTATCTGATGCTTGATGAGCTTCTTCCGGAGACGCAAAAAGTGCTTAAAAAGTCACTTTATGAACATTGGCTCGATGCCAGGTCCGCAAAATCACTGACTATATGGAGTTTGAAAGGAAATAATTGGTATCCTTATATCTCAATTTATGACAGAGAACTCCATCTATTAAAAGTTTATAAGCGCGATAGAAAGACCTATAAAATAAAGCTGGAACTCCCTGAAGACACGGCCTATCTGAAAATAGCCGATCTTTACAGTTTGAAAAATATCAAAGAAGGATTGCGGGTAGAGGCCAACGGGGTCAAGTAACCGCTTTTAAAGAAGGTAAAAATGTTTGACGAGATAGAGTTTGATCGTATTAAGAGATTGCCAAAATACGTATTCGCAGAAGTGAACGAACTGAAGATGCAGGAGCGCCGCGCAGGTGCGGATGTGATTGACTTTTCTATGGGTAACCCGGACGGGGACACGCCAGAGCATATCCGTGAAAAACTGCTGGAGTCAGCCCAAAAGACAAAGACGCACGGGTATTCAAACTCAAAAGGGATCATCAAGCTCCGCGAGGCGATTTGTGACTGGTACAAGCGCCGATACGGCGTGGATCTTGATCCTGAAACCGAAGCTGTCGCGACGATGGGTTCAAAAGAGGGCTATGCCCACCTGGCGTACGCGATCACAAATCCCGGTGATGTCACCGTTGTGCCTGATCCTACCTATCCTATCCACTCCTATGCCTTTATTCTGGCGGGCGGAAATGTCGTCAAATTCGGCATAGAGTTTGACGAAGATTACCGCGTCGATGAAGAGAAGTTTTTTGAGGACTTGGTCCGTGTCTTCAAGGAGAGTTCACCGCGTCCCAAGTACGTTCTCGTGAACTTCCCGCACAACCCGTCAACAGCGACGGTTACGCCTGACTTTTATG
Organism: Campylobacterales bacterium; assembly: GCA_014859655.1. GTDB lineage: Bacteria > Campylobacterota > Campylobacteria > Campylobacterales > Sulfurimonadaceae. Next base: position 19,869 of record JACUTT010000013.1, read on the forward strand.
TGCGTCTGGTCGCCTTGGCTAAAAAAGAGCGTTTTTACATCATCTCTGACATCGCATACGGCGACATCACCTTCAGAGGCTACGTGACGCCTTCTATCATGTCGGTTCCGGGAGCAAAAGATGTAGCCGTCGAGTCCTTCACCCTCTCGAAGTCATACAATATGGCGGGCTGGCGCGTAGGTTTCTTCGTGGGAAACAAAAAACTGATCGGTGCGCTTCAGAAGATCAAATCCTGGCTGGATTACGGTATGTTTACACCTATCCAGGTCGCGGCTACTGTTGCACTTAATGGGGACCAGGCCTGTGTCAAGGAGATCGTACATAAGTACGAGACGCGTCAGGATATCTTGCTAGAAGCCTTCAGTAGAGCAGGCTGGCCTATCCGCAAGAACGAGTCGACGATGTTTGTCTGGGCAAAAATACCTGAACGCGCAGCGCATCTCGGCTCCTTGGAATTTTCAAAACGCCTTCTTGTCGAAGCCCAGGTCGCGGTAGCACCGGGAATCGGTTTTGGCGAGTATGGCGAAGGGTATGTCCGTATCGCACTCATCGAAAACGAGAACAGAATCCGCCAGGCAGCAAAAAATATCAAAACATTTTTAAAACAGTTCGAGGACAACAAATAATGATAAAAGTCGGTGTGATCGGCGTCGGAACGGTCGGCGCTTCTGTTATCAAGATCCTGCACGACAACGCAGAAATGATCTCGGCGCGTGCAGGAACGCAGATACGCGTGACCCGCGGCGTTGTCCGTGACCTGGGTAAAAAACGTGATTTCGATATCCCTTTGAGCGACAATCCTATGGACGTGATCAATGATCCTGATATCGACATCGTCGTCGAGCTGATGGGCGGGATAGAAGAGCCTTTTAAGATCGTAAAAGCGGCACTGGTTCAGGGCAAGGCGGTTGTCACTGCCAACAAGGCGATGTTGGCCTATCACCGCTATGAGCTCCAAGAACTTGCCGGAAATATCGCGTTTGAGTACGAGGCCTCGGTTGCCGGCGGTATTCCCATCATCAATGCGCTTCGTGACGGGCTTTCGGCAAACCATATCGAATCGATAAAAGGGATTATGAACGGTACCTGCAACTACATCCTGACGAAGATGATGGACGAGGGTGCGGATTTTGAACCGACCCTGAAAGAGGCGCAGGAGCTCGGCTACGCAGAAGCCGATCCGGCCTTCGACATCGGCGGATTTGACGCAGCACACAAGCTGCTTATCCTGGCTTCTATCGCTTATGATATTGATGCCAAGCCCGAAGATATCTTGATCGAGGGAATTGAACATGTCACCCAGGACGATATCTCTTTTGCCAAAGAGTTCGGCTATGTGATCAAACTACTCACCATCGCCAAAAAAACAGGCGACGAAGTCGAGCTCCGTGTCCATGCTGCTCTGGTCAAGAAGACAGAGATGATCGCCAAGATCGACGGCGTGATGAACGGCGTCTCCGTGATCGGCGATATGGTTGGCGAAACCCTCTATTACGGTCCCGGTGCTGGCGGCGATGCGACGGCCTCGGCTGTGGTAGCCAATATCATCGACATCGCGCGCTCGGGCAAACGCTCGCCTATGCTCGGCTTTCAGACCTCTTTGGAAAAAGATCTGAAACTCAAGTCAAAAGACGAGATCATCTCAAAATATTACCTCCGTATGGGTGTAGAAGACAAGCCTGGCGTGCTTTCGGCTGTGACAAAGATGTTTGCTGACCACAATATCTCGATCGAGACAATGCTGCAGCGTCCCTGTGCAAACGGCAATGCAAACCTTCTCTTCTCGACGCATGAAGCGGTAGAGAAAAACATCCAGGGCATCATCAAAGAGCTAAGTGCCGCCTCCTATACCAAATCCACTCCGACCATGATCCGTATCGAAGCCTAAAGGTTTCTAGCGGACAGCCTAAGATCCTCTTCATCTGTCAACCACACAATTTTCTATCACCATAGCTACGGCTATGATTCAAGAAAAGTTCTGCACAATCTCATCTCTCTTTTTCCCTCTGAAGGCAGTTGGGGTTTTTAGAGGTGCCCTTGAAGCCTAGCGGTAGACTTATTGCATCATCGACACGGTTTCGGAATTTGCTATAGCAAGCGACTGTATCGACCAGTTCAGATACGACATTGTTCTGCTTGAGCGCAATCTTAACGGCAAAGATATCGGCATGGAGCTTATTTCGAAGATAAAGAGCAAGACTCTTGCAACGGGCATTGTTATTATCAGCGCCTATGACGGCTTCACGGACAAGATCTTCGGGCTCGATCTGGGCGCAGATGATTATCTCGACAAACCGTTCAACAACGAAGAGCTAAGGGCGCGGATCTCCGCTCTGGGCAGACGACACGGTACTCTGCCCAAGGTAAGCATAGAAGGGCTGGAGTGCGATACCCTCTGTAAAACACTCCGTTACGGCACACAAGAACTTCCTTTAAGTAAAAAAGAGTCAGAGCTTTTCTTCTACCTGCTTAAGAAACGCGGACATATCGTCTCCAAAGAGGAGTTGCTTGACGCGCTCTATCTCAATCCCTGGAACATCTCCTGCAATACCCCCGACGTTACAATTGGAAATGTACGCAAAAAGCTCCCCATTAGCATTATCAAGACGATCAAAACACGCGGCTACATCATCGACTGAGCCACTTATCGGAAGGGTGTTTTTTAATCTGTTCTTACGGCTTAGAGTTTATTTAATGATTTAAGAGCCTAAGGGAATTGTTTTTTATTTAAGAGAGACAAGAGTACTATTGCAAACATTTAAATTCTAAACTTCAAGGTTTTTCGTGGAATATATCGATACGGTTTGTACATATTGTGGGGTAGGGTGTGACATCGTAGGGCATGTCGAGGATAACAAGATCCAAAAGATAACCGCAGCAAAAGACGGTTATGTCTCCCAGGGAAAACTCTGCATCAAAGGGAAGCTGGGCTTTGACTTCGTTGAAAGCCCAAACCGTGTCAGAGCACCCCGCATACGCAAAAGCTTTGTTGAAAAGAACAGGCATATTGTCTCTGCGTATGAAAGCCGATTCACAGATCTCGACGAGACCTGGTTTGAAACAGACCTCGAGACTGCCACCTCTATCTCTGCCGCAAAGATGAGCGAGATAAAAGAGAAGTATGGACGCCACAGCCTCTGCTCCATAGGCGGCGCGCGGACCTCATGTGAGTCTGCCTTCTTGTTTCAAAAATATACCCGCCACACCCTCAATTCGCCGCACGTGGACAACTGCGCGCGTGTATGCCACTCGCCATCGCTAAAGGGGATGCGTACGACAATGGGTGAGGGCGCTGCGACAAACCCTTATGATGACATCTATCAGACGGAGTTTATGATCGTCATGGGCTCTAATACGACTGAGGCACACCCGATCGTGGCCAACCGCATCGTCGAAGCGGCGCAGCAGCATGACAATCTTGCCGTCATCGATGTGCGCCAGATAAAGCTGGGCAAATTTGCCAAATATCAGGCCATTATCCCCCACGAGGCAAACCTGCTTGTGTTGAATATGATGGCCTATGTCATATTGACCGAGGAGCTTTATAACGAGGCCTTTGTCGCTAGCCGTACGAAGTTTTTTGAAGAGTACCGCGAGAAGATCCTGAACGATCCTTACGCCAATCCGAAGTTCTTCGAGAGTGTTCCGGGGTACGAGGACCTTGTCAAACTTATCCCAAAAATAGCCCGTGAATATGCGCTGAAAAAGTCGATGATCTTCTGGGGTCTTGGCATCACCGAGCACATTGACGGTTCCAAGGCAGTCATGGCCATCACCCACCTGGCCTTTTTGACGGGCAATGTCGGCAAGACGGGCGCAGGCCTGATGCCGCTTCGCGGGCAGAATAATGTGCAGGGTGCCTGTGATATGGGGATGCTTCCTTATTATGACCCTGATTATCAGACCCCCAAAGAGGTCGGCCTGATGACCCCGGAGCTGATTGATGAGATGATAGCAGGGCGTGTAAAGTCACTGCACAACATGGGCGAAGATATTACCCATATTCATCCCAACTTGAACAAGGTGAACAAGGGTATAGAAAATCTCGAGTTTATCCTTGTCCAGGAGGTCATGATGAACGACATCGCTTCAAAAGCAGATATCGTCATCGGGGTGCGCTCCGCGTATGAAAAGACAGGGGTCTATATAAATGCGATGCGCCGTCTGCACCTCTCTCAGCCTCTGGTCACATCCGATCTTCCCGATGACTGGGAAGTGATTCAGATGATCAACAACAAGCTGGGCGGAAACTATGAGTACAAAGACTCCTCTGATGTATGGAACGAGGTGCGTGAGACGGCACACAGACGTTTCAGTGGGGCTTCTTATCAGAGACTGGAGCGCCACCGCAAACGCGGTCTGCAGTGGCCGGTCTACATCGAAGATACTCCGGTGCTTCACCTGCTTGACTTTAGAACGGATGACGGATTGGGACACTTCCATTACCATCAGTATGTTGAACGCGGCCAGATAGAGCAGCTTAAAAATGCCGTGAGCACTAAAGGCTTCCACCTGACAACGGGACGCGCGCTGCCGCACTATAACAACGCGGCGCAGACAAAAGAGAGCCCGAAACTGCTCAAAAAGCATGAAGAGGATATCCTTCTGGTCAGCATCGAAGATGAGGCAGACTTTCCAAAAGGAAGGGTGATCTTGAAGACTGAACACGGGCAGACCGCTTCGCTGAAGGTCAAGTTCACCGACACAGTAAAACCCGGAACGCTTTTTACGACCTTCCACCACAACAACTCGCAGATAAACTATATCTTTGGTGACAGACGTGATGACCTTATTCTCACGGCCGCATTCAAATCCATCGAGGTCGAGGTAGTCTCGGCCTAAGAGAAAAAGGAAGCTTCTATGAGCCGAGCCAAAGGGGATCTTGCCGAAGAGAGAGCCTGCATCTACCTGCGTTCGCTAGGCTTTATGATCATAGAGCGCAACTTTACCCTTCGCGGCGGAGAGATCGACATCATTGCACTCAAAGACGAAGTGCTTCATTTCATCGAGGTCAAAAGTGGCAGCTCTTATGACCCACTCTACAATATCACCCCTACAAAACTCCGCCATATCGTCAACACCGCACACCGTTTTATGCAAAAGAAAAAGCTTGACCTGCTCTTTCAGATAGACGCAGTAAGTGTCCAGAATGAGGAGTGCAGACTGCTTGAAAACATTACAATGTAGCGCGAAGTATTCTAAAGAGGATAAAATTACTCCTAATTAAAATAGCAACTCCTGTAGTGTAAGACGTCTTAAAGAAATTGAGGGTATAATACTTTCAATAATTTTTAAAAAAGGACCATATAATGGGAAAATACATCGAAGTTACTGCCTCAAATATTGAAGAAACAATCAAAGAGGGTGTTGCCCTTGTTGACTTTTGGGCACCATGGTGTGGGCCGTGTCGTATGATCGCACCGGTTATTGAAGAGCTGGCAGAAGACTATGAGGGGAAGGCAAAGATCTGTAAGGTAAACACAGACGAAGAGCAAGATATCGCTATCAAATACGGTATCCGTTCTATCCCTACGATCATCCTTTTCAAAGACGGTGAAGTTGTTGAGCAAATGGTAGGAGCTGCTTCCAAGCAGGCTTTTGAAGAAAAACTTAACGCTCTTTTAGCGTAATCCATGGCGCGTCGCGGCAGCGGACTCTTTTCCGTCAGCACGCTTCTGGCCTCCTTTTTCGGCGCAGGCATGATCGCCATTGCCTTCGCCTACTTCAACTACAAATTTCAAGAATACAAATTTATCAATTTTAACGAATGGCTTGTGTATGAGCAGGGCAAGATCTTCATCCCGGATGAGGAGCGCTATCTCATCATCTTCTACAGCTCAAAACAAGCCGGCAACGTAGAAAACATCAACAAACTCGACACAAAATACAAAATTCTAGCCATTGACTACTACCAGCAGGATTTCCCCAGCCACGAGAAGGTCACCTTTGTACGCTCAGGCACCAACACAATCTTGAAGATCATCCAGCGTTTTAACATATATACAACGCCTTCAGTGTTTATTATCAAAAAAGTCAAAGATGGTCTTTATAAACAAGATAGTATCATTGCGGAATTAGACACAATTAACGATATCCCAGATGAGCTCTAGAAGGAAAACAATGTTAGATTTAGCGATTATCGGCGGCGGACCGGCAGGACTTACTGCGGGCCTGTATGCAACACGCGGCGGTTTAGACAATGTAACAATGTTTGAAAAAGGGATGCCCGGCGGACAGATAACCGGCAGTTCAGAGATCGAAAACTATCCCGGTGTGACAGGCGAGATCTCGGGTATGGACTTGATGATGCCCTGGCCTGAACAGTGTCAAAAGTTTGGACTTAAGCACTCGATGGTAGAAGTTTTGAGCGTTGAGCATAAAAGTGACGGCACCTTTACAATTCACAAGGGCGACCGCACGAGCGAAGATGCTTTGGCTGTGGTCATCTGCACGGGTTCAACACCCAAACGTGTCGGTTTCAAAGGCGAAGACGATCTTTTCGGCAAGGGTGTTTCTACCTGTGCAACCTGTGACGGTTTTTTCTACAAGAAAAAAGAGGTCGCTGTTATAGGCGGGGGAGATACGGCACTTGAAGAGTCGCTTTATCTGGCTAAGATCTGTTCTAAGGTCTATCTTGTCCACCGCCGTGACAAGTTCAGAGCCGCGCCAAACACCATCAAGCGTGTCATGGAAACAGAAAACATAGAGCTTGTCTTAAATGCGACTCCCGAAGAAGTCTATGGGGACGCGATGGGTGTAACAGGGTTGAAGGTCAACACAGCTGAGGGAATACGTGATATTCCTGTTCCGGGCGTGTTTACCTTTGTCGGGATGAATGTCAACAATGAGGTCCTCAAAAAAGAGGACGACAGCGCCATCTGTGAGCTGAACGAGCAGGGCGAGGTGATCGTTGATCTTCGTATGCGCACCTCCACTCCTGGTCTTTTTGCGGCAGGAGACATACGAATAGTTGCGCCCAAGCAGGTTGTCTGTGCAGCAGGCGACGGAGCAGTTGCAGCGATCAGCGCCATTGCTTATATAGATGAAAAATTGAACGGATAGAGATGATGATAAAAGTCGGTGTGTATGGCGGAACTGGGCGCGTTGGCAAGCTTCTGATAGAAGATTTGAGGTGCGATGAGAGTGTAGGGTTAAGCTGCGTTTTTGTACGAAATGAGCTGGAGTTTGCTATAGAGCCTTCGGTCCTGGTCACAAATGATCTGGACTCATTTTTAAATGCTTGTGATGTTGTTATTGATTTTTCGCTTCCTGAGGCCACGCAGGCACTCTTGGAAAAAAGTCTGAAAACACCCAAGCCTTTAGTGATAGCGACCACAGGTTTGAATGCGCACCAGTTTAACCTGATGGCACAAGCCAGCGAGTCTATGCCGATCTTGTATGCGACAAACATGTCTCTGGGCGTAGCTATTCTCTCAAAGCTTGTAGAGCAGGCCTCGCGCGCACTTGAAGGCTTCGATATCGAGATCGTCGAGATGCACCACAAACACAAAAAAGATGCTCCAAGCGGTACGGCATTGACTTTAGCGGAGTCAGCGGCCAAAGGACGTGAGCTTGATCTTGACAAGGTCCGCATCAGCGGACGAAACGGCAACATAGGCGAGCGTACAAAAGACGAGATCGCTGTTATGGCACTGCGCGGCGGCGACATAGTCGGGCGCCATACGGTGGGCTTTTATAATGAGGGTGAGTTCCTTGAACTTAACCACACAGCAACTTCACGCCACACCTTTTCAAAAGGTTCACTGCGTGCTTCAAAATGGCTTGTAACTCAACCGAGCGGCCTCTATACGATATCAGACTGCCTAGGATTAGAATAAATGCAAAGAGAATTAAATGAAAAATGTGCGGTTGTCGGAATATTTGACCATCCCGAAGCCTCAAAGCTAGCCTACTTTTCGCTTCACAGTCTTCAGCATCGCGGCCAGGAAGCCTGCGGTATCAGCTCGGCGGACGGCATAAAAGTACACACAATAAAAGACAGGGGTCTGGTATCTCAGGTCTTTACCGATGAAAAGATCAAAACGCTCAAGGGAACCTCGGCTATCGGCCACAACCGCTACTCGACTGCCGGAGATGACTCTATCTTGGATGCACAGCCGGTATTTGCACGTTATGACCTGGGCGAGATGGCCATTGTACATAACGGAAACCTCACTAATGCCAAGGAGGTGCGCGACAGACTGATCAAAAGAGGGGCGATCTTCCAGACCTTTATGGACACGGAGAACCTTATCCACCTGATCGCCAAAAGCGAAGAGAGAAAACTTCTAGACCGCATTATCGACGCGGTAAAAAAGATCGAGGGAGCCTACTCTCTGGTCTTTTTGAGCCGTACAAAGATGTTTGCTATGCGCGATCCTTACGGCTTGCGCCCGCTTAGTCTTGGGAAGGTGGGAAATGGATACATCGTTGCCTCTGAAACCTGTGCCTTTGACCTTGTCGGCGCTGAGTTTATTCGTGATGTCGAACCGGGGGAACTTCTGGTATTTGAAGAGGGCAAAGAACCGAAATCTATTAAAATATTTGAGCCGACACCCAAACACTGCATCTTCGAGTATGTTTATTTTGCCCGTCCGGATTCAGACGTCTTCGGCCAGAATGTTTACCAGATGCGTAAAAATATGGGACGCAAGCTCGCCTACATCGATCCGATAGAAGCGGATATGATCGTGCCTGTTCCTGATGGCGGTGTTCCTGCTGCCATCGGCTATTCGCAGGAGAGCGGGATCCCTTACGAGCTCGGCATTATGCGAAACCACTACATCGGGCGTACCTTTATTGAGCCGACCCAGCAGATGCGTGATCTCAAGGTAAAGATGAAACTCTCGCCGATCACTTCGCTTATCAAGGGCAAAAAGCTTATTGTCGTCGATGACTCCATTGTACGCGGAACGACCAGCAAGCGAATCGTCAAGATGCTCAAAGAAGCAGGCGCGGCAGAGGTGCATATGCGTATCTCCTCTCCTCCGACAACGGATCCCTGCTATTACGGTATAGATACACCCGACAAAGAGAACCTGATCGCGGCCAACATGAGCAATCAGGAAATGTGCGACTTTATGGGCGCAGACTCTCTGGCCTATCTTTCGCATGACGCACTCTTGGAGAGTGTAAACGCCGTAGATTCTCAGTATTGTACTGCCTGTTTTACCGGGAAATACCTCTACTAATATGAAGCAGGTTCATACTTTTGGGGAATACCTCAAAAACAAGTTCGGTGAAAAAGTCTATAAGGCACCCATCTCAATCTCGGGATTTACCTGTCCCAACATTGATGGAACAGTTGCCCGCGGAGGATGTACCTTCTGCGAAAATGACTCTTTTTCCCCCAGTCTTGACGGCGTTCAGGAACTAAAAGGCTTTCATCTCAATCTCTCCTCAACACAAAACCCCTACCTGGACAAACAGCTTCTCCAGCTTGAAAAACAGTTTGAAGTGATCTCTTCCAAGGCGAAGCGCGAGTATGGAGCGAAAAAGTTTCTGGTCTACTTCCAATCCTTTACCAACACCTACGCCCCTTTCGATACCCTGAAAGCTCTCTATGACAAGGCACTTGGCCTTGAGGATGTGGTCGGTTTGAGCATCGGCACACGTTCAGACTCGGTCACTGATGAGACCCTGGAGTATCTTGCAGAGCTTAACAAGAGCAAAGAGATCTGGATTGAGTTTGGTATACAGTCGATCTATGATGAGACGCTGGAGCGGATCAACCGCGGCCACGACAGTGAAAATGTCAAAACGCTTATACAAAAGTCAAAGGCTCTGGGCTTGCATGTGTGCGGGCATCTTATTTTCGGACTTCCCGGCGAAAACAAAGAGATGATGCTAAACACGGCAAAAAAAGCCTACGAATGGGGAATAGACTCCGTCAAATACCACCCGCTCTACGTCGTCAAACGAACAGCGCTGGCCAATGAGTATGCGCGAGGTGAGTTTCAGCCTATAACAGAAGATGTCTATCTGGATGTGCTGCTCGAAGCGATACAGATGAAACCCTCCGATGTCTCTGTTCAAAGGATTACGGCAGGTGTGGATGACAGTTCTCTGATCGCACCGCAATGGTGCCGAGACAGAAACACCCAGATCAGAAACATCAATAAAAAGCTAAAAACGGTAGGATTGAAATACTGACACATCCAGGCCTTTAGGAGTGTGTACGGCTCCTAATGTGCTGTGATAGAGGTGAACTGCGCTACATGTTTGAAGTAGGGTGGGTAGGGCATCTTCACTCTGAAAGAGACTACTTCTCCGGGGGGAATATTTTTAGCGACGACAAACTCATGTTCAACTTTTTGTGCTCTGTCGCTTCTCGTCTCCTGGCCAAAAGAGGTGAAGAAACCTAAGATCCCGCTAGGACGGTAAAGATTTCCCCCTTTCACATTTCCGCTGACATGCCCTTTGTTGACCAGCTTGACGGTCAGCGTTATCTCGCCTATCTTGTAGTTTCCCGTATTTTTGACGTAACCTGTAAACATTATGGTCTCATTGCGCAGTATGCGGGTGTTTTTCACACCATACAAGGTGGCGACCTTCGTATACTTGTCAATGGCCATCAGTGAAAATGCAGCGGCGGTCACAATGACTAAAAAAGAGGAGAAGATCATAGAAAGCATGGTATTTTGGTTTTTTTCTCTGAGTGAGAGCAGCGCCAAAAGCACAAAGAGTGTGGCAAAGATGATGATCGCTAGCCAGTGCCAGATGGTTAAATAAGTGCTCATAAGCAGTCTGCCTTTACTGAAGTGTTATAGTCGTCTGCATAGGTAAAAGGTTCCATGACAAGTTTGAACTCAAGCGTCTCATTGACGGGAAGTTCTTTTTCATAAACCATTGAGATATGCCAAAAAGGCTCTAAAAAACAGAGCATCTCTTCATAAAAGTTTGTCGCCCCTTTGCAGGCACTTGCGGTGATGGTGCATTTTTTGAAGCTCTGTTGCCCTAGGTTTTTGAGCTTTCCTTTGATGATCAGCGCCTCTGAAAACTCGAGTTTTTTGACCACAAGATCAGATATCTCTGTTTTGTAGAGTTTGCCATGGGTATACTGATACCCGAAGATCGGCCCGGCAATGATAACGACAAGGGCAAGAAGAACAAGAAACAAAGAGAGGCTTACCTGCTTGCGAAGCACGATGGCTAGAAGCAGTATCAGAAGATAGAGTGTGGCAAATGAAGCAAAAAAGACGTAGTCATAGGTATGCAGTGAGTCTGCAAAATCCAGAAGTGCCGATTTTATTCTTTGTGTCAAAGCGCTTAACTCTCCCGTGAATTTTTTTCGGCTATCCCGCTTATGTTAAAACGGCGAGCAAGCTCTTGTTTGACGCGGTCAGGTGAGATGTTCTTCAGTCCCAAGGCCACCAGAGAGTGGTAGACAAGATCGGCCGCCTCGTAGATGATCTCCTCTTCATTGTCGTCTTTCACAGCAAAACAGAACTCTCCAGCCTCTTCTACGATTTTTTTCAGGATTGTGTTCTCACCCTTGGCAAAGAGTTTGGCCGTCCATGAACTCTGTGGATCGGCATTTTTACGTTCAAGGATAGTGTGATACAGTTCGTCTATCACACCGTAAAGCGCAGCGGTGTCAACCTGAGCCTCGCTGATCGTCTTTCCTGTCTCGATGTTGGTAAAGAAACATGACTTGCGCCCGGTATGACAGGCCACGCCCTCTTGGATGACCTTGATCAGCAGGGTGTCATTGTCGCAGTCGAGCAAAAACTCCTGGATGCTCTGTGTATGGCCACTTGTCTCGCCTTTTTTCCAGATGCGTTGTTTGGAACGTGAATAGTAGTGTGCGATCTTCGTTCTCAAGGAGAGTTCCAGCGCCTCTTTGTTCATGTAGGCCATCATCAAGACCTCATTGCTGCTGCTCTCTTGAACGATAACAGGGAGGAGTTCGGATTTTTGCCAGTCTATGGTGTTGATTGCAGTTTGCATAGGGTTTCTTTGTAAAAAGTATTGAACAAAATCGGCAGATACCGATTTGATTTAAGACTTTGGCCTGAAGCAGAGGCTTCAGGTTAAAGGTTCTACTCGGCTGTTGAAGAGCGCTGTTGCGGGTTCTTCATGTCAACCCAGATATTTGGTGTTGATCCGCCAGGCGTCAGGAATATCTTCGCATCTTTGTTGTCACGAAGCGCATCGTTGAACTTGCCCTGTACCTTCATCTGCTCAAGCTCAAGCAGTTTTGAGGTCAGTGACTGAGCAATAAGCTTGTTCGCTTTGGCATTGGCATCGGCTTCGATAGTGATGGCTTCGGCCTTACCCTTTGCTTCGATCTTTACTGCTTCGGCCAGACCGCGTGCAGTCTCTGCACGTTTGAAGGCATCTTGTTTTGCACGTTCAACCTCTTGCTGCGCCTGCTCGACCTGCTGCTTTGCCAACTGAACACGTTCGATCTGCTCTTTTACCTTTACAGGAAGAACGATCTCGCGAAGCTGAATGGACTCAAGGTATGCCGGTGAGTTTTCAAGAGAGTCTATGCTCTCACGAACGCCCAGATCAATAGCAGTCGCTATCTCGTTACGTTTTGTCGGCAGAGACTCGGCGTCGTATTTGCCGACAACATTTCTGACCACGTCGCGGACAACAGGATTGACGATCTTCTCTTCCCAGCTGAAGCCCCAGTTTGAGATAGTCTGTGCTGCAGTCGCCGCATTTAGACGGTACTGAACAGTAAGTTCAATCCCTACAGGAAGACCGCGCTTGTCCAAAATGGTGATAGAAGGTTTGATCGTCATACCCTCGCCCGTAGCCGTCGCGCGGTCGATCTTGTCCGCATAGTTGATGATACGGATCTTGGTGTCGACCAGATAGACCTTTTGGATCACAGGGATGATAAAGTGCAGACCCGGAAGAAGTGCATTGGGGTCATACTTGCCGTTGGTCGCCAGGATGCCGCGCTGCCCCTCTTCGATGATTGTAAAAGGTTTTGCAAACATCAAGAGTACAACAAGACCGATGATAAAATAGACAAAGCCTGAGCCTTTGAAGTTGAAGTTGAAGTCAGGCACTTTTGGAGAGAAGTTTCCTCCGCCTCCGCCGCTATTGTTGTCCGTTTTTTTCTTTTTGTTAAAGTAATCATTCATATCTGTTGCCATTAAGCTTCCTTGTTTATGTAAGTTAAGTAGTGCTCATACTTTGCATTGCGTCCGAAAACGATATCAAAATAGCCACTCTGTATTTTTTCAGTGATCGGGCCGCGTGAACCCTCACCGATGATGCGTGCATCAACTTCGCGAACAGGGGTGATCTCAGCCGCTGTTCCTGTTAAGAAGGCTTCTTCAGCAATGTAGACCTCTTCGCGCGTGATGCGGCGGCGTACGACCTCGTAGCCCATCTCTGCCGCCATTTCGATGACGGTCTTTTGCGTGATGGACTCAAGCGAGTTGTCATTTGGCGGGGTGATAAGCTGCCCGCGGTAGACCATAAAAAACGAGGCGCCGCTGGCCTCAGCGACATATCCCTGATCATCAAGCAAAAGCGCCTCGTCATAGCCACACTCTATAGCCTCAAACTTTGCCATCTGGGAGTTGAGATAGTTCGCTGCCGCCTTGGCCTTGCCCATGTTGGAGGTGTTGGCCGGACGTGTCATCGAAGAGATCTTCAGACGGATGCCTTTTTGCATCCCCTCTTCACCCAGGTAAGCGCCCCATTCCCAGGCCGCTACGACAGTCTCTACGGGTGCTTCTTTGTGGTAGACACCCATCACGCCGTAACCCAGAAATGCGATAGGGCGAAGATAGACGTTGTCGCCGCTGAACGCGTTCTTTTGCAGAAGCTCGACCTGCGCTTTGTTGAGCTCCTCAACGCTGTATGGGATGTCGATCAGGGTCATCTTTGCCGACTCTTTAAGACGCGTAGTGTGATCGTTGAGGCGAAAGATTGCGTAGCCTTTGGCCGTTTTATAAGCCTTTGTCCCCTCGATGACACTGTTGCCGTAGTGCAGCGTGTGTGATAAAACATGGGTTTGAGCCTCGTTCCAAGGCTTAAACTCTCCATTCATCCAAATGTATTTGGCTTCGTTCATTAATGACTCCGAAATTGTCAATTTAAAATTTGCTTATTTTATCCAAAAAGGGATAAAGAGAAGATGAAAGAACCCAAGTGGCTCTTCTAGGAGGGGGTGTTGACCATCCACTGTGAAAATACCTCGAGGTAGTTCCAAAATGACTGGATATTCTCATCTGAGACTCTGCCGCGAAGAGCAGGCAGGAGCATGGCGTAGCACTCGAGCCATCTCAGGCGTGCTTTTTCGTTGATACGAAAAGGGGCATGCCGTCCTACCATCTGGGGTGCGCCGCGCGACTCGTTAAAATAGCTTGGCCCGCCGCAGATCTGTATCATAAAGTCGGCCGCATGTTTTTTTGCCGCCGCAAACTCTTTGGGGTCATTGACAGGAAAAAGAAAGGCAATGTCGCTCTCTTTGAGTAGTTCGTAGTGGTCGCTGATGAGTTCTCTAAGACCCTCTTCGCCAAGCTGTGTCAAAAACTCGGGATTGGGTTTTGTGACCGGGGGGCGCAGGCCGAACTGACCGGGGGTGACACTGAGGTTTAAGTTTGAAAAGTTCATTGATGTCCAATTTTTTATAGTGCCGACATTGTAGAGAAGAAAAATAAAATCTTTGTTAAACGGCCGGCATTAGAAATTTTGTTTAAATAAGGCGCGCTATAATTGTAAAAAATCTAAACGAGGTGACGTTATGGAAGCGAAGATCTATTTTGGAAGCCAAAGTGTCAGCGGCGCCAAGTTGAGCGAACGCCTCTCCCCCTTTGACGGAAGACTCGTCTCAATAGCACCGGTCTGTAGTGCTGACGACACGCGCAAAGCACTTAAAATAGCCCAAGGAGCAAGAAAAGCAGCCAAGTCCTCCACGATTTCGCAGCGCTGCAGCTGGCTGCAAGATGTCGCACAGAAAATGCGTGAAAACAAAGAAGATCTCGCCCGCACCATCACGGACGAGGTGGGAAAACCGCTGATGTTCTCACGCATCGAAGTCGAGCGCGCCATCGAGACCGTGACGCTCTCTGCCGAGACGATGCGCACCATGCACGGCGAGACGATCAACACCGACGCTATGGCAAGTGGCAAAAAGACGATGGCCTACTTTTTCAGAGAGCCCGTCGGTGTTGTCGCGGCGATTACCCCTTTTAACTTTCCGCTCAACCTGGTCGCGCACAAACTGGCCCCGGCCCTGGTCTCGGGAAACACCGTGGTGCTCAAGCCCACCCCCGAAGCTCCGCTGACGGCCTACAAGTTCGCAAAGCTCTTTATCGAGAGCGAGTATGCGGTCAAAGACGCGCTAAGCCTGGTCTATGGGGATGTGGAAGTCGGCTCGACGCTGGTGGGAAGCGACATTCCGCGCGTCATCAGTTTTACGGGATCTGTTCCCGTAGGCGAGATCATCACCCGCTCAGCAGGGATCAAAAAGATCTCTCTAGAGCTTGGCGGAAATGCGGCGAGCTACATTGATGCCTCCGCAGACATCGCACTGGCGGCACAGCGTTGTACGCTAGGCGCCTTTGTCAACTCCGGCCAGGTCTGCATCTCGCTCCAGCGCATCTACGTGCACGAGGCGGTGTATGAGGAGTTTGCCGCCAAGATGGCCGAAGAGACCCTGAAGCTCAACGTCGGCTCGCCTTATGAGGATGAGACCTTTATGGGACCGGTGATCGATGACGAGGCGGCCAAACGCGCGATGGGCTGGGTGCGTTCTGCTATAGCAGAGGGTGCGCGTGCTCTGTTCGAGCCGCGTTGCGAAGGGCGTATGTTTTATCCCTGCGTGATGGCGGATGTGCGTGACGACATGGCCATCGTCTGCGAAGAGGTCTTTGCGCCCATCGTCAGCCTGGTCAAGGTCAACGATTTTGACGACGCGATGCCGAGAATGAACAACTCACCCTACGGCCTGCAGTTTTCCCTTTTCACCAACGACCTCAAACTCGCACAGCGGGCAATAAGCGAGCTGGACGCGGGCGGTATCGTCATTAACGATATGCCGACGCTTCGTTTTGACATCCAGCCCTACGGCGGGGTGAAACTCAGCGGAGTAGGGCGCGAAGGGCCGCGTTTTGCTATTGAAGAGTTTACCGAGATCAAATCCGTTGTGATCTGCTAGGTGAAGCGCCGAAAAGTTGCCGTCTCTGCCTGTCTTCTGGGCGAGCTTTGCCGCTATGACGGACAGAGTAAAAGCGACGCGGCGGTTATGAGCGCCTTTAAAAATGACGAGATCATCCCTTTTTGCCCCGAAGCGCCCGTGCTCGGAACTCCGCGCGAAAGGATCTGCGTGATTGAAAAAGGAGATCAGCGTATTGTCATCGGGGAGGAGAGCGGGGAGGATTTCACCCCGGCCATTATGGCCCAGGTCGACCTGCTGGTGCTAAACCACCCCGACCTTGACGCCATCGTTCTAAAGTCCAAGTCGCCCTCCTGCGGTCTGGGAACTACCCCGATATATGATGAAAACCAAAAAGTCATAGGCTTTGGCGACGGCATAGCCGCGCAGAGGCTAAAAGAGATCTACCCGAATATCGTTATAACAGACGAATTAAATCTAAAGGAAATTGAATGTTAGAAGTAGGAGATATGGCACCGGAGTTTTCTAAAGAAACTTTTGGTGGACTGTGTAAGAGTAAAGTCATTTTAGGAGAAACGCTATGCTAGAAGTCGGAAATATTGCTCCCGAGTTTTGTCTTCCCAATCAGGACGATGTGGAGATCTGCACACGCGATCTTAAGGGCAAATGGATTGTTTTGTACTTTTACCCCAAAGACAACACCCCCGGCTGTACGACAGAGGCCTGCGAGTTCACGGCAGCCGAGCCGCTCTTTGAGAAACTCAATGCGGTCATTTTGGGCGTGAGCGCGGACAGCCCGAAAAAACACAGAAACTTTATCGAGAAACAATCCCTCGAGATCACGCTGCTTAGCGACGAGAGCACGCAGATGATGCAGAGCTACGGCGTTTGGCAGCTGAAGAAGAACTACGGCAAAGAGTACATGGGCATCGTGCGAACGACCTTCATCCTAGACCCACAGGGCAAGATAGCCGCCCTCTGGAACAATGTCCGTGTCAAAGAGCATGTGGAAAAGGTAAGAGAGAGACTGGCCGAACTTCAGGCTTGAAAAGAGCGTGTGGGGTATAAAGTGTAGAGAAAAAGCCTCCCGCCTAAGCGGAAGGTAGAGAGGTTTAGTAGCGGTATCGCAGATAGACGCGGATATCTTGTGCTTTGTCGACGACATTGTCAGCTATATTCATGAACTCACCTGAGCCATCTGGTACCATCATCGTGTCGCTGATAGCCATTGATCCTCCTGTCGCATTTCCAAAGAAGCCGTTGCTTCCTGCATAGTCATAGTCGATGTAGGTATAGCGCACCTGCAGAGTGAAAATATCGTCAATAAGCGGTTCTGTAAAGTAGACCTCATAGGCATTACCGCGAGCGGCTACCTTCGAGCCTATCATCGTGTCTTCACCGTAGGTGATGGGTCTCCAGTATTTTGAACCGTGGTTGAACTCCAGCCCGAAACGCCCCTCATCGCTGATAAGCGAAGGCATGTTGAGCCCTGCCCAGTAGGAGTAGCCGTTCTCTTTATCGGTTGAACCCAGCATGCCGCCTGCTCCATTTTTCGGATCAGTCTGAGACATCGCACCGCTGACAAAGAAGGTGGTGTCGTCCAGGAAGTTGGACCAGCCGTTCCCGATCCCGTTGGTCATCATGTAGGCCGAAGCGCTGTTGATGTTTCCGACTGTTTGGAAGCCTTCCATTTGGTCTTGAGGATTCTTTAGGTCTATCAGGTTGTTGGCCGTATAGAACTGCGTGCCAATAGAGAACTGCCCGTTGTCGTAAGGGACAAAGATCAGGCCGGCTAGATCTATGCTTGCCAGCTCGCTGTCGTTAGTTGCATATGGAGTTGTACTGAAACGCGGGCTTGCATTGCTGGCAGCGCGGCCTCCGCAAAGTTTGACATACATTCCGGGAATACCTGTCACTTTTTCCAGACCAAAACGTGAGCTTAGACCGTCGAACTCGACATTGATGGTGTGGCCAGATGGCGAAGCGGCCTGATCGTTTTCTCTGAAGTTGATCAGGTGGCCGTTGGTAGAGGGGCGTCGTCCCAGACTGAAGGTCCAGGGAATGTCTGTTCCGAGGAAGGTGTCGTTTCTGTAAAAGAAGTAGGCTGATCGGACACGTACGGTATCGTCGTATGCATTTTCGTTGGTGATCCAGTCGAATGGTTCTGCCTGGTTTCCTTCAGGGAGACTTGCACCAAAACGCTGTCCATATAGTTTGTTATAAGCCAGCTGTCCCGTAAAGCTGATGTTCTTAGTGGCTGCCCAGTCCATGTTCAACCATAGTCTGTTGGCGAGAATGGCATCGTTTTTATATTTCTTACCACTGGTCTCACCACTGGCCATCTTATAATTCACATTGTCAAACGAGGTTCTGAAGTCAACGCCAAGTTTCAGGTGGTTTCCAGCGGTTGCCTTGTTGAGTTCAGTGATTGTTTCTTGCATGTCTTCGATCTCTTCTTGGGCATTAAACTCATCTTCATCGTCTTCGTTCTCAGAAGAACCCGCTTTTTCGTCTTCGTCTTCATCCTCTTCGTCATCATTTTGCATTCGCGCCGAGGGCTTAGCTGCCTTTTTCTCGGCTTTGAGTGTGCTTAGCTCCTGTTGCAGACGTTTCATCTCTGTTTCCATCACTTCAAAGCGTTCGTACATTGTTGCAGCACTTGCATCTGCCAGCAACAGTGAGGCGGCTACCAATGATCCCAGTAAAGGCTTATTCATTCATTCATCTCCTCTTTGAATTTAGAAATTAAACATCAACATTCCCTCATTGATATTAAAAATTCAAATAATTGCTTCCATACTATCTAAGATAAGATAAAATTATTTTTAAAGAGCAATATCTCCCCTGTTGATTATTTAAGAACGGGAATAAATGCTACGAGAGGGTAAAACCCTCTTTGCTATAGCGCTTCAGCAAAGTTAAAATATTTTTTGAGTATCATTACGCGCTTTATTTCGTGAGTGGAATGCAAAAATGCAAGTGTCAATTCTTGAATTGGTTGCGGTCTGGATACCTATCCATCGCCGTTAAGGGACACTGAGGCTAAACCAAAAAAATAAAGAGCGAGAGCTCGTACAAGGAACAATCATGGTCAGCATGAAAGATTTACTAGAATGTGGTGTACACTTTGGTCACCAAACACGTCGTTGGAATCCGAAAATGAAAAAATACATCTTCGGTGTTCGTAAAAATATCTATATTATAGATCTTCAAAAAACACTTCGTTTTTTCCGTGCAACGTATCAGATCGTCGCTGATGAAGCGGCAAAAGGCAAGACAATGATCTTCGTCGGTACGAAGAAACAGGCACGTGGCGCTATTCGTGAAGCAGCTGAAAAATGTGGTATGCCTTACGTTGACAACCGCTGGTTGGGTGGAATGCTAACAAACTTCGGAACGATCCAAAAATCAATCCGCAAGCTTGACATCATCGAAGAGATGCAGGCAAACGGTCAAATGGAACTTTTGACTAAAAAAGAAGCATTGATGCTAACGCGTCAGCACAGTAAACTGGTGGAGTATCTTGGCGGTATTCGCAACATGAAGAAGCTTCCGGACATGATGTTTGTTGTCGATCCTGTTAAAGAGCACATCGCTGTTCTTGAGGCACGCAAACTCGGCATCCCGGTTGTAGCTCCACTTGATACTAACTGTGATCCTGACCTTATCGATTTTCCAATTCCTGGAAATGACGATGCGATCCGTTCAATTCAGCTTTTCTGTAGAGAAATGGCAGAAGCGATGATCGAAGGCCGTGCTCAAAACGAAGTAGAAGCTGAAGAGCCTACCACTGAAGAAGAAGTTGCAGAAGTTGTCGCTGAAGCAAAAACAGCAGCAAGCACAGAGGAAGTTTAATCATGGCAGTAGTAACAGCAGCAATGGTAAAAGAGTTGCGCCAGGCAACTGATGCACCAATGATGGATTGTAAAAAAGCACTGAGCGAAAACGACGGCGATTATGAAAAAGCGGTAGAGTGGCTACGCGAACGCGGCATCTCTCAAGCAGCTAAAAAAGCTGACCGTGTTGCAGCTGAAGGCTCTATCGGCCTTAAGATCTCTGAAGATTTCAAAAAAGCGACCTTGGTAGAGGTCAACTCTGAAACTGACTTCGTTGCGCAAAACGACGGCTTTAAAGACCTTGTCTCCAAGACGGTCACACAGTCGTTTGTCTCTGATGCGGATACAGTTGAAGCACTTCGTGAAACTGAGCTTGAAGGCAAGGCGTTCAGCGCTACCTTCGACGCTGCGGTTGCTAAGATCGGCGAGAAGATCGAAGTGCGCCGTATCGCGACACTGACAGGAAATGAGAATACAGTCGTCAACGGCTATATCCACTCAAATACCCGTATTGGTGTTATCGTTGCGATCGAGTGCGACAGCGCAAAAACAGCAGAAGCACTTGTTCCGACAGCTAAAAACATCGCCATGCATGCATCTGCGATGAAACCGACAACACTGAGCTACAAAGATTTTGATGCTCAGTTCGTTGATGAAGAGACACGCGGACGTATCGAAGCGATCAAAAAAGAGAACGAAGAGCTTTCTCGTCTCAAGAAGCCGCTTAAGAACGTTCCAGAGTACATCTCTATGTGTCAATTGACTCCAGATGTTCTTGCCAAAGCAGAAGAAAACATCAAAGCCAAGCTTCAAGAAGAAGGCAAACCTGAAAAGATCTGGGACAAGATCGTTCCTGGCCAGCTTGCCCGTTATATCGACGATAACACGACTCTGGACAAAGAACAGGCGTTCTTGGACCAGAACTATGTTATGGACGACAAGATGACAGTTGCTCAGGCAGTCTCTGCTGCAGCGGCTGCCGTTGGCGGTACAGCATCTGTATCTGCTTTTGTTCGTCTTGAAGTCGGCGAAGGCATCGAGAAAAAAGTCGATGACTTTGCTGCTGAAGTCGCAGCACAAATGGCATAAGGCTTAGCCTTATCCCCTTAAGAAGAGAATTTTTCTCTTCTTAACTCCTCCTTTTAAGCCAAACCCTCTTATAATCTTTTTCAAAAACAGACAAGACATATTATGCAACTACTCAATGCGACAAAACTTTCACACCATTACGAATACCCGCTTTTTGAAGATATCGACCTAAGTCTTAATGCCCATGAGTCCATGGCCATCATCGGTGCCAGCGGGAGCGGAAAATCTACACTTTTGCATGTTCTCTCCTCGCTCTTGAAGCCCAGATCGGGAAGCGTCGAGCTTTTTGGCAAAGATATCTATGCGCTGAAGAAGAAAGAGCTTGTCCAAATGCGCAGAAATGGTGTCGGCATGGTCTTTCAGTCGCACTATCTTTTTAAGGGCTTTACAGCCTATGAAAACCTGGAAGTCGCGGCGATACTCAGCGGGCACGAAATCAATGAAGAGCATCTCAAAAGTCTGGGCATAAGCGAGGTGATCCACCAAAAGGTCACCGAACTCTCCGGAGGACAGCAGCAACGCGTCTCTATAGCACGTGTTTTGACCAAAAAACCGAGATTGATCTTTGCGGATGAGCCGACGGGAAATCTCGATTATGAGACGGCCGTGGATGTCATGCAGCTTTTTACGGACTACATACGCGCAGAAGAGGCGGCAATGGTTCTGGTGACCCATGAAAAGGATCTGGCTATGGAGTGCGATCATGTCTACAAACTCCATGATCAAAAGCTCGAAAAGATAAAATAGCCCAGGCTCTTTGAGGATAAAAATGGAAGTCGTTGAATTTTTAACACCGGCAAATGTTGTCGGCTTTATCCTTCTGTTTTTTCGTTTTGCCGGGCTGTTTATCATGGTCCCTCTCTTCTCGCACACCTCCATTCCTATGACGATAAAGACAGCCATCGCCTTTGTTTTCAGTGTGCTGTACTTTTCTGTGATGCCCCCGCTTGAGATGCAGATCACCACAACGATGCTTGTTTTTGCTATCTTGAGCGAGTTTCTTCTGGGATTTACGATAGGATTGATGCTTCAGATTACGATGAACATCATGACCTTTGCCGGGACGCAGATCTCCTTTATCATGGGCTTTTCCATGGCCTCGGTCATCGACCCGCAGTCAGGGGTCTCTATGCCCGTTATCAGTAATATTCTCGCGCTGCTCTCTTTGATGGTTTTTCTGGCTCTAAACGGACACCATGTTGTGCTTTTATTCATCAGCGACTCTTTGCAGGAAGTTCCGCTTGGCGGGTTTGTGCTCAATGAAGCGATCTTCGCCTATCTTCAAACCGCGACGGTCAATATGTTTGTTGTCGGCTTTATGATCGCTTTTCCTATCATCGCCCTCTCGCTTTTGGCGGATATCATTTTTGGTATGCTGATGAAGACAATGCCTCAATTTAATCTTCTGGTCATTGGTTTTCCCATCAAGATCATGGTGGCCTTTGTCGTCGTTATAGCGACGCTGGCCACCTTTATGAGTATCTTCAGCGCAGAGATGTTCAAGACATTAAATGCGCTTCCTGTACTCTTCAGTACGCCTTAGCCCGCTGCAATAGCGTGTGAAAGATCGCGTCGCATGTCTTCTTCCGAAAGAGCGCAAATGCGTAATCTGTTCTTATCTTTTCACCGTCGAGATCTTTACTGAGCAAAAAGAGCTCTTTATTGTCGATGCAGCCAAAAGAGCCGCTCAAAGCTTGTGGATTTTCACTGCCATAATCGAAGGGGCTAAGGGTAAAGATTTGAATGTTTTCAAACAGAGCAAGATGGGCCGCTTTGTTCTGCTTTTGCAAAGGCTCGCTTGTGATAATGGTGATCTGCAGCTCTTTTTTAGCGCGCTGTTTCAGCGTGCGCACAAGGGTATACTCATCCAAAAACGGCGTAAAAAGATAGAACTTGTTCTCTGCTTTTATAATCTTGGCATTGAGGGTATCCAAAAAATACCTGCCCTCATCCGGAAGCAAAAAAACCTCCTGCGCCAGCAAAAAAACAGGAAAAAAGAGCAGAAGTCTGAACAAGTTGTTTCCTTTTTGGCTGTATCTTGATGTTTTTTAGCTAGAATATATACTTAAATATCCATTATATATTAATATATACCAAAAGGCTCTTGTTATGAAGATACTTCTTATTAATGCTAACCCTGTTGTTGGAAAACTGGTTACATTAAGCGCGCAAAAAACAGGCGACGAACTGACAACGGCAAGCTCTGTCGAAGAACTTGAACCACAGAGATACGATCTTGTTATGATGGATGACAACGCTTATAGCCAAGAGCTTTTTGAAGAACTGAAATCAAAAGTGAGCTTTTCGCAAAGCTGTTTTATAGGCTCGCGCACGTCTGAAAAACCCAAAGAGTTTACCCGTGAGTTTAACAAGCCTTTTTTACCGACAGACCTTGTGGACATTTTTATGGAGATCTCCTCAGCCGCAAGCGCAGAAACTGAAGCGCCGAAAGCGAATGTAGCGCAGACTGAGCCTGAAATAATGGAAAAACCGGATTTGTCGGAAGATGATTTTGATTTTTATGAGTTAACAGATATCTCAAAAGCAGCAGAGGATGAAGAGCTCTCTTTTGGAAATGCTCTGGAAAACCTGGACGACCTCGAAGATATTGAGGAAGAGCCAGGAGAGAGTCACGACCTACAAAAGAGTGTTCTGGACGAAGATGATGTCAATGAGGTTAAAGGACTGCTTGAAGAAGAGGACGAAACCGAAGAGGTTGATCTGGATGAGCTTGAAGATATGAGACCCTCTTGCAGCGCAGATGAAAAGATCCTGGGCGAGATCAACGAGGCCTTGGACGAACTTGATGAAGAGAGTGAAGCAGATGCGGACGATGGGCAGGATGAACCAATCACGACAGAAGCAGAGCTGACAGAAGAGGATCTGGGAGATCTGTTTGACGATCTTGAAGACGAAGAGTCCGAAGAGAGTGAAGTAGATGCGAACGATGAGCAGGATGAACAAATCAATACAGAAGCAGAGCTGACAGAAGAGGACCTGGAGGATCTGTTTGACGATCTTGAAGACGAAGAGTCCGAAGAGAGTTTAGACGAGAAGTCTGATGAGCCTGTTTTAAGCGAAGAACTTTTGGAAGAGATCGACGAGGAGTTCAGCGAGGATGCAGAAGAGGAGCTGGCAGACCTGGACGATGAAATGGACGAAGAGATCAGCGAATCCTCTGTTACAGAAGAAACAGCAGAAGAAAATCTGTCTGACGATGAGCTTGACCGGATGGCTGAAGAGATGAAAAGCGACGAAGACGAAGATGCCCAAGAAGATCTCTTCGCAGCTGCAGAGACAGATGCTGATGCATCGGATACGCTGAACGATAGTGATCTGGAAGACGAGGAGCTCGATGCCCTCGATGACCTGCTTGATGAAACGGAGCAGTCTGATACTCTGGATGAAACGCCGACAAAAGAGAGCTTAGCGGAGGATATTCCGGATACCCTTGAAGAAGTAGAAGAGAAGGGCGAAGAGGAGATCGATCTGAGCGCATTGAGCGAGGAGATAGAAGCTGCACTTGGTGAGCTGGACGATGACGATCTTTTGGACGAGCTTGACGAAGAGGAGATGGAAGGGTTTGAAAATGACTTCTCCTCCATCAGCGCCAATGACCTGAAACTCGCACTTGGCGAGGAGGTTTTGCAAGAGGCTGAGGCAGACGAAGAGGAGCTTGACATTCAAGAAGAGCTAGATGCCTTGGAGTTTATGGATGAAGAAGACGACGAGGATGAACCGGAGCTTATTGTCGGGCAGGGCGAATTTGCTTCCTTGCATGAAGAAGCACTCAATGAAGCGATGGGTGAACGCAATGCGAGCGACAACGAACACCCAGAACTCGATGAGATAGATACCTTTGTAGATCAGATCCCCGCAGAAGGAGTCTCTGCCAAAGAAACAAGCATAGAAAATTCGGGCGATGCGAGTGTCGCGGCCTTGGAAAAACTGATCGCAACATTGAAACAAGACAATGTAAAAGAAGCATTAAAAGGAATGGATATGAATATCAAGATCTCATTTAGCGAGAAGGGCAAATGAGTGAAAGCGGCGCAATTCTCGTTCTTTCGGGTCCAAGCGGAGCAGGAAAAAGCTCCCTGATCAAAAAAATAGAAGAGAGTATTGGCGTATTTTATTTTTCCATATCGACGACAACGCGTCCTATGCGCGAGGGCGAGGTTGAAGGAGTTCATTACCACTTTGTCACCAAAGAAGCCTTTCAAAAAGATATCGAAGAGGAGAACTTTTTAGAGTACGCTCTGGTGCACGGAAACTATTACGGCACCTCGATCAAGCCGGTCAAAGAGGCCTTAAAAGAGGGCAAGATCGTTATCTTCGACATCGATGTCCAGGGTCATGATGCGGTGCAAAACCGTTTGGGTGACATCACAACCTCGGTCTTTATCACCACCCCTTCGCTCAAAGAACTCAAACGCAGACTCAGCGCACGTGGTACCGACAGCCAGGAGGTGATCGATGGACGCATACAGATGGCGACACGCGAAGTCCAGCGTATAAGCGAGTATGACTATCTGATCATTAACGATGATCTGGATGTAGCTGCTGCTCAGCTTGTCGCGATCTCACATGCCGCACGATTGAAGATGCCCTCGATGAAGATCAGTGAATTTATACATGAGTGGGAAGCAAACGGCTGAACACTTCCAAGAAGATCAAACAATAAGCGTTTTTACAGCAAGAAAGAGATAGAATTTTTTAATTATTTTTAAAAGGAAAAACTATGGGTATGCCAGGCGGTATGGAATGGGCAATCATTGCAGTAATAGTAATTTTGATCTTCGGCGGTAAAAAAATACCGGAACTTGCCAAAGGTATCGGCAAAGGAATTAAAGATTTCAAAAAAGCGGTAAAAGACGACGAAGAGACTACTGAAACAGCTTCTGTTGAAGAGCCGAAAAAAGTTGAAAAAAGTGAAACCAAAGAGGATGACATCAAGCCATCTGAAACTACGAAACAAGCCTAGTCTTGAAACAGCGAGTCCTCGCGCTGTTAAACAGCGAAATCAAACGTGATATTGTCTTAGAAAAACCTCGTGACCGATCTTTCGGTCATTTTGCTACTCCGATCGCTTTTGCTATGGCAAAGGAGCTCAAAAGATCCCCCATTGACATCGCTTCCGAACTGGTTGAACTCTTCAGCAAAGACGCCATGTTTACGAATGTCGAAGCGGTCAAGGGCTATCTTAATCTTAAGCTGAGCGAAGACTTTTTGGACGAGTATGCTTCGTGGGCTTTGGCCAACCAAGATGAGTTTGCCAAAGGCAACGAGTCGAGCACGATATTGCTTGAGTTTGTCTCGGCCAATCCGACGGGACCTCTTCACATCGGTCATGCACGCGGCGCGGTCTATGGCGACACGCTGCTACGACTCGGACGCCATTTAGGCCATCAGATCACGGCGGAGTACTACGTCAACGACGCGGGCAATCAGATCGATCTTTTGGGAACCTCTTTGATGCTCGAAGGCCAGGCCAATATCCTTGGTCTGGATGTCGAGTATCCTGAGAATTACTACCGCGGCGACTACCTGAGCGAGCTTGCGAAGATCGCAGCCGACACTTACGGAAAAGAGGTCTTTTTGGATGCCAAAAAGATCAAAGATGTCACGCTCTGGGCAAAAGATGAGGTCTTAAAGATGATCGTCAGCGATTTGGCGGCGATCAATGTCCATTTTGACACCTTTGTCAGCGAAGCGGAACTCTATAACGACTGGGACCGCGTGATGGACATCCTCAAAGCCAATGGCGGGACAGAAGAGATCGATGGAAAACAGTGGCTCAAATCCTCCCTCAAAGGGGACGAAAAAGACCGCGTCATCGTGCGTGAAGACGGACGACCGACCTATCTTGCCGGCGATATCATCTACCACCACCAGAAGTTCGAGCGCAAGTACGACAGCTATATCAACATCTGGGGCGCCGACCACCACGGCTACATCTCCCGCGTCAAAGCGGCTATCAGCTTCCTGGGACACGACGAGAATAAGCTCGATATTCAGCTGAGCCAGATGGTCTCACTGCTCAAAGACGGCGAGCCTTTCAAGATGAGTAAGCGCGCTGGCACGGTCATCGGAATGAACGATGTGGTTGAAGAGATCGGATCAGATGCATTGCGCTTTATGTTCGCATCTAAAAAGTCGGACACCGCTTTGGAGTTTGACATCAACGACCTGAAAAAACAGGACAGCTCAAACCCTATCTTCTACGTCAACTATGCCCACGCACGCATCCAGACTATTTTGGAGAAGAGCGAGCTAGGCCGCGAAGAGATCATGGCCGCATCACTAAAAGGCCTAAGCGAAGATGCTGACAACCTCCTCTTTGAAGCGATGCTCTTAAACGAAGTCGTCGAAGACGCCTTCAACTCGCGCCAGGTACAAAAAGTGACCGACTACCTCAAGGGACTCGCAAGCACATACCACAAGTTCTACTACGACCACAAAGTCATCGGAACGCAAGACGAGGCGAAACTCCTCAAGCTCTTCCTCGTCGTCGCCCTCTCTATCAAAACAGGCCTCTCCCTATTAGGAATAAAAGCAAAAGATAGGATGTGAATTCAGCAATAACAACGCCCACTGCTGGGCGTTGTGCTGAATGAAACCGAAGATGTTGTGCCAAAGGCACCATCGAAGGCTTAACATCAATAAGAGCACGAAGTGCATCCAAAAAGCAATAACAACGCCCACTGCTGGGCGTTG
>JACUTT010000059.1 GCA_014859655.1 Campylobacterales bacterium
GGACAAATACCCTTGGGGTGCAAGAAAAGTTCTGCACAATCGCATCTCTCTTTTTCCCTCTGAAGGCATTTGGGGTTTTTAGAGGTGCCCTATAGCACCAAAAACAAAAAGAAGGGATGCAAAAATCGTATTAGTTACAAAAAATAATATAATAGCGCATGACAAGAATCAAACGCAAAAACAGCCTCGATTATCTCGAGATCTCCAACGCAAATGCACAGGCCAGGATAGCCCTTCAGGGTGCGCATCTCTTTTATTTTCAGACCAAAGGGAAAAAGCCCCTGCTCTGGCTGAGCGAGAGCAGCTATTTTGATAAGGGCAAGCCTATCCGCGGCGGCGTTCCCATCTGCTGGCCCTGGTTCGGCGCGCACAAAAGTGACAAGTCCCTTCCTAACCACGGCTTTGCACGGACCTCTTTGTGGGAGCACATCGCAATGCAGGAGGATGAGCAAGAGACAAGGGTCACCCTCAGACTCACGAGTTCTGAAGAGACGCGCAGACTCTGGCCCTTTGACTTTGAACTCACCCTGGAGATTGGCGTCGGAGCCCAACTGCGCCTCTCTTTAAAGACAACAAACACCGGAAACAAGGCCTTTTGTATTTCCCAGGCCCTGCACAGCTATTTTGCCATCAGCGATATCTCAAAGGTCTACCTGGAGGGGCTTGAGGGAAAAAAATACTACAACAAGGTCGACAACAGCTATGGCAATATTCAGGAGGGAAGGCTCTGCTTTGATCAGGAGACGGATCGTATCTATGAAGAGGCAAGTGCTTCAATCATGCTCAGAGACGCGGATGAAACGACCGTGATTTCTAGCGAGGGGTCGCATACCGCCGTTGTCTGGAACCCCGGCGAAGCGCTGGCAAATAAGATGGCCGATCTCAGCGACTACCGGCATATGCTCTGCATCGAAAGTGCAAACGCCCTGGAGGACGAGCCGCTTATAGAGCCCAATCAGAGCTATACGCTCACCGCCACTATCGCGCAAGAGCAAGTGGCTACTTCCATCTCTCCTGCGTGATGCTAACGCTCTGCTCATCATCAAGCAGGCTCAGTTCGGCGTCGCTGATGTTGCACTGCAGGCTCATCGTCCGCTTTGCCAAAGCATCGATCTCGCCTTTGATATTGAGGTAAATGACGTGGAGGTTTTTGAAGCGTTTAAGAGACTTCTCCTCCTGCTTCCACCAGGCAAGCGCACTCCCCTCCTGATAAGTGTAGATCACGACCTTTTCAGCCCTTCCGCAGGCTTTTCGTATCCGCTTTTCATCGGGCTGTCCCAGGTCAATCCAGAGTTTTATCTCACCGTCAAGCGCCTTTTGCCACAGGTCCGGCTCGTCGTCCTGAGAGATTCCCTTGCTAAAGAGCAGTCTCTCGTCGGCGTTGAATACAAAGGCCGCCAGGCGTACCATTAGACGCAGGTCGTTTTCGGAGGGGTGTTTGGCCAGGGTCAGACCATGTTCCGCATAGTAGTGCCGGTCCATATCCGCGATATTCAGCGAAGCCTTGTAGATCGTTGCTTTTGCCGCCATATTTTAAAAGGCTCCCTTTACCGTAGTCAGGCCAAGTGCCGTCCAGTCAAGCATTCCGCCGCGGTAGTAGTAGATCTTTTCAGCCGGGAAGCCGCGGCGAACCATAGCCTCTATCGCAGCGGGCGACTGGGCACAGACGGGGCCGTTACAAAAGGCGTAGACTTTCAGCGCCTTCGCGCACTCCCAGGCGGCGCCCTTCATGCTGCATCCGAGCTTATCGAGACGCAGCTCCGCCTCGGTATAGGGGATATTGATGGCGTGGGGTATCGTCTCTTTTAAAAACTGCTCCTCCACGCGCATGTCCACGACGATAGCCTTCTTGTCGTTGAGTGCCTGCAGTATCTCTATCTCAGTCACAGGATGCACCCCTTCTTGCGGGACAAGCGGCTGTAAAAAGCCCTTGTTCTTAGCGCAAGGGGTCATTTGTCGCGTGATCTCGAGAATATCCGCACCGCTGCCGATGCTATAGCGGGTCTGCTCCATTGAGAATATGCCCAGGTCCTCGCTCTTTTTTGAAGAGGACTCCGCACATAGTGCGCTTGAACAAAGCAGAAGCAGGCCGGCAGAAAGTAGTGTTGATAAATTTTTCATGATCTCTCTCCTTTTATTGTAACATCATAACCAATCTTTCTTCTGGTTCTGCCCGCCTTTGCTAAAAGCTTCCCTCTCTCTCTTCTTCGGCACCTTTGAGCACAAAGCGGTGGTAGAGGATAGGCAGAAGGATCAGGGTCAAGAAGGTCGAGGAGACCAGTCCGTTGATGATGACGATGGCCAGAGGCTTCTGTATCTCGGAGCCGGGTCCGCTTGCAAAAAGTAGGGGAACCAGGCCCAGAGCCGCGATAAACGCCGTCATCAGGACAGGCCGCAGCCTTCTTATCGAGCCCTCTTTTACTACCTCAAGGCCATTTTGCATACTCTGTTTCAAGACATTGAAGTAGTTGATCATCACCACCCCGTTCAAGACGGCGATCCCCATCAGCGCAATAAAACCGACACTGGCCGGAACACTCATGTACTCCCCGCTGAGATAGAGCCCGAAGACGCCCCCGATCAGCGCGAAGGGAATATTGAGCAGAACTAAAAAGGCCTGCAGGCTTGATCTGAAGGTAAACAAAAGCAGGATAAAAACCAGGGCAATGCTCAGCGGAACGATCAGAGAGAGGCGTTTTGAGGCTCTCTGCTGGTTTTGGTACTCGCCCGCGTACTCTATAAAATAGCCCTGCGGAAGGGTGATACTCTTGTGTATCGCCGCGCTGAGTTCATCCACAAAACCGACCAGATCACGCCCCAGGACATTCGTCTGCACCACGCTTTTTCGCATCGAGTTCTCATGCTCAATCACCACAGGCCCCTGACGCAGGGTAAACTCAAGCAGCGCATTGAGCTCGACGCTCTCCCCGTTTTCTAAAACATAGCGCAGGTTTTTGTTTTTGTCCATGCTTCTTTGCAGAGGCGATGCGCCCTTGATCACCAGAGGAATCCGCCGCAGCTCTTCCTGAACGATCCCGACCTCAACGCCCTCTATAGCAACTTTGAGATACGAAGTGAGATCGTTTTTGCTCACCCCGTAGCGCGCCATCGCCTCGTTTTTGAAGCTCACCTCCCAGTAGGCGATCCCCGCATTTGCTTTTTTGTAGACATCGCTGCTGCCGCGGACCGAGGCGGTGATCGTGGCAATCTCTTTGGCAATGGCTTCGAGTTTTTCGTTCTGCTCTCCGTAGACATTGACAACGATGTCGCCGCGCGAACCGCTGAGCATCTCCGAGACCCGCATCGCTATGGGCTGCGTAAAACTGTACTCTATTCCGACGAACCCATCGAGAACCTCTCTGAAACGCTCCAGTAGCCAGGTGTTGGAGGGCACGCGCCACTCTGCCTTGGGCTTGAGGACCAAAAAGGTGTCAGTGTCGTTAAGTCCCATGGGGTCAAGTCCTATCTCGTCGCTTCCGCCGCGCGCGACGATGGAGAGTACCTCTGGTACCTCTTTTAAGATCGCCTCCTGTATCTTCAGATCGATATCGCGGCTTGCCTCAAGCGAAATGGAGGGGTTTTTCTCTATGCCGATGATGATATTTCCCTCGTCCAGTGTGGGCATAAATGTTTTGCCCACCTGCGTAAAAGCACCGAAGGCCAAGACCCACAAGAGCGCAGCAGCGACAAAGACCGCTTTTTGGTGCTTCAGCGCATACTCCAAGACCACCCTGTACTTTTCTTCCAAAAAGAGCATGATCTTCGGACTCTCATGCGGCTCCTGTTTTAAGACAAAATAGCTCGTCACAGGGATGAAGGTAAGGGCCAGGATCAAAGAGGAGCCCAAAGCAAAGACGATGCTCAGTGCAACGGGCACAAAGAGTTTTCCCTCCAGACCCTCAAGCGTCAAAAGCGGCAGAAAGACAATAATGATGATCAAAATGCCTGTAAAGATCGAAGGGGAGACCTCTTTGGCGGCGCCCAGAACAAGCTGAAGTTTCAGCTTGTTCTTATGGTTTTCATCATGCAAAAACTTTGCGATATTTTCCACCATGACGACGCTCGCATCGACCAGCATACCTATGGCGATGGCCAGTCCGCCCAGACTCATCAGGTTTGCGCTGATGCCGAAATACTCCATGGCAATAAAGGTCATCATCGCCGCAAATGGGAGGATGATGGCCACGCTGAAGGCCGAAGAGAAGCTCCCTAAAAAGATAAAAAGCACAATGACGATCAGCACGAGCGCTTCGAGAAGTGCCTTTGAGACCGTGCTGATCGCCTTGCTCACCAGCTCCGAGCGGTCGTAAAATATCGAAAGGTGCGTCCCTTCGGGCAGCTCTTTTTCTATTCTTTGCAGTTCGGCTTTGACAGCTTTTAAGAGCACTGAGGTATCTTCGCCTTTGCGCGAGAGGACCAGCCCTTGTACCGTTTCTGCTTGTGCGTCCTTGGTAACAAAGCCCGCTCGTGTCAGCGAAGAGATGTGAACCTGCGCGAGGTCTTTGACTCTGATGTCTCTTCCGTTCTCATGGCTTATAATCAGCTCCGAGATCTCCTCTATGCTTTTAAGCCTCCCCTCACTTCTGACAAAAAGGCTCTGTTCGCCGACGGAGAGTCTGCCTATGCCCTCATTTTTGTTGTTGTTCTCCACACTGCTTATGAGGTTTTGCATCGACACCCCATACAGCTGCATCTTTGAAAAATCCGGAACGATCTCGTAGGTCTTCACATACCCGCCAAGCGCATTCACGTCTGCAACGCCCTCTACGCCGCGCAGCCGTTTTACTATCACCCAGTCAAGAAGGGTGCGTTTTTCCATCAGACTCAATGTTGGCGACTCCACAGTAAACATCAAAACCTCGCCCAGAGGGGTAGTTATCGGCGCCAGGCCGCCGCTTATGCCTGATGGAAGCTCATCGGCCACCTCGCTCAGACGCTGAGCGACCAGGGCCCTAGCCCAGTAGATGTCCACCGCATCTTCGAAATCGATCGTGATGTCGCATATGCCGTATTTTGAGATGGAGCGCATTAGGGTCTGCCGGGGGATGTTTTGCAGGTTCTGCTCCACAACGGTAGCAACGCGGGACTCCATCTCCGCGGGCGTCATGCCTGAAGCCTTGAGGATGATTTTCACCTGGTTGGGCGCGATATCGGGATAGGCATCGACGGGAAGTCTCAGCATAGAGAAGAGTCCGAAAACAAGTATCCCAAAGGCGCTCAAAAGGATCAGAACTCTCTGCGAGAGGGCAAATGCAACGATGCGCTCACTCATTTTCGCCCTCCATAGCGCCCAAAAGTGCAGAGGTCGCGCTGGAGGCGAGGGCATCACCCTCTTTCAGATCGGCTTTAATGGTGTAGCTATTCGCATCTTCAAAAATGATCTCTGCGCTCAGCCCTTCAAACCCATGCGCTGTTTTTTTGAAGATGCGGGGACTATTTTCATGAAAGACCAGGGAACTTTTTGTGATCACAAACGCCTTCTCGATCTTTTTTACGACCCTCACCTCATATACCGTATTGATCAGTACTTCATCCGTCTCCTCTATCAAGGCCCTCGCCTGCAAAGACTGGGAGCTCGGATCGACCAGGTTTGAGACATACGTGATGCTTGCGCTGTGGCCTTCAAAGGTGCAGAGATCGCCTGCCTTGAGCAGAGCCGCGGCACGCAGCGGCAATACGATCTCAAGATACCTTTTCCCGTCCGCATAGAGGCTAAGCAGCGGTTGTTGCGCCTGAACAAAGGCGCCGACATTGCTCTCTATCGCATTGATCACGCCTGCTTTTGGGGAGAAAATATCAAGCCTTCTCTTTGAAATGCGCTCTTTTTCAAGGCTCTTCAGCGCGACGGGAGTAAAACCGGCGAGAAGCAGTTTGTTTTTGAGATGCTGGCGTTTCAAGGAACTCTCTGAACTCTCCTTGCGCGCCTTTGACAATCGTTTCTGCGAGATCAGCCCCTTGGAAAAAAGCTTCGTATCTCTTGCCAGTATCTCCGCCAGATTTTCCTCTTCAAGCAGCACACTCAGATAGTCGTTTTGAAGATCAAGAAGCGCGTAACTGCTCACGCTCAACAATTTTTCGCCCTCTTCTACCCGCTGGTATTGTCGGACATAGATCTCCTCGACAATCGCATCGAGACCGAAACCAAGGGAGATGAGATCTTTTTTGTCAAGACTCACACGGCCGTTAAACGGACCAAAAGAAAGGCTCTTTGCGCTCACCACCTGGCTCGTCTTCAGACCCAGACTCTTCTGCTGCTCTTGCGTGACGGCTATATTCTGGCCTGCTTGTAGGCCCAGCACAAAGAGTGCAAGGCTAATCAATTTTTTCATAATAATCTCCAAATTTCATATCGTTGTTCTTATAAAGTCTAAAAAGCTCCCGGTAATACTCCCCCTTGATCTCGTAGAGATCGATCAGACTCAGCCGGTAGGAGCGCACGGCATCGAGATACTCCATCATATTCCCTTCACCCTCGTCCAAAGAGAGTTTGCTCAGCTCAAAAAGCTCTTCGTTCAGCGGCAAGATCTCATCTCGCATCAGCTCAAACTGTTCATAGAGTGTTTTGATCTTAAGCGAGGCGGAGGCGGAGCTATTTTTGAGGTTTTCTTGCAGGTACGACTTTTGCGCGTCGTAGGCGCTATAGCGGTGCAGCTGCTCTGCTTTGAGGCTCTCTTTTTGCGAAGTCAAAAAGCCCAAAGGCACAGAGACGACAAATCTGTAGCGGGAGAGATCAATCTCTTTTTCATAGGAGAGCTCGTAGTTCAAGGAGGTAAAGAGACTCTCTTGAAGCGTGTACAAAGCGTTTGCGGAGTCTTTTTTGTGTTCGAGACCCTTAAGGGCCGTATGCTCTTCCAAGGGCTTTAACTCCACAAAGGGGAGTGGCCGGACAAGATCATCGCAGGAGAGTGCGCTTATTGGCACACCCGAACTCTCCTGCAACAAGGAGAGCTCTTCGAGATACTTAGTTTTATACAGGCCTGTCTTTTGGCGGAACTTAACCATGTCGAGCTTGTGCATCAGCAGCTCTTTTTTGGAGATCTCACCCACCTCATAGGCCCGGTTAAGCTTATCGTAGCGCTTGGCCTGCTCATCATAGAGTATCTGCGCTTTCTCCTTTATCTCAAAGGCCGTGCATGCAAGGTGATATTGCGCGCCGATATCGAGCTCAAGCGAGCTAAGCGCATATGCCGCTTCGCTTTGTGCGGCAGCGTCGAGATCTTTTTGCGCACGTGTCTTTGAGTCTTTTGAAAAGGGGTAAAGGATGTTCTGAGAGAGTGAAAGAGAGTGCTCCGCTCCCTCCTGGATATCGCTGCGAGCATGGGAGAGGCCCACACCTATCATGGGTGCGCTGTAGGCGCTTGCAACGCTGTTTCTTGCCTTTTCACCAAGAAGCGTCTCGTTGATCGATCTTGCTCTCTCGCTGTGGCGAAAAGCATCGAGAATCTCGCTGAGATTTTGCGCATACAGACCAAACGGCACAAAGAATAGGAAAAGTATTTTTGTCTTCAATGTTTAACCTTTTTAAAATTTTTAGATCGTTTTAAAAAGTTTAACTTAGCGGCGGCCGCTCCAGGACATGTCTGATGTGTGAGGTCGGTTGGAGTTTTGAATACAGAGGCCTGCTCTTTGGACTATCCAAAAAGAAGAGCGGGGGCTTGGGCTGCAAAAAAGCCAGCAACATATGTATGCACTCATGGATAAGCACCCTGCTCCCCTCCGCAGCACTCTGAGCTTTGCTGCAGGAGATCGTGTTTTGCGCTTTTGTTTCAAGACTCTGCATCGCATAATCATGCACCACAATAAAGCCAAACGAGAAGAGCAGCAGCGTTAATACTATGTTTTTTATCTTTTTCACGAACACCAATATGATATTTTTTTCTAATTATACTAAGAGAAGATACTCATCTCATTTAAATCAAAACTACTTTTTTTATTTAAACTTCCTCCTGTGCTATTTCACAACGCACATCTGCGCCAGAGCATCTTTGAGATGCCTATATATCTTCTCTTCGGGTATGAGGTGCGGGGTGATCTTGATCTTGTCAAACATACCTTTTGGCTGTTTTTGAATACCCACCAAAAGCACCTCGATCCCTTTTTTCTTAAGCTCAGATATGGCATCTTCGAGCGCGTACATGCCGCTTTGGTCGATGTAGGGAACGTCATCCATCCTGAAAATAACCGTCTCTACCGCGGGAAGATCGCGAATGATCTTGTTAAATCCGGAGGTAAAGCCAAAAAAGATAGGGCCGTCAAAATTTTGAATATAGACCTTCTCTTTGAGCTCTTTTGGCAAAATGTCTTCATCCGGCATCTGCGCATAGCGGTACTCCATGAGGCTTCTTCCCATCGATTTTTGCTCAGACATGTCTCCCATCTGCTTCATAAACCAGAGCGCCGCCATCACCATACCGACAGCGACCGCCTGAAGCAAGTCCACCAAAACCGTCAGCGTCATCACGCTGAGAATAATAGTCGCGTCCGCCTTGGGAATAAGCTTGATGTCGCGAAGGCTTCGGTAGTCGATGATACCGATACCGACCGTCACCAGTATGCCCGCTAGAACAGGCAGGGGAATAAATTTCGCATACGCGCCAGCGCCCAGCAGGATCACCAAAAGAACAAGCCCGTGAACGACGCCCGAGAGCTGCGTTCTGCCTCCGGAGTTGATGTTGACGACGGTGCGCATCGTCGCTCCCGCGCCGGGAAGACCGCCGATGAGCCCGGCGATGCTGTTACCGATGCCCTGCCCGATCAGCTCTTTGTTGGAGCTGTGCTGTGTCCGTGTCATGTTGTCCGAGACGACAGAGGTAAGCAGGGAGTCGATCGCGCCCAGACTTGAGAGGGTCAGTGCCGCAATGATGATGACCATAGGGGCATGCCAGGTAATGTCAAAAAAAGCGCCCAGGTGAAGCTCCGGCAGACCCTGAGGGATCTCACCGATGATAGGCACGTCAAACTCCAGCAGCAAGGATATCGCGGTAAAGAGCAAAAGGGCGACCAGCGTTGAGGGAACTGCTTTGGTAACACGCGGAAAGAGGTAGATCGTCGCAATCGTGCCCAGTGCCAAAAAGAGTGCTTGCATATTGATATTGGCCAGTGCGTTGCCAAGTGAGAGCAGAATATCCACGATCGTCTTGGGCGAGGAGAGCCCGACAAGCGGAAAAAGCTGCAGGATAATGATAATAAGACCGATCCCGTTCATAAAACCCGAGATGACGGGATAGGGCATATACTTGATGTACTGGCCTATTTTGGCAAGCCCCATAAGGATCTGGAAAAATCCCGCCAGCATAAAGGTCACGACAACAGAGGGCATCGCCGCGTCCAAAGAACCGAAATAGGCGATCTCCCCCGCGATGACTGCCGCTGCGATCACCGTCATCGGCCCCGTCGGCCCGCTGATCTGCGTTTTTGTTCCCC
This sequence comes from Campylobacterales bacterium, assembly GCA_014859655.1. Taxonomy (GTDB): domain Bacteria; phylum Campylobacterota; class Campylobacteria; order Campylobacterales; family Sulfurimonadaceae. The sequence goes on from JACUTT010000059.1 coordinate 9,424, forward strand.
CCAACAGTGCCGCTATTATGCCAAGGGCTATGGCCCCATAAAGTCCTGCTATAGCACCCATTCCAGACTGTACCCCAAAGGCCAGCGCCAGCGGAAGCGCGACGATAGCTGCCGTCAATCCGCCAAAGAGATCTCCGGAGAGATTTTTAGTTATCTTCATCGTACGGGCCTTCTGACTGTTTTTTTAAGCGATAAAAACTCATGCTCGTCCGGATCGTAGTACTCGATATCCCCGGTCTCAATGTCGTACATCCATCCGTGAATGTGCAATTTCCCCTGTTCAACCCGCTCTTTGACATAGGGGTAGGTCAGAAGATGTTCTATCTGCGAAACGACAGAGAGCTTTTCGGTAAGTCTCAAAAGCTCCGTCTTCTCCGCCTCACCACCCAGAGAGAGAAGCGCGATCGCCTTTGCCTTGTTGCCCAGCGAAAGCCATTTTTTAGTATGGATAAAGGCCTTGCCGTCCATCTCCTGATAAAGCGCCGCTATTGCCCCGCAGTGGGTATGGCCGCAGATAATAATTTCCGAAACCTCTAATGCGGATATTCCGTACTCTATGCCGGCCGCCGTCGCATGGAAATCCTCATCGGGCCTGTAGGGTGCCACAAAGTTTCCGACATTGCGCAGAACAAAAAGTTCCCCGGGCATAGTGTTCGTGATCAGCGTCGGGATAACCCGCGAGTCTGCACAGCCTATAAAAAGCGCCTTGGGGTGCTGGCCGTTTTCCACCAGGCTCAAGAACTCGTTTTCATGTTTTTTAAAGTAACTTTTTTGAAACATCTCATTGCCATCAAGCAATGTACTGACTCTTCTCATCTTATCTCCTGATATTTTTTTTAGGTTTTTAGGAAAAAGAGAGATAGATATCCGGAGGTTTTTGTATTTCTGTTTTTTCATTTGAGATTATTAAAAAAAGATAGCTGTAACTTTGATTTAGCATACTTATGTTTTGCACAGTAGCGGCGTTAATATGCATTTTTTCGAGACTTTCGCTGATATCCGTGCTTGCGTCATCGACGAAAAGTTCAGCATTATACTCCAACGCTTTTTTCTGAACACTGCTTTTCGCTCCCGCCTGCTCAAAAGTAAATACCAGTATCAATGCTATAAGTAGTCTCATCATGCAGTAAGTTTATCCTAAAACGATGAAGAAAAGTTTAACTAAAGCGAATTTTCTCTTAGCTTTAGACGCTTGCTGAAAACATAAAGGGCACCTCTAAAATATAATAAGATATTTAAGAACAATAAAAAATATTATTAGTGTATAATGATAGCGGTATTAAAATTCTTAAAGGACGGAACACATGAAAATACTCATTCCCATCATCATGGCACTGTTTCTGCTCGGATGCAGCGACTACGTAACCGACAAGGCGCAGCAGCGCGAGCAGCAGGAAGCAGCAGTTGGCGAGATACCTGATGAGGAGCCTAGCCGCTACGAGGAGACTCAGGAGCAGGAAATGATTGAGATCCCATTAGCAGAAGACAGCAACTACGCCGACGAGGATACTGTCGATGAAACCATGATAGGCGACTAAAAAACACACTCCGCAGCATTATCCTAAAAGCGTATCCTTGTTTAAGAAACTTCTCTTAAATTTATGGGCATCTCTCTATCGCCCGAAGGAAGAAAAGAGAGAAATCTTGCACACAATTTTCTATCACCATAGCTACGGCTATGATTTGCCCGACCGAAGGGACAAATACCCTTGGGGTGCAAGAAAAGTTCTGCACAATCTCATCTCTCTTTTTTCCTCTGAAGGCAGTTGGGGTTTTTAGAGGTGCCCTTATGTT
>JACUTT010000014.1 GCA_014859655.1 Campylobacterales bacterium
CGCTCTCTAAATGGATCTTTAGCTCAGTTGGTTAGAGCCCTCCGCTCATAACGGGGTTAATGAAGTCAAAGAAGGCGCCGTTAGATAGGGCGTTAAACAGTCTAATTTATTTTTGGGTGTTCACTTGGGTGTTCACTTTGTTCTTTTTCACATGGGCCATTAACTCAGTTGGTTAGAGTCCCCCGCTCATAACGGGGTTGCCGCAGGTTCGAGTCCTGCATGGCCCACCACTTACGAAGCACTCTCTTTCATATCCAAAACTTTCTGTTGCTCTTTCTTCATTAACTGTTCTAACTGTTCCACGTCCATATTGTCCAGCTCTTCTGCCGTGTAGACTCCGTTTGCGTTAAATATAACTGTATCCGGAGACTTCCCGAAGCGTGACTCTTTTGCAAGCTTGTGGATCTCGCTCGATGCCTTGATATCCGCCTGGCGTACTTTTGTGATGTCCTTCTTCACCTGGTTGCTCAGGACAATGCTCGAGAGCATGGAGTTTTTAAACATCTGCGCGTCGAAGTAGTCGGCCTGTACCGAAGCGAGGAGGGTAATGTCTGTCTCGATGCGCGCCTGGAGTTCGGCGTTGTCACTGGCGATGTCAAGGATGCCGTCTGCTTCAAGGCCGCCCTGTTTGGTCACGCCGTAGTATTGGTTGAGCCTGCTCTTCATCTCATCGTAAACGGAAGTAGCTTCGAGCTCTTCACGCAGGCGCTTTGCCGTCTGGGTTACCTTGCCTGCCTTTGAACCTTGCAGCCATAGGCCGCCGTACTCTTCGCGGTCGTCGTTCTTCCAGTCGCTAAGGGTCGCGACGGCTACGCTCTCCTGGTCGCTTATGGAGCTTAAGGTCATATTCATAACCTCAAAGAGCGCGCGGCATCTAAACCTTATCTCTTTATCGTGTGCCATTATTTCTCCTCAAGCTTTTTAAGTTCTGTTTCCAGCGAGCCGGTGATCTCTTTGAACATATCGGTGCGGGCAGCATACGCCGCGTTGATCTGTTTCTCTTTTTCTGCCTTGCTTAGTGTTTTGTCGTAGGTGATGAACTCAACACCGTTCTTGATATTTGTCAAAGTCTTGTTGTATCTTGACATCAGATCATCTACTTTTTTGTAGGCACCTTTTTCTTCTTTGGCTGCATATTCTGAGATGTCTTTGCCGTTATCAAGGAATGCTTTTTTCTTTTTCAGCGTAAGGCTTGCTTTTACCCCGGCGGCTTTCTGTGCGAGCTTGTAATACTTCTCGCTGTAGATCGTATGCGTTGGCTGCTCTTTGCCTCGGAAGCGGTAGGTGATGAACTCAAGAACATTCTGCTCGAATGGGCGCGCTCCCCAGGCATCTGTATCCCATAGCATCTTTTCGGTGTTCTCCTCGATCATCTTTGCTGTTAGGCCAAGAAGGCCATCGACATAATGCTGTGTGAGGATAGGGCTTGCACCGGTCGCCTTACCGAACTTCCTATACAAGATAGGAGTGGAGGTATCATACTGATCGCTCAGATCGTCGAGGTTTTGTAGACTCGGAGGCACAAGAGGCGCGCCTGTCCACTTCTCATTCGTAAGATGTTCCCCAACAGGCTGGAAGAGGCCCGGAATGTCGCCAACATTGAACATGGCTTTGAGGCCCCACACAAAATCTTTCAGGGCATCTTCGCCTTTTTCTGTATAGATAGCATCTGCCATTATCTCGGGTACCGTTGCAAAGGCAAAGCCGATATCAAATGGGCGGGGGATCTTAATCGGCTTATCTGAGCCTGGGATAAATAAAAACCAGTTCATCTGTTTTTGATCCTTGGATAACTTCTTCCAGCGCTCATCGTCTTTGTTGTTAAACCAAAGCGCAAGAGTGAAGCCTGCTATGATGGCTCCGTAGGCATAGAACTTTATCTTTTGTGTTTGAAGCTCTCCCATCTGATTTCTAAACTTGGCAGCGTTGCCAAGCTTCATCTCACCGTTTAGACTGAAGATACGGCGTGCAGTTTTATCCATACCGTTGATCGCGGCTTTCATGAACGGGACTGTTGCCATAGCCGAGGTTAGTGACTGATTGCTTCCTTTTATGGCGAAGTCTGTACTGATCTCTCTACCCTCAAAGCCTGCTTGCATATTGCTTTTGCCTGCCTTCTTTGCCAGGGCAAACTCTCCGATGCGTGTACCATACTCAAATCTATCTGCGCCGCTTTCCATAGCGCTTATGACTTTGGACATGATCTCTAGTCCTCTGTTCACCTCAAGCATACCCATAACATCAGTTTCACCGCCTAACGATCTGCTGCGTGTGCCATAACCGGCACCGCTGGCCATAAACTCCTTGTAGGTCTTGGTGTTCATTGTAAAGTGGTACATCCCCGTGATAGAACTCATCACCGGAATAAAATTGTTCTTTGACAACACGGATGCACTTACTGTATCTCGGGTAAAGTTTGTCAGATAAAAGAGCGGGTTGTTTGTGATGTTCCAGGTGATGATGTTCTTTGCGCTCATCAAGCCCTGGACAACACTGTTGTAATTTACGCCTGAAAAAGAGGTAAGCGCCTCCACAAGCCCAACGTCGTGAACTTCAAAATAAACCTTCTTGCCGTCGATGATGGCCGTGTCGATGTATGCCGTTGTGGATGTAGGCTTGTGGCCGTGTGTCCAGAACTCAAGGGCGGATGGGTTAGCGAGCAGGTTGTCCTCGATCTCTGCAACGTCGATGATGTTCTCGCTTGAGATATTTCCGCTCAGAATAAGACCATCTTTACTTACGGTTACGCCCAGTTCCATCATCAGCTGCGCCACTTTCTTGGCCTGCTGCGCAAGATCGCTTTTGACAAGCTTATTCTCTGCACCGACGCGGGTTGCATAGACACCTCCCTGGCCGCTCTCTTCAAGCATAGTGTACAAAACAGATTTCCCGCGGGAAATTAATGCCTGCTTGATGTTGCTCTCGATTCCGTTTACAATATTCTCCATGATGTTGTTAAGAGAGTGCGTGCCGCCGGTAAGACGTTGGCCGATCTTGGCGGGAGATACCTTGCCATCCATGATGCTCTCTGTTATCCTGTGAAAAGGGACATAGTTCTTATTCATCTCTTTGAAGTTCTCGCGCTGGTCTGAGGTGATGAGCTTCATGCCGACATAGAAGTCAAGCATCGCATTGTTGAACTCCTGGTACTCGTTGAAGATCGTCTCAAACTCCGGGTAGGTTTTGGAAAGTGCAAGTCCGGCTTCTATCTCCTGTGCGGTGATAAGGTTCTCTCTTCCCTGGGCTTTGAGTTCACTTGCACGCTTGGCGACAAAGAAGTCCTCGAGCAGCATGACACGCTCGACGCTTATCTTGGTAGCCGGGGCAAATATCTCGTTGAGAGGCTTGCCACTATAGCTGAGATCGCCGTTGTCAAGAACAGTCGGAACGCCTATGTTCATCGCTGTGTGCATGATCGAGGCGCTTCCGTTTACGAGCTGCAGTGTTTTGTAGGCACTGTCGATAGCGTCCGGGGCAACGTCTCCGCGAATGGCAGCTTCGATGCGCTTGACGCTGTGTATCTTATCGATAGCAGACTGGCGGATATCTTTGCCTATTTCTGCCTGGGAGCGGTTGATCTTCTTTGCTATAGAATCAAGCTCTCCGCCGCGCTTGCCTCTGAGGCTTGCAAGCGGTCCCTGAAAATAGAACTTGTGCATACCGTCTTGCAGTACTTCTATCTTTAACTGTAGTTTTCTGTCTTTTGCCAGTCTTGCCTCAAAGTCTTTGACCATACCAGGTGCAACAAGCGCTACGGCATTGTAGTTGGTGAGCCACAGACGCACAAACTCCGCGAAGCCTTCGCTAATAACATGCTTTGGCTCGGTGGTATAGCTTAGGGCCTTGATCTCTTCTTTGTTTTTCAGGATCTCTTTCCTAAAGAAGCTGCCCTCTGCCTTTTTGCTAGTATTGTTGTGGAAGAAGTCAAGGAAGTGGGCCATCTCGTGCGCCATAACCTCAATGTCACTATAGTTCTTCACACGAATAGCGGTGGACTTGCGCTGATACACGCCCAGGGCTGAGCGACCTTTTATTTTTCCATCATAAAGACGGTTGCCTATGATGTCAGAAAGATAGACACGAAGGCTGTCCGCGTTGATAGGCTTGTCTTTTGGCGGCAGGGCTACGGTTCTATTGCCTATCTGTATATTGTCGCTCTGAGGGCGGTGTGGAGCTCCTACGATAGCATAGTTTGGAATGTAGTTCGCGCCTGCCTCATCATAGCCGCTAAGACGGGCGTAATGGTTTGTCTCTTCTATCTGTTTGAGCTGCTTAGGCGTTGGTGCTTTCATGTAGCTGTTGGCTGTTTCGGCTTGCGGTTCAGCGGCTTGCATCATATACTGCGCGATCTCCTGCTTGGTTGCTCCCTCGCTTTTCAAGATCTGCTCAACGGTAAAGGCGGCCTTGATCTTGGTAATACTTACGTTCTTACCGTCAGTCGTGAACTCATCGGTAATGAACTTCTTGTCGGCAGCCTGCTGTGCCAGCTGATCTTTGCGTTCGTTCAGCTTCTCTTCTACGCCCTTGATGATAGTTTCATTCTCAGCGATGTTGCCCTGGTACTTCGCCTTGCGCTCCTTGAGTCCTTCGATATGCTTTGCAAGCTTCTCTTTTCTTTCGCTCGCATCTTTGATCGATTCGTACTTCGGATAGTTCGCAGGGGATAGCTGCTCGTCGATGTTCTTGATAGCATCGTCATAGTTCTTGTTAGACGACTGCTTGGTTCTGATATCAAGCTCAAGGTTTGAGATAAGGCGCTTGATATTGATCTCATCAGTAGCACTGTTATCGATAACACGCTGCTTGCGCAAACGCTCGCGTTCAAAAGGATTGCTCTCTAAGTCGATGACTGCCTGGTAGGGGTCGGTGGTGCTAGAGTTATCTATCTTGGATACGCCGTCCTCTACTATCAGATCGGTATTATCCGAAAAGCCGTACATGTCGTTAAAGCCGCGCTTGTTCATTACGATCTGATAGCTGCGCTTGTCAAAGGTCCCCAGCTGGAAGAACTGATGCACACGTACTTCCGGGTTCTCATTGCCCTGGCGAACACCTCGATTACTTCGCTGTTCAATCTCATCGGGGCGGTAAGGGATGTCAAGCTGATAGATGTCGGTTGTCTTGCGGTTCAGGTCTACGCCTACTCCGAGTTTAGAGGTATTGCCGATGATGACTTTTATTGTTCCGGCATTGTACATATCCATGATACGGTTGAGCATGTCAGGCTTGATGGAGCTGTTTGAGATCTTGCCGGTAAGCGGATTTACAAAAGAGGCGCCATTGACAAAAACGACTTCGTTCTCATCAAACAAGCCCGTTGCCAAAATCTTCTCGCGCATCTCTTTGTGGGTAGAGGTCTCGCTGCCGTCACGGTTTTTTACAGTGAGGCGGTCCAGGAAGATGATCTGTCCGCTGTTCGTATTCTCTTTGTACTGCTTCGATACAAGATCAATGGTTTTCAAGATCTTGTTGTTCTCTGTACCAGCGATATCGTTTTCTATAAGATCATAGAGGCTGTCTGTATCCAGGGCAGATTTTCCCTTCTTGCCCACGTCGTACAAACGCAGGTCAATACTTGCACTGCGCCCGGCACCCATTGCGACAAGAGGAATCTCTGCTTCTTCGGGCAGCATATTTCCGGCCTTTACCTTTTTGCCGTCCTCGATAGCAGTGAGCAGGCGGTGCTGCACATCCTGAAATACAACTTCCCCGGCTTTGGACAGTTTTAGGTAGTGCTTGACATCGACCTGTTTAGGGCGAGGGAGGTCAGGCATATCGTTGAAGCCCCTGTAGTCCACAAAGCGGTCGAGTATCTTGCCCATCCAGTCGAGATTTTTCATCTGCGCCAAACCGTCGCGCTTGACGATAGCGCCTGTGCTGTCCGTTGTCTCATAGCTCTCTACATCATAGAAAGTATCGACAAAATCAGAAGAGGTAGAGATACCATACTCCAAAAGGATATTTTCATCCAGGTGCTGCAAGAGCGTGTAGAGCTCAAGCGGTGCGTTTGGAGTTGGCGTGCCGGTTAAAAGAATGACGTTATTGCCGTTGTTGTTCTGGCTCACATACTTGCTCTTGAAACGGAAGTCATACGAGCGCATACTTCCCAGCGTCGCACTGTACGGCTCCTCTCCGCCCTTGATCTCTTTTGAGGTGAGGCTTTTGCCCTCTTTGTCAAAATACTTCATAGCGATAGATGTTCCCAGGCCGCCCTTTGCATCTTTGCCGGCAAAGCCGATGTTCTTATAATACTGTACTTCATCGGCGATAAGGCCGTCAAAGCCGAGCTTTGCAAAGTCAAATTCAACCTCTCCGCCGTAGGCCTGTTTGAGTCCGCGTTTCAAGGCCCTCTTCTTTGCTTCGGCAGATATCTGGTCTTTCTTGCCTTTTTTGCCTCCCTCTTCGGCTTCTTCTTCGGACTGTATCTGCTCGACGAGATCATCGACATACTCGCTCAGTACGCCGCTAGGCAGGCCGAACTTCTGAAACATCGTGTCGCCTATGATAGTGAAGTCGTAGCGGTTGTTGGCAAGATCGTAGGCCATCTGCTCTTTCTCTTCACGAGAAAGCTGCGTCCACTCTTTTGCATTGCCTTTGTTCTTTCCGCTTTGTATTTTTGGAAACTCATAGACAGTAGCATCAGGATAAAGCTCGCGCACGCTGGCTTCCCACTGTGCGATGGTATTTACGGGAACGACGAAGAGAGGCTTTTTCATAACACCCTGCTCGATAAGGTTCATTACCGCGACAATAGCCGTGATAGTCTTACCGCCACCGGGTGCAAAAGCTAGGACGCCTTTTTTGTTATAGACGATCTTTTCTGCGCCCTGGAGCTGATGCCCCTGCATTTTAAAGGCTTTGCCTCTAAATGACTTTGGAAGCTCTCGCAAAAGACGCCCTGACATTTCAGGACGAACATAGAAGTTTGAATGGCGGTTGTATCCATCAGTCAGGATCTCGGATAATCCCTGGGACTCTATGTAGTTCATAACCATTGGTATGAGCGTTTCATTAAGCAGGCGGCCTACTTCCATTGTGCGCGTTATATTCTCGGCATCACTTTCGTCTTTGCCTTTTGGTGCCAGGGTCTTTTTATTCAGATAGCGATTATAAATCTCTACCTTGTCTCCATGTCCGCCAAATACTTTTTTTATAATAAATAGCTCACCCTTGTTAATCTCAACCAGCTTCTCTTTGACCGCATCCGGCAGCCAGGACTCGTTACCGCGCACGGTTATATTTTTAAAAGGAATGAGCGCAGGGGTGATAGCTTTGAGTTTTGCAGACTGCTCTTTGTAGTGTGCCGCATCGATCTCACCCGAGGCTTTTAGTATCTCAAGAGCATCGAGCTTTGCATACACATTTCCTGCATAGTAGAGGAAATCAAGCTGCAGTGCATTGGAGTCTGAACGCACGAAGTCGCGATTGGCTTCAAGCGTTTCGATCTCCTTGGCGCTTAAAAGCTCATAGGCTCTTTCCGTGCTCAGTACGCCGTCTGCATCTGCGTAGTAGACCGCTTTTTCTATTACAGGGCTGTCGGCCGAGATGCTAAGTTTTCCGCTGTCTTTAAAGCGGGTCTGCTGCTCATACACGGCGGCCGGGTTAAAGTCTTTGTCAAAGTAGCTCATAAACTCCTTGAGCTTTAGTTCGGCCCGGTGCTCTTTCATAAACCTCTTGTATGCCAGATCATTATGGGGGGATTTAACATAGGTCTCTTTGTAGGCTTCGATCTCGCGCAAGGCCGAGGCCATAAGCCCCTTATCCTCATTGGCTATGCCCTCTTCGGTGAGGCGCATAATGCGGTTAAGCAAAAGCGTCTTTTGTGCATTATCACCGCGCAGCTCTTTGCCAAACATTGCAACTGCCTCAGTGTCCGTAAAAGCAATAAGCGTATCAAAATACCGAATGCTATTTTCTCCAATATCCATTTGAGGCTTGTCGGCAACTTTAAACTCTATGCCGTTTTCTTTAGCATACTTGACGGCATCGAGCATGCTTTCAAACTTGCTTTGGTCTGCCTTAGCTTTTGGAAGAGCTTTGTAGGGTTCATAGCTTATCTTGATCTTCTCAAAATGGGGCTCGCCTTTAACTACCCATCCCTCACGGCCCATCTTCATCTTGTCTTTTTCGATGACTACCGTATCGCCCAGCAGGTTCTCCGGATGCGCGATAAAGTATTCGTTCATCGGCTGGCCGTCTTTGTTTGCTATATTGACAAACTGGTTGTTGGTGGCTTCCTGGCGGCTCTTAACTCCGGCAGGTCTTTTCTGGATAAAGATGATGTCGATCATCGTATCGGTATGGGCATTCTTGGCCTGTGACTTCTCCGGCAGACGGAAGGCACCGATAATGTCGCCTCTGTCCATCAGGTACTTGCGCAGGCTTCGCGCAGTTGTCGTTCCCTCCATCGTTCCGGTGCTGGTCATAAACGCAACGACTCCGTTGTCTTTTGCCTTGTCGATAGAGTGGGCAAAATAGAAGTTATGGATAGCTTTAAAGGCAGGCTTGATCGTCATTGCATGTTCGCGCATCAGCATCTGCTCGCTGGCAAAGGGAACATTGGAAACGATCAGGTCATAGTTCTTGCCCTGGAATGTTTCATAGGTATCATTCACAAAGGTGTTGATCTGAGGGTAGAGGCGTTTGACCACTTCGACATTGGTAGTGTCGATATCGACAACATCCCACTGCGCGCCAGGCATAAACCCTACAAAGTTGCCGCTGCCTACCGCAGGCTCTAGTACTTTGTTCATAGGAACATCTGCCTGCTTCAAAGCGCTATAGATCGATTGTACTGTTTCATAAGAGGTGTAGTGCTGGTTTACCGTGTTTTCATTCACTTCGCCCAAGCCGCCCTCGCCGGTATAGTGGCGCAGGACTTCGCGGTCGGCTTCGGTGATCTCTTCGAGAGGCTTTTTGAGGATCTCAAGCGCGGCCGCATTAAACTTCTTGCGTTCTCCCTTGGTAAGTTCTACCGGGGCCTTGCCCTCTAGCGAATACGCTTCAGGGCTATGTCGTTCATCAGGTTTTGGTAATACTGCGTCCCCATCAGTTCGCGTCCCTTGCTCAGGCGCATTATTGCCGCCAGCGGTTTGGTGTCCGCCCACTGGCTCATATCCTGCGGATACTCCAGCTTGATCGACTCCAGGCGCACCAGGTCCGTCAAGTCGTTGATCGCCGTTTCGTACTGCGCTGTCACTTCCTTCGACTGGGCCGGTGTCAGGTGTGCCTTGTTCTTGAGCTGGTACTCCAGCTGTATTATCTGCTCTGTCAGCAGCTGCACCGCGTGCTGTAGTTCCTCTTGTTTCATCTTTTTTATTCTCCTCTGCTTTTGCATCGAGTGTGGCAGCTTCGCGCTCTACCATACTCATTATATCACGGACAAATTCCTGAGATGTTAAATTCTCATTTTTAACCCATCGGTTCTGTCCGTCGTTGCTTTTGTTCCTATAGGTAAGGCGATAAAGTTCACCAGATCCCCATCGATCGCTAAAGGAGTAGGTGTCTTTGCCATTTTTATCTTCGCTTTGCGCGATATCGATACTTACGTATACTCCAATATCTGTATTTGGTTTAAAGAGTTTAAACGATACTGATCCACCCGCAGGAGCGAGATTATCACTCACCCCCATAAATGGTAAAACTTTCCCTTTTTTATCTGTAGCTACTTCCCACCCGCCCAATGCTTTAGAAAGCTGTTGAACATACTTGGCTACGTCTTTTTGAATACGCTTTCCTACAGTTTTAGTTGGGTACTCATGCATAATGCCATCGGTACTATAAACCTTATTTACATCAAAGACGATTTTGACATTTGCGGGTATACTTCCAGCGTCAGGGCTTTGGCTTCCGGCGGTGTATGTCCCCGTTCCAGATACTTCTTGTACAGGGTCTTGGCTTCCTTTGCTACTTTGTGAAACTGTTGCAGTCTCTGTTGTTGCTGTTGCGGTGTCTCTTGGGTTTGTTCCATTTTCTTCTCCATCCAAATAGGTTTTTAATAGTTCCGTCAATGCCTCAAATTCTTGATCCTCTATCTCGTTAAGATCAAAGAAGTTTTCACTCATTTCATTATAGCGTTTAATTTCGTTTGAGAGATGAGGGCTTCCGGCTTTGGCAAGAGCATCCATAGCGCGGGTAGATAAAACGCTGTACTCTCCGTTCTTGGCATTAGTTAGTGCAGTGATGACGTCTTCATAACGTGTAGTGTTGCTCACCAGGTCTTTAGCCCAGGTCGGTACAGTGTACTCCTCACCGGCAGGCATATCAAAAAGAGCGTTCTGCGTACCCTCAAATGCAAAACCATTTTGCACTCCTGGAGTCTTCTTCTTTTCTGTAGGCATAAAATCATAGGCGCGGCTGTACTCGGTTGCGCTAAATGATTGGCCGCGTGAGATCTCATGCTGCTCGTCTATAGCGGCAATATCATTTGCAGATAGTTTCTTGTATTCGCTGTCGGGGTCTTTTTGGTTGAAAATCTGTTTAACAGCTTCTGCTGCTGCATCTTCGGAGCCTCCTATAGGTATCTCTGCTGCCTCTCTTATTGCTTGTGCTCTTTGTGATAGCGGTTTAGTATTTGCAATATTGGAACTGGCAGCGGTATTAATGTCGGTAACATCAGTTGTCAAGTTTTCCTTGACAACTGCCTCTGCTTCAAGTTTTACCTCATTATTAAAATCTTTTGCACTAATACCAAAATATTTTTGAGTGATTTCATCTTCTGTTCTAGAGAGAGGAACTTTCACAAACGCCTTTGTTCCATCTGGAGTTATAAAACGAAACTTATCTGCGCTACTTCCATCATATTGTACCAGATCGCCTTTTTTTAAATCTATCTCAGGAATATCAACTTGCATAGTAAATTGTTTTAATGGTGGTGCTTCTATGTCTCCGACATTAATGTCGGTAACACCCAATCGCGCTTCCGACTTAGGCTGACCTATGACGGGCGTCGCTATAGCGGCAGTTGCGGGTTGCGCTGGTACTGAAGTTTGCGCCTGCAGGTCTTCAAGCTCGAAGCGCTCATCTATCGTGAGCTCATCTTCGGTCTTTGCCTGGAGTTCGGTTAGGCGGGCGGTGTCTTGTTTCGCTTCGGGTTCGGGCTGGCCTATGATGGGCTTTTCTATAATAGGAGCCTCTGATGGATTAACAATGTTCTTTATTTCATTGTCTATGATTAATGCGCGGTCAAGGTTAGCAGTTTCTTTCTCTACTAAAAGAGAAACTATCTGTTCCCTTTGCTCTTTTGTCCCTACAAAACTTAATTGGCCTGCAGGTATCTCTGAGGCTTTACCGTTAATACTTGTAATTACCAGAATATCTGACGCGGGAACAAAATCACCCTCTTGGTTTAAAGTAAAATCTGATTGGGATGCAGTTTTCCCCTCCTTAATACTTTTAGCTTTCTGATAAATACCACTTTGGCTTTCTGAAAAATGTTTTTCAATATTAAATCCATCATAAATTTCAGTTGTAATAATTCTGCTTTTATTTGCATTTGTTGAATAAGTAACTTTTTGCCCGAGATCATTTACTGTAACTGGGAGTTCTATCAGTGTAGGCTCTGCCGCTTTTGGCTTTAGCGGTTCTGCGCTGCCGATCTCCTGCTCTAGTTCCGCAAAGCCTGCGTCGATTGCATTGAGGCCGTTATTGTCGCTGACATTAAGGCCCTCGGCTTTGGCTTCGGCTACGACCTGCTCTTGCAGGGTTACGTTCTCTATAGCATCGGCGGGGATAGCCTTGTCGGGATGGTTTATTGCGAGGTTGGCAAACTCGTCCTGTATGGTCTTGATCCGGGACTCATGCTCGGCCTTGAAACTTGTAAACGCGGCATCGTCGATGTTGAGCACCAGGCCGCTGCCCATCATCTGCTTGTTATAAGCGTCCTGGATATGTGCGTCTCTTAGCTGCTCTTTCTTTGTCTGGGTATAAGCCTTGGTAACTTCGGAGCCGGTAGCTGTTGCCGTACTCATTGCCCCACCCATCACAAAACCTGCAAGCCCGCCCCACAGTCCGCGCTCTAAGCCCTCATCGAATGTGGCTCCTTTTTCTGTACCGGCCTGTTCGGCGACATATTCCAATCCGCCTTCTTGCACTATTTCAGTGGCAGTCTCTTTTATAGCACCCTTGCCAACAGCGGCGCCGATGATCTTGAGGGTTTCTTTTATAGGTGCATCCATTGCGGATTTGCCAACGGTTGTTACGATATCGGAGGTCATTGCTTTTAACCCGAGCTTGTCGAGAAGGGCGCTTCCGGTAGCAAGTGGAAGGGTGATGGCGATGTCTTGCGTAGTGGCTTTTTTGCGGCCGTCGTTTTTGGCGCGGGTATCGGCCATCTCGTAGCTTCTCGATGCTATGTATGCAGGAAGCTGCAGGACCATGTGCCCCATATCGGCAACACTTTGCGGGCCCTGCTCTGCGCCGAAGTAGAGGGCTTCAAGCCAGGTATCAACATCGAAGAGGCCGCCTGCTTTAAATGCCGCTTTTACCTGGTCGGCGGTATGAACATCTTTTTTATCGAGCTTGTCTTTTGTGATCCAGTTTGCCAGGTCACCGAAGAACTGCGTATTATGATCGCTGTCTATGCCTACGGCTTCATCTTCAAAGTGCTGCACAAACTTCAAGCTGTTTCCGAGGAGTTCGTTGCTTCTATTTACCATACCGGCCATTGCATTGCCGCTTGGTGCAGTCTTGCTCACGAACTCGCTGCCGTCCCCGGTCAGGATCTGCGCGTTCTCTGTGCCGATCTGAATATCCTGCTCGGCAGGCGAAAGAGCCTTGCCCGTCTTCTCATCAAAGGCAAAGGCGCGGGTTGCTGTGCTGTCATCGCTTTGAACCAGGGTATTGTCGGGCGCATAACTGAAAGGCTCTGGTGTTGGAGCGGGGGCTGGCTTCGGCATAGTTCCGTCACGGTTTGGCGCTATAGGGCTGTCATGTATTCCAGGGTCGGCGAGGGTGGGGGAGACTTCTGTTGCTATAGCAGCAGGTGTCGGGATAAAGGCATTGACCAGCTTGTCGCGGGTATCGCTGATGTCAAACTCAATCTGAGCATTTACAAAATTGCTCTTTATCTCTTTTTGCTGTTTTACATCAAGTTTTAAGAACTCTTCATCGGCACTTTCTTTATCAAAAAAGTTCTGCGCTATCGTCTGCTTTTGTTCAAGAGGGAGGGACTGAAACTCTTTATCTTTAAATATATCCAGTGGTTTCAAGAGGAGCCTTTATTATTATATAAAGGCTTATGTTAGCAAACAAAGTGCGCTTAAGTGGGTTGTCAAAAGGGTATAGTTATTTCTGATAATCTTTCCATGATACGCTCTTCACAGGAGCTACCGGCTTAACCGTGATCTTCGTAGGATCGCTAAAGTCATACTTGTCACTGTTGATTGCGTATTCAAGTACTTTTTCGGCGGGTAGATTGTACCGGTTTGCTATGTCTCGCATGATTCCGAACTTCTCAAGATACAGTTTTTGATTGTCTGCATTCCAGTTCGTGAAGTCTCCATCCACTCCCATATATGTTTTGATGGTAGATTGTAGCTCTGTAAACTTCGCACCCTCATCACCCTTCCCGGAGTTCTTATCCACTTTCTGCTGCAGCTTAAGAAGATCGCGCTGATGCTTCGTAGCTTTCTCCTGAGCCTGGAGTGCGGCAAGATCGGTGTTCTTGGTGGAGAAGTATTTGTCGATCTTCGTGATCGTATCGCCGTCGGCTTCTTTTACGAGGACCGGGTTAGCTTCTGAGAACTCTTTAAAACTTCCGTACTGACCGTTGATAGAGAGATTAACCGCTTCGTTGTTAAACTTGTTCTGGAAGTGCAGGTCGGCGGCGGCCATTGTCTCAGGCGTTGCACTGATCGCTTTTTTCCCGTCCGGAGTTGTAGCGCTTGCCACTTCTTTGAAGGCGTCTTTGGTAGGAGCCTCATAGGCTTTGGATAGGTACTCTTTGTCCTGCTTCTTCTGCTGCGAAGTTTCCGTGAACTCGGTGAGTTTGTTCTGTTCATTAGAGGTCTGAAGAGCGGTGAGTGCATCTTTTGAGCGTTCTGTCTCCACCTCGCGCATACTCTTTCCAAAATCGACAAAGGCATCCCCGAAGTTTTGCGCGGCGCTTCCGGTGTCGCTTGTTGCGGCGTTCATATTGACGCGGGCTACATTCCCGCTAAAAGCATCATACCATCCCATTAACTTATCCTCCTCATTGCATCAAGCTGATTCTTGTCCTGCTTGGCTTTTACATTCTCTTTGGCGATCAGCGAATTGCTAAATGCTTTTTGCAGGTCTATCTGGTTTTTGTCGAGCATAGCCTTGGCGCGCGAGTTGTTCAGGTTGGTCTGCGACTGCTTGAGCATCATCTCAAGTTTCTGGACCTCCTGCTGCAGCTGTGCGTTCTGTTGATCTTGCGGTGATGCCTGGGCCTGCTCATCTCTTTGGGCTATGATGTCTCTTATCTTCTTGGCACTTGGAGAGTCGCTGTCTTTTAGGATGTCCGGGATCAGGTACTTGACCAGTTCCGGGTCTGTGCTTTGCAGCACTTTTAAAAGCTCAACATTTTGTCTCAAACGCTCTGCACTCATGCTGTTGGACTTCGGCTTTGCAGTAAAGATAAGATCGTATTTGCCCGTAGTGATCGTGTTCTTGGTGCGGGGCTTCATCTTGCCGCCCTCAAGCATCTCAAACTCAACGCCGCCCATCTCGTTCACGATGGCTTCGTTCATCGTGATGTAGTCCTGCACATAATCCTCATCGATGATGCTCACAACACGCTGCGTATCATAATACTGCTCGATAAGCTTGACCGTCTTTTTTATAATCTTCTTTTGCAGACTGTCACTTGAACCCATAAAACGGCTAAGCCCCACAAGGCCCGTCTGTATGCGCTGCTCCTGCCCGACCCCGCTCATGCGGTTGTTGGCGGTGCCCAGCATCTCTTTGTTGGAGTTGAGCAGTTCGCTGATCTGCTGGCGGCCGTCGATGATGATGTTGAGTATCTGCTGTATCTGAACGTTCTGCTTGATATCCTTGATGCCATCCACATTCTCGACCATAACAGTGGCATTGTCCATACTCCACTCTTCGTTGAACTGCTCGATGTCCTCGTCTATCAAGGCGCTTTTGTTGATGAGCGTCTTGTTGTTGGCCATCATGTTTTGCAGTCGAAGCTTTGCATAGTTGATATGGTCCTGTATCGGCATAACATCGCGGTACAGGCCCCAGTATTTTATCTTGCCGGCAAAGTCCCTGTTTAAAAACTCAACCTCATATGGGAAGCCCTTGAAGATAAAAGGGGACTCTGCCTGCAGCAAGATAGTGGTATTGCTCCAGAACACATAGTAGTATTTGTCCGAGCTGCTGGCTTTGTCCCACTTGCGGTACCAGGTGTATGCCAGAAGAACACGCTTGCGTATGCTCTCATCCGCATAGAGATCGTCATCGACAACCTCTGAGATAAAGTTCGACGTTGAAAGCTCTTTGATCTTATCTTCAGGAAAGCCCAGACTCTCAAGATCGTCTTTGTCCATCCAGAAACAGCGGGTAATATAGCGGGCATCGTCGTTGTAGTTTTTCCCGCGGGAAAATGGGTCGAGGTATGTTTCGCTTGAGGGAACATGTTTTATCTCGGCGTCTTTATGCTCACGCCCGAACTCGTCAAGCTCTCCGCTGGCAGAGATACTAAGCTCTGCTATAGCAACACCCTCGATAGAGAGTTCATTATCAAGCGCGTCCACCTGCTCTTCATAGTCGCTTACCTGTGTAATGGCTTTTAGAAGCGCGTTGAGCATTTCGGCGCCTGCGCGGTCACGCTGCTGACGGCCAAAGAGGCGGATATCTATCGCGCGCTCTTTTTTAAAGCCCAGGATAGCATTGTTGTGTTTGGCGATATTATTCTCGTACTGCTCAGGCTGTCCGCGGTTGGCGAGCACGTTCTTGACAAAACTATCGAGCTGGTCGCCGTTATAGTACTCTCTTACTTTTTTACTAAAAGCCTTTGTCTTAGTAAAGTGGCGAGATGACTCTTTTAGCCATTCGATGAGTTGTAGAGTATCTTCAAACATTTAAGGGTCCCTACGCTGTCAGCATTGAAGTGTCGGTAGAAAGGTCCAGCGTACCGTCTGCTTTTTTCTTTTTCTTCGTCATGTCAGGAGTCGGCAGAAAAGCATCGTCGTAGTTCTTTTGCGCCATGTCGGTCTTGGCATTTGCAAGAGAGTCTTTCTGCTTTTCATAATCAAGCTGCTCTTTAAGAAGCTTGTTGCGCGTCTTGTCCGTTTCGTATTTGCCCCAGGCGCTTGCGAGTGTACCGATGCCCTGGATAGAGAGTGCTGTATCTTTTGAGTCCCATGCCATAATTAGATCCTTTGATAATTTGATGTTACGTTTTTAGGTCGGGTCTTCTGTTCTGTTTTGAGCTTGTAGATCTCTTTATCATAGAGCTTGATATAGTGCGTGCTCAGTACCCGCTCTTTGGTATTGCGCGTAGGCTTCTCATGTATCTCGCTCAAGAACAAAAGGCGCAGGGCCTTATGGTAGTTCGCCGGGAGTTCTATCTCGCAGTTTGTTGTCGAGATCTCTTTTTGGTAGCGGCATACCAGGGTTGCAAAACCCTCCACCGGAAGTGTGGTATTAATGATGATCTTCTCGCCGCTGAAGGTATAGGTCCTGTCTTTTGGCATTGCATAGAAGTTCTCGATGCTGGCAAAGGTAAAAGGGGAGGCGTCATTTTTCATCTTGAAGGAGATGTTCTTCAAGGGCAGCATGTCCAGGTAATACTCAGTAATACCCTTTTCAATCTCCAGCAGCTTGCTGGTTATGAAAAAAGGTAGATCAAACTGCAAGGAGACATAGCACCGTTGCAGTTTGATAAGCAGCTCTTCATCTCTCCAGTGTTCGCTCTTCTCTTGCAAGTCGGCACGGGTCTGTAGGATAAAATCAACTGCTTTCATGTTTACTCTTTGCTTCCGGAAAGTGTCTCTTTAAGCCCGGGCTTAAAGCCTTTTTTAGACTTTGCATCAGCTGGAAGCTCTGCCTCTGCATCAGCTGAAACAACATCCTCAACCATCTCAAAGTTACCAAATCCCTTGTGAACAAGGTTAAAGGCTGTTCTCTTATCGGTGATGACAATGTCGCCTACCTCAAGCATAGGCTTAGGGCGGGCGAGCGAGGTTGCGAACAGCGTCGGCTTCTCGCCGACGTACCGTATAGCGCTGTACGGAGCGAAGTGTACCTTAGCCATAGGAGGGCCTAGTACTCTTGCTTAGATACAGGAAGCTTGCAATACGAGACGGTAACAGTTGCCGAGCCGGTAGCGCTTGCAGTACCTAGCAGGTCACATACGATAGCCATAGGCTGGACCGCTGTGAACTGGCGGTTGTTAAACGCGATGCCTTTGATCGCATTGGCAGCCGTAGCAGGCACGAAGCGTACAAGATCGCCCTCGATGCCGACGCTGATCGTATTGTCTACGTTGGCAAAAGCCTCGTCTACTGTTACGTTTACATCCGTTACACGGAAGCCTTCGACAATACCCATGAAGTCATAGGTCTTGCCAACATCGGCACTGGTTACTACAAAAGAGATAGTACCAGTGTCGCGGATTTCACGATTTTTTCTTTTAACTGTAATAGCCATAACTTATCTCCTAAAGACCAGTTGATGCAACTACGGCGATAACACCGTAATCTTTGTTGTCGAAGATACTATCTGCAAGTATCCCATCGTTTGCGCTTGCCACATACTTAGTTTTTGCCAAACCATACACACGGTCAATACCGGCGTTCATACGGCGAGGGTCAGACTTGTCTACCCAGTCATAATACGCGACACCTTCGTCTACAACAACGTGACATGCACCTGCGCCGCAAAGAAGATTGATCTCAGTTTCCTGATTGGCAATACCGCCTTTGTAGATACTAAGGTCGCTTGTCTTGACGTTTCCAAAACCGACAAACTTGGAGCTTGATGTCAAAACACCCGACTGGCGAGCAGTGTCTGTCTTAACGTCTAGCAAAAGAACGCCATCCCAGAAACCAAGAGCACCGCTGAAGATCGGGTTAGTCTTACCGCGTTCAAGAGCATCATGGCGAGCTGCTTCCCAGTTTGCATCATTCTTGATATTGCGCGCAGTATTGGTTCCCACGAACATTACAAAGTACTCAACCTCTTCGTAGTAGCCCATGTTCTCGCTCTGCGTAGTACGCACAGGGATAAGTGGTGGGACGGAGTTGCCAAGTGCATCAAGTCCAAGAAGTGCGCGGCGCTTTGCCTCTTCAACGTCAGTCGTTGTGAGCACGTTGGCTGTTATCAGGTTGGCAGGAGTCGCGTCAGTATGGTGACCGCAGACAACGATGTTGGTACAGTCGGCACTCATGGCAGAAAAGAAGATCTTGTCGAACTTCATTGTTCCCCAGTTTGAAAGGGAGTTCTTTGCACGAGACTTGAAGCTGTCCGCGTTGCGCTGGTTTACGATGCTCTGTGTAGAAGGAACCGCATGCTGGAAACGGTCGATCTTGACAAACTGCTTGATGTTCTTAAGCTCTTCGCCTGATGCTGAAAAATCAACATTTCCGACCGCGCCACTTTCGATAAGCGCATCTTCCATCTCGATACCGACAACGCTGCCCATCTCACATGTCTTGAGAACAGTTTTGATGATACTTGTCGTATCCATCTCACTTGTTGCAATAAAAGGTTTTACCTTCGACTTTTTAGTAACCTCACGGGTTACTGCCTTGCTATACGAAATCTTTGTATCAGCATCAGATAAAAAATCTTGTGCTGACAATCCACCAAAAACAGCCATTTGTTTTCCTTGTTTTTATGTAATGTCTTGAAAGACACTCTTATCTATGCCTACCCTAACGCAGACAGCAGATAACGAAGCGACACTTAGGGTTAGGCTTCTTCGTTACTGCTGCCTGCGTTAAGGCAGGACATAGCACCTTGTTTAAAAGCCCAGGGCTTTTTGCAGATCACCCTCAGCAACAGCGTCCATACTCTCACGTGCGCTCTTCTCGCTCTTTATCATCTCCTGCACATCTTTGAGGCGCTCTTTGTCCCTAAAGATGTGCATTGCCCGCTTGACGGCGCGGAGATCCTCTTTGATCTCCCACTCATCTCTCTTCCCGTCTGCTTCTCTGATCTCGCCCATTACCGGTACCTCCATTTAAGATTATAGGCCCAGGGCCTGTTTTAAAAGCTCATCGTGAGAGCTTAGGCCGTCATCGGTGTCTTTGTTGTTGGCGCTTTCGCGGCGCGTGTTGTTCAGGTTGGGGATATTCGGGGCCGGTGTAGTGTGGATATTTGCCGGGTTTATCGTGAGGTATTTTTTGTACGTGTTCTCATACACCTCTTTGTAAGAAGTCGAGGCGGCCATGATCTTGTCCTGCTCGGACTTGCTAAGCTCGTTGTTATAAAATTCCAAGACCTTTTCATGATCGTAGTCAGGGTAGAGCGCACTTACTTCGATCAGCGCGCTCTGACGTTCCGACACAAACTCAAGCTCTTTTTTTTGTGCGGTGAGTTCTGCTATAGCGTCGGCTTTGGAGTTTGCCGTCTCGTACTCTTTTGCCTTTTGTGCGACCATCTTCATGTAAGCAGGTTTGTCGCTGAACTCAAGCGCCTGCTCCTCTTCGTTCAAAGTCTCTTCGAGTGTTTCATAAAAAGCAGCGAGATCAACAGAAGCAGAGGTCAGTTCTTCGATCTTCATATCTATTTTAAGAATATCTTTTTGAATATCGACCTGTGCTTGTGTAATAAGGGCAGGAGTTTGTTTGGTCTCAGGAGTAGCTACTTTTGTTTCGGTAGCAGGTGTTTCAGCAGGTTTATCTGCTTCTTTCTCGTCCGCAATATCAGCTTCAATTTCGCCATTTTCATTCAAGCCAAGCATCTCTTGCAACTCATCCACAATATTTTCTTTCGTTTCAATTCCCATGTGTGTCCTTTGGTATTTCATTTAAGGGATATTGTATAGATAGAGAAAAGCTTAAGTGGGTTGTCTATATGTATGTTTTGTAAATATTGCGCAAGTTTATCAGCCTACTGTACCCTCAGTGATGGTTTTAAAGAAACTAGCACCTCCTGCCATGCTTCCGTTTCTGTTCTGGTTCATCACTTGTGATACAAACTCATCCGAGTCGTGCAGGTTCTCCTGGACAATTCCCCAGCTCGGTATCTGCGCGGAAGTCGGGACGTACCCCGCGTGTCCGGGAAGCCCGACATTAAAAAGATCCTGCCCGGCAAACTTGCGGTAATACTCCCCGGTAGCATAGACCTCAGTATCATGAAACTCTTTTTTCTCTTTGCTCTTAAGGTTTGCCAGAAACTCGTCAGCCTCATTGCGCTGCTGATCAAGATCGTCTTTTGCATCCTGCAGCTCCTCATAGCTTACGTATGTGCTATAGACCGACTGCATGACATTGATCGTGTTGAAGATGGCGTCGATGTCGGATGTGAACATAGCCTTTGCCGTAGCATTATCCAGGTAGCCAAGCGAGGTGCTGGTATAGCCTAGGTTGCTCATACCGTAAGAGAGTCCAGTCGAGGCTACTACGTTGATTGCCAGCTGCCATAGCGAGGAGGAGACTAGCTTATTATAAGTATCGTCCGAGATGATACCGATGTCATTGGCCAGTTGGAGGGTGATGTTTACGAAGCTGCTAAGTGTCGCTGCATCTATGATGAAGTTTGATGTTCCGTCGGTGCCTATTGATAGACTAAACGAGAAGGAGCTATAGTTTGTCAGTGTATTTAGTAGGTCATCATGCAGCGCTACTAATTCTGTATACGTTTTATTAACCCCTCCATATAAAGAGGTGATACCATAATATATAGCACCATTCTCCATTATGGTCCCGTATACCTGGAAATAGGTGATGTTATATATGGTACTATTACTAACAAGTGACTTTGCTTGCTCTAGACTATCATTAGCAAGGTTTATTACAGAATTTGCTCTACCGGACAATCCGATAGATGCCTCCCACATACCTATGATCCCGAGTGATTTTGCCTTGCCTTTAAGCACGGCGGCTTCTGAGAAAAGATCAACAGCACTGTTTACAATGCCGTTATATGATTCTGAGATAAGATTTAATTTTTCAGCAGTATGGTTGTATTGACATATGGCGCGCTCGAGCATAGCTGTTTCGTATGATGTGCCCCAATAGTCATTACAAGCCGCCACGATCTACACCGGCTTGACGTATGCCGTACCGGCAGTAAATGAGATGGCAGGCAAGACTCCGCCCTGCGCACGGGTATAAACTGCCGAGCGCAGGCTATTCGCGGCGGCAAAGTCGGTAGCACTTGGAACAAGCCCGCCCGCACCGACTGTAGCCAGCTGCTGCTGCTGCGCCTTCAATGCCTCGATGACAAGATTGTCCAGGCGCGAGTTCGTAGTGACAGCCGACTTAGCCATAGTATAATTCTTCTCTTCAGTGATCTGCGTCACCTGGGCAGCCTTGACAAGAATATCCTGCGCGCTCTGTGCATTTCGTACCGCTGTGGTAGAGATGATGTCCAGGGCTTTGTTGGTTTCAGTAGCTATCTGCTTGTCTACAAGCTCATTACGCTTATTCAGTTCGACAATTCTAATGGCAGCATCTATCGAGCCGGTGATAGCCGTTGAGACTACAGTCGCAAAATGCTCATCCTCCATCTGTGTGTCTTCTTGGAGGGTTTTGATTCTTGTAAACATCTTGTCAGATATGTTGTCAATGATCGTTTCTATATCTGTTGTTGGCACAGGCATAACTATCTCCTCATCTTATCAGCCAGCAACCTAGCGCGGTTCGGGGTCTGCATGGCCCAGCGTGAGTCAAGCATCTGCGCTGCGGCTTCTGCTGTATCTCCGGCCTTTAGCGCAGCCCACATCTTTGCAAATTTAAGCACTCCGGATACGCCCATCTGATAGCACATCTCGATGATAACGGCCTGTTTATCTTCACTCAAAGAGTTGATAAATGGCTCGCGCTTCTCGATCTCTTTGATCTTTGACTTCAAGCGATGCTCTGCAAGCAGGGCTGCCTCATTTTCATTGATGGGAAGTTTTGTGCCGTAGCCTATAGTATCAAAACCCTCAGTGTCTTTATAGACAGAGCCTCTAAAGCCCTCATTTATCTTGATCTCTTCTAGTAGTGCTTTCATCTGCATGCCTCCATTGATTTTCTAAGTTCCACAACACACTTAAGTGTCGTGTTCTGTTTCTCTATAGCGTTCCCGCTGAGCTTGCCGCAGATCACCGCAGAGATCTTGCAGGGGACCGGCACCGGGTACGGCACCGGCTTGTCGATGTAGCGGATCGGCGCCTCGCATTTTTGGCTACAGGCTGTCAAGATCAAGGCCGTCGAGGCTATTAAAATAAGTTTCAACATCTTCACAATTCCCCCTTTTTATGATTTCAGGCGCAGGCAGGTGCTTCTCTATTTTTGCGAAGCGTGCGGCATCTGCCTTCCATTTTGCAAGCTCTTTTTGTGCAGCTTCATAAGCAATATTCTGGATCTTTATGTCATGCGCGAACTCATCAAGGATACTCTTGTATCGCTCCGCTTCGAGATCGCTTGCGAGTTTTTTTCCCTGGAGTTGTGAGTACTCGTATTTGAGAGATGCCACTTCGCTTTTCAGATCTTCGATAGTCGAGTAGACCATGTATCCGGCAGCCAAAAGCGCAAGCGCTATGGCGGCGAGAAGGTAGGGTTTTATAATATCTATCATACCCCCTCCTCTCCATACTTGATAAGTATCTTTCGGATGCGCCGCCCGAGGATAGCGATGACGTCATACTCGGGCAACTCTTCTTTCGTGCGTATAGAGTAGATGTTGCCGATGATGCTGTAGACTTCTGAGATCACAAGGATGTTTATCCCGACAAATAAGATCGTTGCAAAGTCCGCGCTCACTGCTTTAGCGCCGATGGCAAGTACAAGCGGGATGAAGAGTAGAGAAAGCTTCGAGATGATCCCGTATTTCATCTTATTTGACGTGATCGAGTGACCCAGAACCTTTGCTTTCGCAACGCCGGTGATGTAATCGATCAGGATCAGCAGCGCGAAAAGTAAGAAGCCTTCTGCGTTTAATCCAAGGTATGTCAGCGTTCCGCCCAGGCAAAGTACTGCAGTGTTGTATATCGCTTTCGCAATCGTGCCTTCTGTTAGCATTCTATACTCCTTGTCATTTTCCCTCGTCCTCTTCGATAGACTTCTCGCAGTGGTTCTTGTCAAAGAAGTGCAGCATCTTGCAAAGCGCATATCTCCAGCTCTTATCGCCGTCTGCTACATGCTTACCCACCCGTGAAGAGATAGTTTCGTCTGGGTCGCCGTTGAACACAGTGTTCACGAACTGGTCAAGCGATATTAAGAGGTTCCAGAAGTATCTTCTCATAGCAGCCTGTCCTCGCTCTTCTGTCTCTCCCCGATGATCGCGCCCACGGACTGCGAGTAGAGATCAGCTTTCTCTATGACCTTGCCTACCAGGTATGCCTTATCAACTCCGCGGCTAAACGCAAGACTGTCGAGTAGTGGCGTGTAGGCCAAGGGGTCGAGCGCATAGGCGCGTGCTTCGGACTCTTGCTTTGTCCAGGACGCGCGCTCGCCTTCGGGGATGCCTGCGATGAGTAGCTGAAGCTTCGCATCAAACTCGTCGTTGATAACCTGCAGTGCGCGTTTCATCTGTGCCGTCTCTTTTACGAGCAGATAGAAGTCTGCCTGCGTAAGATATGCGCACATGATCTCTGCGCTCTGAGATGCGATAAGCGCTGTGATCTCTTCCTCGGTTCCAGCCTCGATGCTAACTGCTGGTACGTCAAAATAATTGACCTTTACAGTCTCACTGCCTCCTCTAAACTCCAGCACCGTGTGCTCCGCCTGCACTTTTTGAAAACTCACATATTTAATAAACACGATTGACTCCTCCTTGGTAATAATTTAAAAACGTCCGCACCAATCAATAACCTCTTATAATATTTCATCGTGCCGGTCGAAACCGCGTGGCCGATTAGTGAGATTATTGACTCAATCTTTAGCTTTTTGATGGCTCTCTTCATCTTGTAGATGGAGTGTTTTCGCACAAATTTGATACTCTTCCAGGTGCGGTACCCCACGAAGTTGATCCCGCGTTTTATCTTCTGTATATGCCAGTGGCTATATTGCAGATTGAGCTTCTCTTGCGCGAACTTCTCACACGCGTCTTTGATATGCTTTGCTTCTTCGAGCGACACGCCTACGACCATAAAATCATCCACGTATCGCACATAACTCTTTGCTTTTAGCTCTCGTTTAATGAAATGGTCAATGGCATTCATGTAAGTGAGCGCGTAGATCTGGGAGAGCAGGTTTCCTATGGGTATGCCCGCCGGTTCTTTCATCTGCGAGAACTTGCACATCATGTCCACAAAGCGCACATCTTTGATCTTCTTTTCAAACATGCTCCTTAGGATGTCGCGGTCTATCGAGTAGAAGAACTTTTTGATATCCATCTTTACAAAATAGTTCTCGCCGGAATACTTCCGCATCTCATTCTGTGTATAAACGCTGGCCTTGTGCGTACCACCGCCTTTGCGGCAGGCGTAGGAGGTATCGATGAAGCTGCTGTCAAAGATCGTGTAGATGACGCGATAGATCGCATGCTGCACTACAAGATCTCTGAATGCAGGAGCGCTGATCAGTCTCTTTTTTGGCTCATAGACATAGAACTGGATATAGTCACGCGGCTCATAGTTCTGGCTATGCAGCTCTTCATGCAGTGCCTTGAGCTGCGCGCCCAGGTTGATCTCAAATTTCAGCGTTGATCGCTTCTTTCGTTTTCCTTTTCGCGCATCTAAAAATGCAAGGTAGAGGTTTTGCATCGTAAATGCTTTTTCAAATAAAAATCCGACACGTTTTGTTTTTTTCGATTTGGCCTGGCGTTCAACATTCAAGTTACTAAAAAGGCTTTCCTCATTTTTGATTTCGCTTTTAGCAGGACAGCACATCCCTATATTTCCAGTATCAACCGTTGTTGTTTCAGGTTTGGAAACACAGTCCCGCCCGCCGACATTGTTGTTCGAATTCGTGCGCGTGTTATTCAGATTCATCGCGGAGACACCGGCATCGGAAGAGTTCGTCCAATTGCCGCCCCGAATGCAAGCTTTCATATTGCTGTGATGCCCTTTGTTCATTACAGTTTCCCCGCTTCGCGGAGTTTATTCATCCATGCGCCGATGATCTTTCCAATCTCGTCGATGACGTTTGACAAAGCCAAAAAACGCTTTGGCGCGTCGACGCTCTGGTTTTGTTTCCCGTCACGAAAAGCAAAATAGCCCAGCTCGTTCGCGAGATAGATCTGCATGCGAAGCTTTTGATGCTCGACATCGAGATCAGTGAGCGTCGTCTTCTTGTAGTAGCGCTTCTGACATTCCGTTATCAGATCGTAAACACGGTAGGCCGTGTTGCGGATATTGTTCGCAAGCGCATACTTTTCAAATCGAGGAAAATGATTTAGGTATATTGTCATCAACTTCATCATCTCCATATATTTTCGGTTGAGGACCGCTTCGCTATGGATACCCATTACAAGCTCCCCCACTCACTGTCGTTCCCTACACACATAAGAACGAGGCCCGCCCGCCGACACTGTCGTTCGAAGACGTGCGCGTGTTATTCAGAGTCATCGCGGAGACACCGGCACCGGAAGAGGGCGTCCAATGGCCGCCCCGAAGGCAAGCCACTTGATCCACAAGATTTCGGTAAAGTCCGTCATTTCCGAACTCTGTCGTTCCCGTTGCGCTCACCCCCGTTGCTGTCGGTATGCCAAAGGCTGTGCGCTTGTATGCTACGCTTGCTCGGTCGGTGCTCATCGCGAATACTTGGTTGGTTCCGTTTCCAAAATAAGTTGTAGTCGCATCGAAAACAACGTCCGATATATCAATCACGTCGTAAAGATTTATATCGTAAGCTCCGCCCGCTCCTGCGGTTATGCTGTCATTTTTGATGGTTCTGATGTCTACGGACTCTTTTAAGACAAGGAAGCCATTTGCTGTATAGCGGATGAAGCCCGAAGCGACTTCCCACATGTTCCCGTTCAGGTCCGCTATCCCACAGGCTTGCCCGTTGTGTGTAGTCTTTGCGAAGTTGCTGGCCGAGCCCGTGAGCCCGCAGTTTAAGTATCCAGATGCCGTGTAAAGTACGCTTGAATCTTGGGCGTCGCTTAGAGCGTTGTTGTTGCAGCCCTTCGGAAGTTTCGGTAATACATCAATGAATGCGCAGGCCGTAGTAGAAATAGCAGCTTCGCCGTGCGCCTTGGCAATTCGTGCGAGCATGGAGTAATGAAACACGGGAGTCAAAAATGCTTCTGCCGACATCGTTTTTACCGCAGTGTAAAGTCCGCCGTAATTGTTTGCAGGAGTGCCAGCAAGCGCAGAGATGGGATTATGCCCGCTGTTCGTGCTCATCGGGTCTTTGAACGGCTGAGCGGAGGCTATCGTGCCGTTGCGAGTTATGCTGTATTTTGCTACAAATACACCCGGGATTTCAATGCCGCCGTTGATGAAACTGCGATCAAGCACAAACCCCGTTTCCGCTATGTCACTAAACTCAAAAGTGTTGCCAGTGATTTTAAAGTAGTGCTTAGGAATAAAACAGAGGATAGCCCCGCTATACCCGTGCATGTAGTTCCCGTAGTTGTCATGTCCAAGCACATCATGACCGCTCAGAGGAATAGCTCCTATCTGCTCATACATAGCCTTGGGAGCAGTAGCAATACCAAAGCCGATCTCGCCCGGCTGTCCGAGGGAGTAGATCAGAGGGTCGAGGCCGGTGCGGATGTCGACGTAGTTTTTTGAGGCCGCTTGTTGTGCTGCTGTCGGGTCGGGGATGATTGGGCTGCTAGTTAGCGTGAGCACACCGGCTTTTATTTCGTCTCCTGTTTTGTGAAGTACAGAAGTATCATCAGCTTTTAATGCAATCGCTTGGCCTTGTAAAGTAGAAACAGGCTTGTTTACATCCGAGGTATTATCTACGTTGCCAAGTCCAACTTGAGTTTTAGTTACACTATGCGGGTTTGCTATGTCGCTGGTGTGGGCTGTCAAGTCGGCCATATAGACATCGCTGTCCTGGCCATTATAGACATTGAAGTCACTTGTTGTGGTGTCTGTAAAAGTAATGCGGTAAGTGTCCGTTCCTCCGCTTTGTGCGGCAAAGCCGCTAATGTCGGTTGTGGACACAAAGGAGATGGAAGCAATGCCATTCCCGGTTGCGCCGGTATCTCCGGTATCGCCTTTTCCAAAAGGTGAACCTATCGACCAGTCTGCCGATGTTGCACTGAGCTTGAAGTAGATCAGCGCTTCGTCAATGGCTAAAAATGAAAATCCTGATACCTGAAGATCGTACAGGCTTTTTTGAGCAGCGAGTCCAACGGCATTTACCGCAAAGGCATCACCCTTGTCCCCTTTTGCTCCCTGGGGAATACCAAAGGTAAACTTGCCATCTACCGGGTTATAGCTGACTGTGACCAGACTGCCGGGGATAAGTGTCTGTGCCTGGCCGGTTATGCTCTTGATCTCATTTGACTTTTCAAGGGCGAGCTGCGCGCTTGTAGCGGAGGCCGTAGCGCTCACTCCAGATGCAGTAGCTTTTTGTGTTGAGATAAGAGCTTGATCTGTTGCTATTTGAGCCTGGGCTGATGCAGCAAGAATACCGCTTATATCTGCGTAGATGGCATTAAGCTCGACAATTTTAAGGGCTATTGTATTGACATCAAGGATACTCGCGGCCAGGGTATTTACAGAGGCTATGCTTCCGGCAGTCGTTACGACCGAAGCAAGATCGGTATGCACGGCAATGATCTTTGCGATCTCTACCTGCAGTGCGATAAGTTCATCGATACGCTGTGAAAGGGTTACAATACTGTCGATATCATTTCCGAGCTGGATAATATCACCGATTCTATTGGCAAGTGTCTCGAGGCTTGACGTAGTCTTTGCCCAAAAATAGACTGGCTTTGTATCCACTACGGTTCCGCTATAGACATGTAGCTCGATGCGCTCGATGTTGCTAGCTTTTCCGTCAGCATCGCGTACCCGGATCATAGTGGGCAAATCACCGAAGGCTTCGGCAACTACAATCTCAGTATCAACAACCTGCGCATAAAGCAGATGGCTTGTGATATAGTTCTTAATGTCTGCATGGGAGGTAAGTTCAAGAACTCCGCCTGCGCCATTGTCAAAAGGCATCTCAAGCTTTACTCCGCTCACCAGAACAATATCAGCCTGGCTATAAGCCGGGAGCTCGACAAGGCTCAAGTTGTTAAGCGCAAGATCGATATCAATCTTTCTATTTCCAAGGTAATTCCCCTTTTGGAAATCCTCGATGATTAATGTCAGGTTCACATTTGACAATGCTGCCAGTTTATCAACCACTTCCGGGCTGAACAAATCGCTTGTCGCCACTACGGCATCAAGATTCTTACTAATCTTATTAACGCTCTCTATAAAACTTTCTGCCATATCAGACTCCTAGTGTTGCTAAATATTCGTCCATCATCTGCATGATGTCGATTGTGGATGGTGTTGCGTGAACCGTGTCGGCGTAATACTCATAGAGTTCGACAAGATCTCTTTGAACGCTTGAAAAGCGCGGATTTTCCCCCGTGAAATAAAGATCGAGCTGTTTTATAAACTCAGAATCTAATTGCTTTGTATTCTGATTGATGATGTCCGCGTAACAGGCCAGGCGGGTTAGCGACAAAAGCTCATGCGGTATATTTTCAAGGGATGGGGGAACGGTAAAGTTGAATTTTAACCCGGAGGGAAGGGTAAGTTGATAGCTCGATACGATGCCAACAAGGTCGGTCTCTTTGAGCTCAACTTCAAATACATCGGCAGCCAAGACAAAGCTCTGATCAATAGTGTAGCCGCTGCGAGAGTAACATGGCGAGCCGACGCTGTTGATAAGTTTCAGCGTTATGGTGTCACCCGCAACGAGCGAAAGCGAAGCGATGTTGAGTGTTACTTTTCTCATAAGCTACCTTTTGATTATGAGAAAAATATTAGCTTTATTTTTTTGCTTAAGTGGGCAGTCTATGTAGCGGGTTTACAATCTCCATGATGTTTTATTTCGGCCTTTGCGGACATCATCGCGGCCCATGCTGACGGTTTTATTTTTACTCGGGGCTTTAGCCGTGACAAAAGCGTTTACAACGACATTGGCAATCGTCTCCATACAGTCATCGGCTTTGGAATCTTTTTCAGGGTGGAAGCCTCTATACTCTAGCTTGACCTGTTCCTGCCCTTCGCCGCCGACTACAAAACGTATTTGATGATTTTTTAGGCAGGTAACACTCTGGTCTATCTTCTGGTT
Organism: Campylobacterales bacterium; assembly: GCA_014859655.1. GTDB lineage: Bacteria > Campylobacterota > Campylobacteria > Campylobacterales > Sulfurimonadaceae. The sequence continues at coordinate 29,319 of JACUTT010000014.1, forward strand.
TTTGGAGATCTTTGTTTTCGGGTTAAAGAGTGTGACCCGGTTGGTGATGATGGCGCGTCCGTCGAGTTTTAGCTGGTAGTTCACTTTCTGGATCTCTTTTTTGAGATACTGATCGGTGATGATACCGCCGCCTGAGCTCTCCATGAACACCGGTACGCCAGGGTTGGTTATCATCACTTCAATGATCTGGCGCACAAACTCTTCATTGCTCCACTTGCCGTACCAGGTACCATAGACGTTGAAGAGTTCTATCTTCTCATCGTTAAGCGCGACACCGACAAGGCTTATGGCCCGGTTATCCGAGGTCTCTTTGATGCTTTGCGCAGGGTCGATGCTGATGCACTTGTTATCCTCGCTAAGTTCCCAGGTGGCAACGCTCACAAAGTCCTCATCAAGGACATACCCTGTCTCTATCCTGCGCGGGTCCTGCATATACTGGCTATACCAGTCCTCTTTCATAACCTGCTTCTGGCGCTCAAGCTTCTGCGCATCTTCAAAATGCGGGTTAAGAGGCTCATGCGCAGCGCGGCTGTAGTGGTAGTCGAAGAAGTCATAGATATGCGGCTCTTCCTCGATGCCCGTAAGGTTGATGTGTGTCCAGATATCGGCCTCTTCTTTGAGCAGGTAGCCGACAAGATCATCTTCATGTAGGCGCTGCATAATAACGATGATCGCACTGTTAGGATCGTCTTTTCGCAGGCGCGAGGTGATCGAGCCTTTGTAAAAATTCGTCACCAGGTCACGGGTGGCCTTTGAGTTTTTTTCTATCGCTTTCATCGGGTCGTCAATGATGACGATATTGCCGTGAAATCCGGTAATACCTCCGCCCACCGTCGTGCTGAACATCCCGCCGTTGCTTTCAAGATACCACTCTTTATCGGCCGTTTTTTTTCCAAGTGAAGCATTGGGAAATACTTTTTTATAAGCTTCTGAGGTGATGAGTCCTTTGACCTCGCCGGGTGTTTTTGTGGCGAGATCGTCGCTATAGGAGGTGTAGATGACTCTCTTTTTTGGGGCATTGCCCAAGAACCAAGATACAAATAGCCGCACTGCGAACTCTGTCTTGCCATAGGCGGGCGGGATATTTATGATAAGGCGTGTAACCTCTCCGCTGGCAACACGCTGAAGCGCATTGCATAGCAGCTGATGGTACCAGGCTTCAAGCAGCGGGGTCTCATACTCGGTCTCAAATATGTACCGGGAGTAATGAAGAAGATCCTTCCGGCACATCGCCAGGCGGATAGGCTCGGCCTTCTTCTTTGCAAGGGCTAACTCAAGTTCGTTTTTCATCTACTAAAATGGATTTTCATCATCATCAGCTACGTTGTTATCTGAGGGCGGGTAGTCATAGCTTGGCTCTGACGGGCGGCTCTCGCTGCTGTTGTCGTTCATCTTTCGGTATGGCTGGCATACGACATTATAGAGGTGGTCTTTGTCGATCTTCTTCTCCTGATCTACGCTAAACAGGGTGAAGTAAATATTCTCTTTTGACAAGAACGGGTCAAAGAGTGTGGCGCGCTTGTAGGCCAGGCCGTTATCGCTCACGGCGTTGCGCACATTTCCTACGATCTCAGAAGGAATGGACTCGCCACGGTTGCTCATGTTGTACCAGATATGATAATCCGGATGATCCTCTTTGCCCTGGACGATGTTTGAATTTACCACACCGTCAGGGTATTTGAGCTTATTTACCGCTATAGTAAACTTCTTTCTAAAGCTCAATGTACGGATATCCATAGTGATCATTGATGTTTTCACACCGGCCTTGTTTACATAACTGTCTTGATAGACTCTGCCTATATTTGCCATTTAACTCTCCTTTTTTTGTCTTGATTTTCGTTTTTCTCTTAGCTTCTTCTTCTCTTTGGTGGTCACACTTGACTCCTTGTTTTTAAAATAGAGGTTTATCAGGGTCGCTGATAAACTCGTCCATGGGTTCGGTGATGGTCTCATATGAGATCTCTATCACCTTCGGAGCAGGTTTTCTAAAACTGTCCAGGGCCTTTGCAGGTTTTCCGTGCTCATCGATATCGACACGGTAGAAGTCGCTCGTCTCCGGAACAAACATCAGGTGCTGCTTGGGGTGTTTGTGCGTGTCCTTGTTCTTGTTCCACAAGATGGTGCGCATCTCGTTGTCCGGCTCTTTGTCGTTGGTCTTGACAACGTGAAACCACACATAAGCTTCATGGTCTGCGTTCATGCTTCCCTTGACTGAAATGATGCTGGATTTAAGATCTTCTTTTGAACTCTGTACGATAACAATGATCGGTACCTTAAGCTCTTTGGAGAGCTTGCCCAGGCGCGAGAACATTTCAGATATTCGGCGCTCGTCCGTTTTTAGATCGGGGTCTGCGTTGGTCATCCTCATCATACTATCCAGGGCTACAAGCTTGATGCCATAGAGTTTATGCTGCAGGCGTATCTCTGCGATAATGCCACTGACATCATAAATATCATCAAAGGTAAAGATATTTTCTATGTTCCCCTCAAAGGTATGCTCCTCTTGCTGCTGCTCTATGTTTTCGTCATAGAGGTCCTGTCCGAACTCCATGCTCCCGAACATAACCGGCAAGGTCATAGATATGTTTTCTATGATCCGCGTCAGGATAAAGGTCTTACCGCTCTGTTTTTTGCCGCTGATAAAGAAAAGTCCCTCGTTGCGGATGCCCGTTCCTCCATGTTTGTCTGTAAGTACTGTGTCGATAAAGGGGATGCCGGTCTTGATGCGCTCTGCGGGCGGGCGTGACTTTCTAAGCTTTCGCACTTCGCTTAAGCGGCGGGTAGATGAGCCCTTGTTCATACTGGCGAAGTTGTCGATCGAGTTCTGCACCATTTGAGTCACTGCATCGCTTTCGATATTTTCGTCCTGGAGCATCTTTGTGATCTCGCCAGTAAGACGCAGCAGCATCCGTTTTTGAAAATCCTCTTTTAAAAAGTAGATATGCTCCATAAGGATGTTCTGAGGGACCTGCTTTTGAGATAGTATCTCTAAAAATAGGGCTTCGGGGTGTGCTATACCAGCCTTCTTCATGTAAGACATAATCGTGCTGTCATCAAAAGAGATACTGCCCTCATAGCAGATTTTCATCACTTCGAACATAGATCCCTGGGCCTCATCCTCAAACCACTCTTTGCCTATTCCGCTGGCCATAACGACATCAAGGTCTATGCTGCCAAAGTCATTGGCACCAAGGATAGAGGCTAAAATAAGGAATCGTGTGTTGTCTAGATCATTCATAATTATTCCTGTGTTTCAAAGCTGTGTTTTTCTAACCAGGCGTAGATCTTCTCTCTGCTGTAGAAGATAAAGCCGCCGATCTTTGTGTAGGGGATGCTCTTTTCGGAGCGGTACTTCGCCTGGGTGCTTTTGGCTATGCCAAACTCTCTGTAGAGAGCGTCGCTGTTTATCCATTTCTCATTGCTCATTAGTAAAATCCTATTTTCAAGTCGCCAAGCAGACGGCAGTGAACGAGGTTCTGTGTATCTTGGAAGCTGGCCAGGAATGGCTGGAAGTTTTGGAAGAGGTATTTGAACTCCTCATCTAGCTTTATGAAGTTGATGTTTGAGATCATCGTGTACTCAAAGAGCGATGTGCCCGTCTTTTTCATAAAGTTTATCCGCTCTTTGATGAGGCTTTTGTGTACAGAAAGGCTGTCCACAAGCTCACCAAGAGGGATGTAGTCATCGAGCTGTGTCACCTTTTCACGGGCTATCTCACACAGTACATCGCGGTAGATGTAGGAGGTGTGGCGGATAACGACGATCTTCTCGGGGAACATCTGCTTAAGCTCCGAAGAACTGTAAAGAGCACCCTCGATCTCATCAACCTCTTTTAAAAGTGCAAGATCATTAAGGATGCGGATCATCACAGCGCACCGAAGTAGCTACTGGAGTTGCTGCTTCCTTTTTGTGAGGATGATTTTGAAAACTTATTGGCGTTTGAACACCAGGTCTTAAACGCTGCGGCCCAGTCCTTGTGCGCCTTGCCAACTGAGCGCTTTTGGTTGATGAAGTCATCATACTCACTCGCTTTAAATCCGTTGGCCTTTGCATAATCTGCGCATCCATCTTTTAGGTATCCAACGTACTGAGGAGTAAGATCATCAAACTCCAGTTCTCTTTTGAGCCGGAACGAGAACTTCTTGGGTTCTGCGACATTTGCTTTTTCGCTCGCCGGGGCTGAAACTGTATCCCCGATCCACTCACGGCCCTTATCCGTTAAACGGTAGGCCGGGGAGGTGGACTTATTGACCGACTCGATGATCTCCTTGTCCTCAAGCTCCTTGATGATCTTTGAGGCGACATTCAAGCCCTTGCCAACAATGGGTATCTCTGCAAGGAGTTTTGAGCGGTAGAGGACGTAGTAAGTTTTATTATCTACGATCACGGCGTCGGCCCAGGATGCAAGATCTACAAACTTGCACATTCCAAAACAGGCCCTCATAGAGAGACCCCATTCCATAGCTTTCTTTTGATTGGTGAGTAAATTGAACGTCATGAAAGTGGTGTTACTTCGACTGAGTTCAAATAATTCTTAATTTGGTCCTCTGAAACGCGGACCTTTCCATTTACTTTGAAATGTTCAAGCTTCTTGCTCGCAATCAAGCTATTTACAGTGTTTACCGATACCTTGAGTAAAGACTCAACCTCTTTTTTTGTAAAAATATTTGCGCACATAGCCCTAAATCTCCGTAAATAGTGTATAATAGAAGTGTAAATATCCATTAATATCCCGTATCTTATACTTAAAGACATTAATTAAGTATTAAATTTATATAAAAAAGGATAAGTTGTGTCTGACCTCGCCGATAGAATACGAGAAGTTCGCAAAGTATTAGGTGGCATAAGCCAGAAGAAGTTGGCCGAGATAGTGGGCTGTACCGACGGTAAGATCAAGGCATGGGAGCAGGGTACTACCCCTAATATCAAGCCTAAAGACGTTTTCTTGCTCGCTAACAAGTACGGATTTAATTACGACTGGTTAGCGGATGGAAAGGGAGAAATGATGCAAAATAAGGGAGATTTGCTATTGCGAGATATCTCTGTTACCAATGCACTTCTGCATCAAAATATTTCTATTCCGTATTTCAAGGATATAAACGACTATGTATTTCCGCACGGCGTCGTAAATAATACCAGCCATAGTTTCATCTCGCTTCCGGATGAAATGGTCGCAGGCTATAGCAGTGCTATCGAGGCGATACACTTTGCCGGCAACTCTATGAACCCGACGATCAAAGACAAAGATATTATCCTGATCGATAGCAGCATCATCGACCCGACTGATGGAGATGTCTTTCTTCTGTACCTTTGCGAAGAGGTCTATGTGAAGCGCGTCTTTATTGATCCAAAGAGTAAAGAGCTCACCCTCTGCTCAGATAACCCGATCTTCCCTAAGATCAAGGCAGACTGTGAAGACTTCAAGCTGGTAGGAAAAGTGGTAGGTAAAATAGAGCACACCCGCCTCTAAACCATTCGGCGCCATTTAAATTATAAATCATGTGTCCGCCCAAAGACAGGACCAAAGCTTTTAAGTAAAAACAGAAATCTCTTTTTTTATTTTATAGATAATGTATTGGTATTATTATTGTGGTTGCGTTCGCGTCTACCCCCCGGTTGCGTTCGCGTCTAGCTCGGTTGCGTTCGAGTCTACCTAAAATCGGCGCCATTTGAAAATTATTTTTCACTGAAACTCAAATATTCATAGGGCAAATACCCCATATATACTCCAGCAGAGCTGGCCCCCTGGGGAATTACCCTCCCCCTCGATCCAGCCTGCACCAAAACCAGAAAAGCAGGGCCTCCCGGACGCGCTGCAGATCACACGTGCTCACGCCAAAGCTTAAGCCGTTTCACCCTCAAAAGCACTCCGAACCTTAAAGCACCATCTATTCTTAAGAGAATGGCCGCCAAACTTAAATAAAATGTATTTAAATAAGTAAATTAATACCTTTTTGCCCGATTTACCAACATTTAAAGAATATTTCACCGGGAGCAGCACCAGCCGTCCGATGAGCAGTTCTCGCCCGAAAACGGCCAGATCTCGCCCGATCATCACCGCCAAAGCTCCAATCGCACCCGCCAGGATCTCCCTGATCTGCAAAAATCTCCCGCAAACACCCCCAACCGAAACCCGTAATTTCCGAAAAAATCCACACTTCCCCACTCAACCCCCAATTCCTACCGAAAAAACGACCATTTCAGCACAAGATATCGCCTGTTCAACTCTCTTTATTAAAAGCTACCTCCAAAACACCTCTTGTTCTCGGTAAAAATCGGAAAGACCCCAAAAAAGAGAAAAAAATTTTCAAATGGCGGCGAGTTTTGGCAGGGGTGAGGGCCGGGGTAGTTTGTGGCGGTTCGGGGTGAAAGTGTCTGTTTTACGGGATTTGCGGGAAAAAAAGCGTGCGTAGGAAGCTCCGCAAGGGCTTTTTGTGTTTTCGTGCGCACCATTGCACGTCCAAAGAGTTTCTGAGAATGGCCCTCTTTGGCGCAGCGGATTAGAAGCTGTAGTTGAACCCGATGTGGTAGCCGTATGAACTTTCCTGCTCTGCCATTACAAGTCCGTCGCTATGATTGCCGCTGCTTGATATGAATGTGGTATAGCGAAACCCAACGTCAAGCTCGAAGCGATCGTCAAGAGGATAGGTGAAGCCCAGGGCAATAGGCACAGATAAGCTGGAGATTGTATCCTTGGTCCCATTGTTGTATGTGTGGCGATAGTATGAGAGGCCGGTGCCGATGTAGGGCGTTAATTTCTGATCTTCAAGATCGATCATGTAGTCATACGCGAAGCCGATCTCGCTGCTTTGCATACTGAGCGACACGCGATGCGCGTCAAAGTACTTTCCGATGTGTGCCGTCTGGTAGGTGCCGCTGTTGCGTGTCGTGCGCTCGTTGCCAAGGAAGCTTGTATATGAGGACTTACTATAGCTCATGCCTGTCTGAACACCGACAAAGACATTATCTTTAGCCTGCAGGCTCGCCAGCAAGCCAAGACTTGCACATAGTAGTGTAATTTTTCGCATTTTCTAACCCTTTTAGTGTGTTTGAGGGCTATTGTAGCAGGTTCTTGCAGACAAAATGTTTAGTTGCGGTCACGATTCAGCAAGACAAGCACTAAAACCTTCCATGCGGCATAGATCAACACTGCAAATAACGCCAGGTCGATAAGCAGCTCATAGCGTGAGAACGCATATAGGCTGGTGACAAACATGGAGAATTTAGCGCAGTTCCATATCCAAAATACAATATACATCAAAAACAATGCGGTCAGCAAGTAGGTATTTATGCGGGGAAATCGGGAGTTTTCTATGATCTTGTCTATTTTCCCTGTCTGCTCTCTGTCTACAAATAACATATGCAGAAGAGCAACAATAAAGAGCAGTATCGCTAGTGCAGCATGCAAATATCAGGCCTCTCTCTTCCCCAGGATCTTCTGCAGCTCTTCGAGCTTTTTGCGTTCGATGTAGTTTTCAAGCCAACTTTTAACCCATCCTGGTACTGGCTTTTTTTCATCATTCCAGTTGCTCACTGCTCCATACGATAGTTTTGTTAAATCTGCAAATTGTTGTCTTGTTAAATTAATTTCTTTCAATAAGTTATCAAACTCTTGTTTCTTCATTGTTTCCCTTAAATATATTTGAAAAATGTCATCTATCGTGAAGTTAATTATAGCATAAATTAATCTTTAATGATATTTTACTTGACATCCTTAATCAAAAATGATAAAGTTCTTAAATAACTTAATCATTGATGAAGTTATCAATCATATCAACAAGGAGTCAGAAAATGAGAAATGAAGAATATGCGGTCATAGTTTCATTGAACGGGAACTTTATTTTAAAGGCAGCGGACAAGGTAAAAGTGCTTGATTATGTAGAAATAGAGATATATGCGGCCTCACTAGAGGATGCGAAAAAACAATTCAAAGAGCATAAAAAATTACTGAGAAAAGAGGGGCTAATATAATGTATGAAGTGAAAGACGGAAGAGTTTATATCAGTCGAGCAGAGTTTAAAAGAAGACATGCTGACTATAAAATTGCCACAAAAGGTGCAGAGATGCTCCTGGTCAATGAAAACGGCGCAACCGTGCTTGCTCCGGTTATCTTTACGGAAAGGAGTTAGAAAATGGGCTACACATTCGACTTAGTAGGAAAAGCTGGAAAATGGGAAGTCTTTATAGACTCGAAAGAAGGGCATGGATACTTTGAGCATGATGATTATGGAGAAGGAGGAGCTCTTAAATTCGAAGGAAAAGAGCTTTGTGACTACGATGGTTGTTTCTCCTTACCTAAAGAAGTGATTGTAGCAATTAGAGAACTTGGTTGTGATCCGAGTTATGCAGAAAATTAAAAAAGAGGAGTACTAAGAGATGGCACAAACACTAAAAGAGATCGTATTTGAGAGCCGTGACACGCTCGTGGATATTGAAAACATGCTGATGCTCGTTGAGAAAAACATAAGTGAACTGGAAGTCGTGGGCGAAGAGGTCACGGTCAAAGGCTGCTCGGCGATACTCTGGAGCATCGTCACAAAGGTCAAAATGATGGAGTGCGAGATGGGAAAATCACTAAGAAAGGAGATAGAAGATGGCGAAGATAATTAAAAAAGCAAACAGCTTGTTCGACCGTTTTGAGAACGCAGTGTACAAGCTGTCACAACAGATCTTATAAAAGATTGTTCATCAGTCCGCATACTCGAATATGCGGATGATTGAGCAATTGTACTGAAACAAAAATGTGCGAGAGCTTAAAAAAAAGGAGAACCTATGCGACCAAGAGGAACCACAAGAGCGAAAAAGCCCATATTAAAAAAAGAGTACGACCGGCTCATTGCAGCAGTCTATAGAAGCCTCGATCTTCAGTCGGGCACAAAGATGAAACTCATCAGCGCCTTTACGCTGCTCTATCTCACCGGATGCCGCGTTAGCGAGATCGTAGAGTTCTGCGCAAAAGACGTCGAGCAGATGATAGCGCACAATGAGTTCTCATTGACAAACAGGACCAAGACCCGCAAGTCGAGGCTCATAAGCTTTGACAGTGATCGTGTCCAGGTAGAGTTTTTGAAGAAGATCCTGCCGCTTGACGGCGGGCCGCTATTCAAGCGCAACAACTCGAACACGCCCATGACGGCATCCGCGCTCAAGTTTATGATGAACAGCTTTATCCACAAGATCCTGGGCGAACTCTACAGCACACACAGCTTTAGAGCGGGCTACATCACCGCAGCGCACCAGCTCGGACAGAGTCTTGAACACATACGCCAAGACGTAGGGCATAAAGATATTGCAACGACCGCACGCTATGCGATCGTGACGAGTGAGGAAATTTCCCGCGGGAAAAACCTGCGCACCTGGTGAGTAAGGGGTAAGTATAAACTACCCACTTAGGCACAGCGCGCACAGTAAACTTATAGACTGGACACAAAAGGGTTAGACATGATAATTACAGTAGCACATACCAAAGGCGGCGTCGGCAAGTCCACACTCGCATGGCACCTGGCACACAGCTTCACACCGAAGGCGCGGGTCATCGATCTTGACTTTCAGCAGACGCTCTTCTTCATCAACACCATCGGCGGCAACACGCTAAGCGTAGAGCAGCCTCAAAACGTAGACGAGCTTCTGGGCGCTATAGCAAGCGTAGGAGAAGATGAGATCTGCATCATAGACCTGGGAGGGTTTGACAGCGACATGAACAGAACAGCAATAGAACACTCCGACAAGGTTCTCATCCCGATCAGCGAGAGCATTACCGAAGTCCTGGGTTTCAAGACCTTCGAGGGCGTGCTGGAGCAGCTGAACATGAAAGCGCGGCTGCACGTCGTGCTCAATAACGTCCATCCGCTCACACAAAACTTTCAGATCATCAAAGACGCTATAGCGCAGAGCGAGATCACAATGCTTGAGACGATAGTGCGCTCACGCAAGATTTACAAGACTTCAATGGGCCGGGGCTCAAGCATCTTCAGCACGAAGTGGCCGCACATTGCCAAAGACGAGATCGAAGGGGTGCGAGATGAACTTATCCGCGATTAACGCTGCCGTTGCCGGCAAGACCCGCACAAGCGGCATCAGCCCCTTTGCGGAGCTGGAGTTATCGCGGGTGTATGCAAACCCGGAGCAGCCGCGAAAAAACTTCGACAACATCGCGGAACTGGCGAGCAGCATACAAGAGCAGGGGCTCATCCAGCCAATAGCGGTAGTGAAAAAAGGCGAGGGCTACATGATCGTCAGCGGAGAGCGCCGCTATAGAGCCTGCGCGACACTGGGGCTCAAGAGCATAAAAGCGCACATCCTCGCAGCAGACGAAAAGCAGATCAACGAGCTGGCCCTCATCGAGAACATCCAGCGCGAGGACCTGAGCGACTTTGAGAAAGCTATGTTCATCGGCGAACTATGGGCCAGCGGCAAATACGCACAGAAGCAGGACCTCGCCAACGCGATCAGCAAAACACAGAGCTACATCTCCAAAGCCTTCAGCTGTCTGCGCCTGGACGAAGAGATCCTGCGAGACATGGAAGAGGGCCAGCATAACATCGGCCTGAGCGTGCTCGAAGAGATCGCGCGAGTAAAAGACAAGGGCCTGCAAAAAGAGCTCTACAAAAAATACCTGTCCAAAGAGATCACCCGCGACGAGATCTGTGCGATCAAGAGTGTGAAGCCCGAGATCGTGAAGAAGACAAAGAATGTTGAGACCATCAATGTAGAGGAGGGCTTCGGCGGGATGCTCTTCAACGGTCTTAGCGCCGGACGCTTCATGGACAGAAACTTCGAGTACAACAAACGATACAAAATCACAATCGAGGAGTTATAGATGGCAGAACAATCAAGGTTCTATGGAGTTTCTAATTATGCGATGGATCCAAAAGCATACCAGCATACGACTGTGGAAGAGATGAGAGACATAGCGGGCGGGCTTATTGGAATTATTAGGAATTCACATATTCTAGTAAGTGTTGATTTCAAAACGGGCGGCCCTATAAAAGAGGCTGACATTCATGTTACTTTCTTTAGTCTCGAAGAAAACAAGAACTGCGAGATAGCCTTCTATTCATACAAAACTATGGAAGATAACATGAGTATATTTCATAAGGTTACAAACCTGTTGATAGGCAAGGCAGAGTACGCCCGCTTCAAAGAACTGGCGGTGTCATTATGAGTGCTGGGATAATAGGCCTACTTTCACTATGGATAATCATCATTGTCTTATTAGTCGCAATAGTCATTGCAGGAGTAATGCTATTAATTACTCAAAATGATGCCCTGGTTATCCGCCGAGATGAGGGCATGATCGACAACTTCTACCTGCCAAAGGGGTTTTGATGACACCGCAAGCCTACGCCTCTTATCTTGAAAAGTGCAAAGAACTCGGCATGACACCCTCACCGATGCAAAAGCTCATCCCCCAGGTAGAGCCGGAGCAGATGTTTGGAGACAAGCCTCTCTTTGTGAGCACTAAGAAAAGGGCCAGGCTTCCGGCAGGCGTAGAAAAAGAGGTGCAGGTCCAAGCGCCTATCGTAAAAAACGAGAAGCCAAAGAAGCCGAAGGTTCTAAAGCCGGTCAAGCCAAAAGCAGTTAAAAAAGAGCCGGCGAAGAAAAAGGCAGCCCCAAAGAAGCCGCGCAAAAAGGCCGTACTTACAGAAGAGCAGAAGATAGCAAAGCGTCTCTATCAGCAAGAGCACTACCGTCTCAACAAAGAAGCGAAGCTGGCCTACTCCAAGCAGTATTATATCGACAACAAAGAGCGATGCAACGCGCAAACAAGAGACTGGGCAAAACGAAACGAAGAGAACGTCCGTGCCTACAGCAAGCTGCAATGGCAGAAGAAAAAAGCAGGGCTGCGCACCGAAGCGCAAAAAGAAGCAGAACGTGAAGCGCGCAGGGCCTACCGACAAAAGAACATAGAGAAGTTCCGTATCTACGAAAAAGAGCAAAAAGAGAAACGAAAAGAGATCACATCAAAAAAGGAAACCCATGAAACACATAATCTTGATAGGGCATAAAAAACGCCAGGGCAAAGACACCTTTGCCGAAATGCTCCAGGCACACACCGGCGGAACGATCATCCGCTTTGCCGACCCGATGAAAGAGATCATCGCCGATACGCTGGGGATGAGCCTAGACGAGCTAGAGCTAATTAAAAATGCAGAGCTGCCGATAACACTCCCGCCAAAAAATGGCATGCTCGCACAGACAAACGCGCGTGTGATCCTGCAGCGCTTCGGAACAGAAGCCATGAAGAAGCAGTTCGGCAAAAACGTGTGGGGAGAGCTGCTTCTTGAAAAAGCCGTTCTCTTAGGTGCAGAGACTACCATCGTGCCCGATTTCAGATTTGAAGAAGAGTACCAGTACCTGATGCGCAATACCGCAGCGCGCATCATCACAGTAAATATAGTACGCCCTGGCGCAAGCAGCGGTGATGAGCACCTTTCTGAAAAGGGACTAGACGGCTTCCCTTACGACTGGGTTATAGACAACGACACAGATATGGCGGGGCTAGACTGGTCGGCGGAACTGTTTGCAAGGCGCTTGATAGACGGGAACCTATGAAGCCATGTATAACACCGGCACGGATATATGCCGATGCGCAGGTAGAAGAGGTGGCAGAGATGAACTTCGTCGATGGGTGCGAGCATCTCATCAAGCTCATAAATGATGCAAAAGACCAGGAGGTAGAAAAGCCGATGATGCACCCTATATCCGCACTGGTCGATTGCGACTATAACCTGCTGACATCCCAGGACGAAGCCCAGGTATTCTGGAGAGGGATAATAAAGATGGTAACAAGAGGAGTACATAGTGACTAAAATTCAAACCCGTGCCTATAAGCGCCTAAGCGCACCCGCGATCAAACACCTGGTCGTGTTCAACATGGCCTGCGGCATCCTCAAGGTGCGCAAGTTCAAAGATGTAGTGCATACAGCGGTGAACCTCACCGATGACAAGAAACAGCTCAACAGCAAGCGCAAGCTGATAGCACAGATCGAAACGAGCCTCGATCTAATAACAGCGCAGACAGATGCGATCTTCTCACAGCTGAGCCTGGCCGATCTCGACCGTATCAAGAAGGGCCACACCGCCCAGATGATAGAGATGATCCCCGAGCACTCGACAAGCCCGGAGGTACTCGGCCTCTATCTTCTCTATCTTGAGTTTCAAGATGCAGCAGACAAGAAGCTCGACCCCATCATGCAGCAGCTGTGCGAGTTCGACTACATCAAGCTGATATGGGCCATAAGCGAAGAGGTCGGCCTGCAAAAAGACGTGAGCGACGACATGTACTACCTCGCGATGAAACTCATAGAGGAGATCAAAAAGTGACAAAAGCAGAACTGAAACAGCGCGCAAAAGCGATCAAGATCATGGGAGGATTTGAACTCAAAGCGCTCTTCAAGACGATCTCGATGAGCTTCTTGGAACACGAGGACAAGTATTTTCTCTACGAGAAAATAGAACAACGCGAGCAAGAGCTGTTAAACGCAAGCCGGGCCGACGCAATGGTAGAGTTTTCGGAGATTAAAAATGATTAAAACACCATACCAGATCACACAAGAGGGCATCATCTTCACGGTGACGCACGAGGGCACCATAATAGCGCGCTGCTTCGACCACATAGAAAATGCGCTACACAGCATCTTCGTCACAGAAGGCAGCAAAGAAGGCTACTACTACGTCCTGTACGGGGAAGATGTTTATCTTACGAAAAAGGAAGTCGAGCTATGAGAGAGATTGAATTTAACGCAGTAGATGAAGCTACGGGCGAGCTCGCGGGATGATAGCATGGCCTGTATTATGAGATTCAATATTGACACAGGCTGGATACAAGCCGCATTCCTCGTCTGCTTGTCCATAGGCTTATACAGCGGCGTGATCTGCTGGCTGATAGAGCTGGCGGAGAAGTCGCAATGATAAGCACATCTTCCCTCGATGCGCTAAAGACGCAGATAGACATTGTGGATATTATCAGCAACTATGTCGAGCTGAAAAAGGCGGGGGTGAACTTCAAGGCGTGCTGCCCTTTTCATCATGAGACTTCGCCCTCCTTTGTCGTGAGTCCTGCGAAGCAGATCTGCCACTGTTTTGGCTGCGGCGCTGGCGGTGACTCCATCAAGTTTGTGCAGGAGTTCAAGAAGCTGGAGTTTGCCGAGGCCGTAGAAGAGATCGCCAACACGATGAACTTCACGCTCACCTATGACAGCACCAGCAGTGCGAAGGACTACTCCAAGATCATGGAGCACACCAACGCCTTCTTCCTCTCGCAGCTTGGCGAGGAGACGCGGGGCTACCTGAACAGCCGGGGCGTGAGCGACGAGAGCATAGCCGCCTTTGAGATCGGCTATAGCGGGAGTTCAAAAGAGCAAGTGTCCGAGCTGAACAAAAACCTCTTTAACACACAAGAGGCCATCGAGTGTGGCGTGCTTGCGGTGGACGAGAAGGCAAAAACATACGCGCGCCTGAACAGCCGCATAACTTTTCCCATTCGCAACCATAGGGGCAAGCTGATAGGCTTCGGCGGGCGTATCACCAAAGGCGAGGGGGCGAAATACATCAACTCACCACAAACCCCGCTCTTTGACAAGTCGAGCAACCTCTACGGCCACCACCTGGCAAAAGAGCACATCTACAAAAAGGGCACCTTCGTCATCACCGAGGGCTACCTCGATGTCGTAATGTTTCACCAGGCACTCATCCAGACAGCCGTCGCGACAATGGGCACGGCGCTCACCGAGCAGCACTGTAACATCATCAAAAAAGCGCAGGCCCAGGTGCTTCTGTGTTTCGACGGCGACACGCCAGGCATCAACGCAGCGCTCAAAGCCTCCAAACTTCTCAGCGCGCACGGCATCCACGGCGGGGTGATAATATTTCCCGAGGGAAAAGATCCGGCCGACATGGTAAAGGAGGGCAAGATCGAAGAGCTCTACGCGATCATGAAGCAGAGCACACCGCTGATCAAGTTTGTCATCACGCAGATCGCCAGCGGGCACAACATCAACGTCCCCGCGCAGAAGCAAGAAGCGCTCAAGCACGTCGGAGAGTATCTTCGCACCCTAAGCCCTATGCTTCAGGACGAGTACAAGCCCTTTGTCGCGAAGGTGCTGCAGGTAAATGCGCAGCACATCCCGACACACGAGGCGAGCGTGCAGCACACACCGATGCGCCGGGCAAGGCTCATCAACATAGCCGAGATGAACATCATCAAAAGCGCAGCCGAGCACGAAGAGCTTTTTAACATCGTCCTGGACTACGCCGACAGAGAGATCTTCGAGCATCACGTCCAGGAGTTCGACATGCTGCTCGCAGGAGACGAGGCGCTCCCCGGACTTCTGCTGCATGACAAGCTCAGCATCTACACCGACCGCGAGCTGGTAAAACAGATCAAGATAATGAGCATCCACCACTGCTACAAAAAGCTATCCGCCGCAGCACACAACGAGCAAAGCTTCGAGCACAAGGTAGCAGAGATCAAAAAGATAAAACAAAAAATAAAGAGCCTCGCCAGCGAAATAGCAGTGAGCGCATGAAAGGAGACAAGATGGGCAAATACTTCACAACCGAAGACCTCATGGAACACTGCAAAGACGAAGCAGAGTACGGCCGTCTTACCGCGTTTCTCTACGGGAAGATCGGTACGGCAAAAGACAAGGACGGTTACGAGCTATCAAAAATGCTAACCGTCACACGGGGTGAGAGAGTTATCAAAAAAGCATTCTGCCTCTACTCGTTCAAACACGCAGCCCAGACTATAGACAAGATGATCGAGCGAGGTAACGGGCGGATGGCAAAGCATTTTGGAGCATGGACTAGATATAAAGAGATCCTGCTGGAGGTGCAGGCATGAGAGTATTAGAGATATTGAGGAGGTCCCTTAAAGTCTACAAAGAACTTAGAAAAACCTGCGACTGTAGTGACTGCGATGTCTCCAGAGATAAAACAGATAGAAGAATAGCTGAACTTGAAGAGGCGATCAAAGAGTATCAAGAACTAAAAGCCAGAGACAAGCAAAAGAACTGCGAAGAGTGCTATAAAAAGGTAGATGCTGCACTGAAAGCAATAGACCCTCAGCCCTCATCATGCGACGGGTGTATTCACAAGCCAAAGGCCGGAGATAACTATTATGATCCATGCGGGGAATGCAAAAGGTTTTATGCAGATATGCACACAAGGACGGAAGAAGATGAAATCTAAATCTATTGGAAAAATTAAGGAGACTCCTATGATTCAAGGAGACGAGATAAGGTTTGAGGGCACAGACGAAGTGTTTACAATAAAGGCTATGGATCAAAGGTATTTGATATGTGTAAGGCCATATACAATCGAAGAGTCTATAAAAGAGAAAGACGAATGGATAAATAATTTATTCAATCTGGTTGATGGATTAACAGAAGAAGAAGAATCAGAGTACATGTTAAAGAATTCAAACAAGGCAAAGTAGTAAAATCTGGGACACAAATAAAAAGAGATTTTATAAAAATGTGGGACAAACTCCTGCACAAAGAACCATATGACTGGGAAAGCAACCCTTATGTTTTCGTGTATGAGTTTGAGGTGGTGAAATAACTCTCTACCGCTTAGTAATCCCCGCAATAACCTCGCTCGCCATCTCACTCGAGCGCAGGTAGTTCATCGTCAGGTACTTCTTGATCGTGTTGGGGTCGTTGTGGCCCAGGGCGGCACTCAGGTGAATGGTGTCAAAGCCCTGTTCCGCCATAGCAGAGACGATCACGTTGCGCAGATAGTGGATGCCGAAGTTATCATCCTTGAGGCGGCGCTTTAGACGGTTCGTTACCTTGCGTATGTCCACGAGGTGTGTTCCCGTACGGCGCGAGGTAAAGACCCAGCCGCTCTCTTCTCTAAACTTCTCAAGGTTCTCTTTGAGCGCGTCGGACAGAAAGATCTTCTGCTCTTCGTTGTTCTTCGTATTGCGTAGGATGTAGTAGCTGTTGTGAAAACTCAGGTCCTCCCAGCGCAGCGTCAGTATCTCCCCGCGGCGTCTGCCCTGCAATGCAAACAGGAACAGGGCCAGATAAAAGGGGTCCTCTCCAAACTCCGCATAGATCGCCTGGTGTATCCGCACAAGTTCATCACTCGCGTTGGTCACCATCTTCTTTGTCTTTGGCAGCTTGATCCGGATGCCATCAAGTGGGTTAAACGAGATAAGCCTGTTCGCTATAGCGCTCTTCATCGCTGGCGCCAGGACTTCAAGCGTCTGTTTTATGGTCCGGGGTGCAAGGCCGCGCTTCTCCTGCAGCTCGATGGAGTTCTTTACATGCATCTGCCGAAGCTCCGTTACCTTCTTGCTGCCGCACACCGGCGAGACATATCTCTCGTAATGGCTCTTGCGCCCCTTGGTATAGTTCGATGCGGGCTGCTGGCTAAAATACTTCTCCATAAAAGTGTCGAGCGTAACATCATGGTTCAAGACCTGCTCTTTCTTCGCGCTCTTGATAGCAAGCACCTCTGCCTTTGCTGCCGAGATCTTGTCCTTCTTGGACCACTTCATCTTATCGCCAAGATCAATAAGCCCGCGATACCGTTTCTTCTCATACATAAAATTATAAAAGAATGTACTGTAGCCCTCATTGGCCCATAAGTTGTTCTCTACTTTGTTAGGATAATCCGCACGATCAATAGCCATAATATAAATCCCTATTTCATATTCAGGTGTCCACTTGGGTGTTCACTTTGCATCTAAAAGTATATATTTAAATACATTAAGATAAACTATGCCCTCCCTAGAATAGGCCGAAATAAAGGGATAGAAACAAATATAGAATTAAGTACCACTGGCTCATAACGGAGTGGTCCCGAGTTCGAGTCTCGGAGGATCCACCACCTTAAAT
>JACUTT010000060.1 GCA_014859655.1 Campylobacterales bacterium
ATCGCTTCGCTCTTTATTTATGTCACTTTACTTAAATAATTGTGCCGCTGGCACGCGAACATACATCAGCTCTCGTTTCAATCCTAAAGAAGCCAAGCAGTTGGCTTCTTCTTAACGGATTTCATATCCACCGTCTACTGTGTGAACTCGCCGACTTGAAGTTTATGGTGCAAGAGTAAAGGCCCTGTGCCTGCTATAGCAGGAAGGTCTTACTTCTCTTTTTTGCGGTAGTGGGACATGAAGTAGTGGAAAGAGTGCTGCAGTGCTTTGTTGGTCAGCTCCATAAAGCTTTTTGCTTCTTTGTAGCTCTCTTCGGCTTTGTGCGAGAGTTCTTCGTACTTTGTGTCTGCCTCTTTGTAGAGTTTTTCAAGCTCTTGTGCACCAATGTCAAACTTTTTTTTCGCCTCTTCGCTTAGATGAACACTCGCCGTCTTGAGCTCGGCCATCTCTTTTTGAAAATTTGCCAACTGTTTTTTGGCTTCTTTGATCATTTCATCTTTTGTCATGATAACTTCCTTTTTGTTTATTATACACTGTTTGAAAAAATTATGCTTTGATATCGGAGCCCAACAGTAGCGCTATCCATCTTGTCCGCGGATTGGTAAAAAGTGCAAGCTTGAGCACTATGGTCAAGGGGACAGACAGGAGCATGCCGATAGGCCCAAAGACCCAGCCCCAAAAGATCAATGAGATGAACACAACCAAGGTGGACAGGCCCAGGCCCTGCCCCATGTACTTTGGCTCCAGTATACTTCCTATAAGAATGTTGACAACCAAAAAAAGCACGGCAACTTCTATCGCACCGACAAAGCCTAGCTGTATAAGAGCCAGGATAACTGCAGGTACGGCAGCGATAATGGAGCCGATAGTGGGGATGAAGTTTAACAAAAAGACCAAAACACCCCACAAAAGCGCATAGTCCAGGCCCATAAAGAGCAAGAACAGATAGACCAGCAGACCCGTCAGTAGCGAAAAGAGACTTTTTAGCATCATATACTGCTTAACGCTGTGTAAAATATCTTTTGCATGTGAGAGAGCATCCATATGAATGGCATTGAGCTTTTTAGGCAGAGTAGAGGCTTCCAAAAGCATAAAGACAATCAGAAGCAGGAGAACAAGACCGCTTGTCAAAGCAGAACCGAAGCCCTTTACGATTTGCGA
This sequence comes from Campylobacterales bacterium, assembly GCA_014859655.1. GTDB lineage: Bacteria > Campylobacterota > Campylobacteria > Campylobacterales > Sulfurimonadaceae. The sequence continues at coordinate 1,162 of JACUTT010000060.1, forward strand.
AGCAAATTGCGCTATTTTTCGCGGGTCGATCAGACTCGAGATCATCTCGTCCGAAAATTCCATGCCAAGCGAGTGAAAAAAGGCCATTATATTTGACAGCATCTGCCGGAGCTTTGCTTCATACTCAGGCAGATTGGAAGCAAAGTCGTGCAGGGATGCGCTGATGATAAGACCGAAAAGCGTCATCACAATAATCAAAATCGCGATAACGCCTACAATCGCAAAGGAGCTATTCAGTCCTTTTTTTTGAAGCCAGTTTAGCAAAGGCGTGACCAGGATCGTTATAAATATTGCCAGCAGTATCGGTACCACAATATCTTTTGCAGCCATCAGGCCGACAATGATAATGATTACAGCGGCCAAATTGACTATACTGCTTCCTATGGCTTGTTTTGAGTTCATTGTATTCCTTAACCGATCAGGGCTTTTTTCTGATTGCTCAGTTTTTGCAGGTAGTTTGATATATTTATCAAGGAGAAGGTCACCAAAAAGATCATAAACCCTGGAAAGACACCGACCCACCAGGCGATCTCATTGACAGATTTTGCCGTACTTAAGATCGCACCCCAACTCATCTGCGGCGCCGTGATCCCAAGTCCTAAAAAGCTAAGCCCGGACTCCGCTAGTATCGCACCTCCCACTCCGAAGGTAAACGAAACAAAATAGATAGGGGCCAGCAAAGGGGCGTAGTACTTCAGCAGTATCTTCCACCGGCTCACTCCCGCGATATTAAGTATCTTAATGAAAGGCTGAGAGGTGATGGCAAAACTCTCCGAACGGATCAGCCGCCCCGTTGTCATCCATCCCGTAACGGAAATGATGAAGATAAGCACCAAAACAGAGGCGTTGACATAAGAGATCAAGGCCAAAAGCAGAAAAAAAGTCGGAAAGGTCAAGAAAAGATCGACGCTCACAACAAATGCCTTGTCAACTCCACCGCGCAAAAATCCTGCCGTAGCGCCGAGCATCAGTCCCAAAAAAGAGGCGATAAAGGCACTTCCCGCACCGATGATTAGCGAAATTTTACCCCCTTCTATCACACGGGCCAAAAGGTCTCTGCCTAAACGGTCCGTGCCAAAGGGGTGCGCAAAAGAGGGCGAGACGAGAATGGATGATGCGTCTAGCGTATAGGCGGATGCAGTATAGACAAAATCACCCATAAATGAGAAGGTGAAGACAAAGAGCAAAATAAAAATGCTGACGTAGGGTTTTTTCACGAATAATCTTTATTTTTTGAAAGAAGTATAACACGTTACAAGGAAAACATAAAAGAGTCTATGAAGAAGGCAGGTTTAAAAAAGAACAAGAGAAGCAGAATGAAATCCTCTCCTCTCCTAGCCTTCAGGTCAGCGCTTCAGCCCCAGAAGGGTTTCCATCATCTGATCGATCGTCGTAATGATCTTCGCCGAAGCCCCGTATGCCGTTTGATACTTGATAAGGCTGACCATTTCCTCATCGATGTTCACCTTGGAGATCGACTCATAACTTTGCAAGACAGCATTGTACTTTGCCATCGCTGTCTCGCTTCTCGCGATAGCGGCATTGGTGCGCGTTCCTACATCAGTAACAACAGCATCAAAATAGCCATACAGATTACTGCTGGTTGAAATGCCGTTCGCTGAAAAGCTGACACTTTCAAACTGCAGCTGCAGCATATCGTTGGCCAATGTATTGTCTCCGTCGACGGGCGACTTATTTGCTCTTATCTTTGCCGGATCATCGCGTAAACTGCTCTCAAGATTGATGTCTTTTGCACTGTCGCCTTCAAAAAAACGGCTTATCCCAATTGCCCCGGCAAAGTTTGTGCCGGAGGCCAGGCCACTCTCTTGGTTGTCAACAATTCCAAAGGTATAGCCCGCAAAATCAATATTGTTGATTGTCAACTGCAGTTGGCCATTAATATAGGTTGCATTTAAAATATCATCAATATCATTGGTCGCGTTGCCGTCCGCATTGTCGTCCTGACTCAGGCGAAGCTGTCCGATAATACTGTTTGCACTTCCATTTGGAAGAGTAGGCGATGAATCGTCCATCACTGTCGTGCTTGCTATTGTCACACTGCGTCTTGCCGCGATGTTTCCGTCAATATCATAGGCCACGATATCAAAGGTCCCGGTCTTGATATTCAGGCCCGAATTCACAAGGGCATTTGTATCCTCCAGGGCAAGCGTATCAGATGTCATTTTTTCCTGGGCGCCCTGGGCATAAAGGTTGTTTGTGCTTTCGACAAGTCCTGCCGCAAAGCCGTCAATCTGGTTGATAATCTCTTGGAGCTGTCCGTTCTGAAGATCTCCGTTCGCATCGAAACTGCTTCCGCGAAGATCCAGTATAGCACCGACACGCCCGCCATGAAGAGCCTCATCCATAGGAATCAGGATCCCGTCTTGGCGCTCGTATGAAAGTTTGTAAAACCCGTTCGGATTTAACTTGTTGTCAATAACGATAGGGTGGAATGTTTTGCCGTCAATAACATTGAACCCCGAGATATTGACAGAATAGTTTCCGCCTTTTTCGACAATATCTCTGCTTACGGGCATATCTGAAGTAAGGTTTCCTTCAAATATAGTAGCATCGACCAGCTTTGAAAGCGATACTTCCAGCACTCCACGCTGGTCCCGAAGGTCATTGGCGTGCTGTCCTGCTATAGACTCGGTCTCGATGATAGCCTGATTGAGCGATGCTATCTGAAAACCGATCCTATTGATCTCATCTATGGATGTTTTTAGCTGATCATTCAGCGTGCTTTGCAGATCGGTTATGCGTGTTCGTGTTTGCTGAAGATCCTGGCTGAGCACCTGTGTCTGCTGTGCAAGTGCGACCTTCACAGCTTGGTTCTCAGGATTGATAGAGAGGTCTCCCCAAAGGTTGAAATACTCCTGCATGTCAAACTTGATACCCACATTTTCCATCTCCGGAAAATAGGTCGACAGCTCTTGGAGTGTCTGACGCTGAAAATCACTGAACTCTTTGGTTTGGCTCTCTGAACGAAAACGTGAAAAAACGAACTCATCATGAATACGAACGATCTCTTTGACCTGTGTCCCGTTTCCTTGTGCGCCGGGCATGATCGTGCCGAGCGGAATCGTGCTTTGCTGTACAACACGCTGTCTCGAGTAGCCTTCTGTCTCTGCATTGGTAATATTGTGGCTGGTGGTGTTGATCCCGAGTTGCGAAGCGCTTAGGCCGCTGTATCCGATGTGGAGTCCGTTAAATATTGACGCCATCTTACGCTCTTATCTCTAGAAAAGATCTATTTTTAGAGGTCATTCTGGTATAACCGTTCATCTCGGTCGGAACGAGACGCTCTAATAGTTTGTTATAAAACGAGGAGACCGAAAGAACCATTTTTGCATATTTTTTATTGACATCTCGCAAGGCGACAAGTGATATTTTTAATTTTTTAAGATATTCATTTTCATCATCATTTAAAAGTTTATCCAGAGATACATTCGGGTTTTGCGTCATTAGTTTAGAGATCTCATGGTCGATCATTGCTTTTTTGTTCTCAAAACTGCTGATCATATCTCCTTTGATCTTGCGTCTTTCGAACTGATACTCATGATTTGCCAGTTTGATATCTTCAATATCTTGTTCGCTGATTTTAACCAGCTGTTCAAGATCAGAAACGGCACTCTTTAGATGGTATGACAACATAAATTTCTCCTAATATCAGAGTATCTCGTCCGCTATCTTTTTCGCCAAAGCTTTAAGATCGAGCTGATACTCTCCATTTTCGATTGAACTCTTCAACTGTTCAATCTTACTCGTATCCCCCTGCTTGTCTATTGTAGTGGGACGCTTTGAAGCCTCTTTGGCTTCACTCTCTTGCTGTGTGTTCCTAATGGCTGTTGTGCCTATCTTGGAAATCATTTTTAGATCCTTGTTGTATCTCTAGTAAAATATCCCTTACTATCGGCAGATCAAGGAAAAAGTTTAGCGCCTATCTCCCCTCGCTGAGATAATCAAAGAGTATCTGTGAAAGACCGAAACTGCCAGCACCTATCTTTGATATCTCGTCTCGATACATGGAGTTATATATCTTGTCTCCGGGATCTTTTCCGAAGAGCGTATTTTCGTCTTTCATCGAGACGTCCAAAAGCTGCTTCAAGATAATGGCCTCAAACTGATCCGTCTGTGCCTTTAACATCTCTTTGTCAAGACTTTTTTCAGCCTTTGGAACATTTGCATTGGCCTGATATAAGGCTACTGAGTTGTCTATATTCATTAGATGACCTCCAGTTCAGCTTGGATGGCACCCGCCTTTTTCATTGCTTCGAGTATGGAAATAATGTCTTTTGGCGTGGCCCCTAGTTTTTGCAGTGAACGCGCTATATTGGCTACCGTCGAGCTGCCTTTTTTCGCCATCAAACGGCTGTCTTCAAGTCCGATAACAATATCCCCATCCAGGACCAGGTTGTTTCCCGGACCCGGTTGGGTGTCTTCTTCGATCTTGATCGTAATCTCACCGTGGGTTATCAAAATCGGTGAGATCGCTATATTGACACCAGCAACTATTGTTCCTGTTCTTTCGTTGATCACGATGCGCTGAAGCGGCGTATAGTCGATGTCAAGGGCTTGTACCTCGGCCAAAAATTCAGTCATGCTCTTGTTTTGAGGACGTTTGAGCTTGATCGACTTCGGGTCAAGCGCAACAGCGACTTGCATATGGTAGATTCCATTGATCGCATTTTGAAGATTGACGGCATTGGTAAAACTGCTATTTTTCAGGCTGAGCGTCGCATAGTCTTGGTTGTGAAGATCAAGAGGAACCTCGCGCTCGACGATACCGCCGCCATAGACGAGGCCGGCCGTCGGATGATTAAGCGAACCCGCACCTCTTTCATTTTTGCCACCGATACTTATGGCACCCTGCGCCAACGCGTAGATTTTGCCGTCGACACCTTTGAGCGGTGTCATCAAAAGTGTCCCGCCTTCAAGCGATCTTGCATCCCCAATGGCCGAAACCGTCACGTCGATGGTATCACCCTGGCGCGAAAATGAGCCGAGCTTTGCTGTGACGACAACAGCGGCGACGTTCTTTGAGCGGATGTCGTTCGGGTTCATATCGATGTTCATTGCTCTAAGCATGTTGGCGATAGACTGCAGGGTAAAGCGAGAGGTCGTGCCGTCGCCGGTCTTTTGGAGTCCGACGACCAGAGAGTAGCCGATAAGCTGATTTTCGCGGACACCGACGACCTGAGTGACTTCGGAGACCTTGGTCGCCTCGAGTGTGGCTAAAAAGAGTAAAGCTATAAAGAGTATTTTCATGGACTTCCCTGGATCGAGTGATTAGCTCACTTAAAGCAAGAGTTGTACCAAAAAGGAAGAAGAGGGTGTTCTACGAAGAGAGATAGTGCGAAAGCGATGTCTTGCCAAATTTTTTTGATTTTTTAAGTCTTAAGGCGCCTATTTTTTCGGGAAGTTCAAGTCCTGTCATATGTTCTATTGTGATCATTTCGACCATCTTAGCCGGAATAGATGCCAGCATCTCAAAGGTCTTGTTATAGATCTCCTCCATCCCCTCTCGAAGCGAAAACGGAGGGTCGACATAAAAATATGCTGTTTCATTCGTACGAGAGAGCGTTTTGATCACCTGATCGATGGTTGAAAAACTGTTCCCTTCGATAAGTGTGGCATTCTCTTCGCCAAGGCTTTTGATGTTTTTTTTCAAGGTCTTAAACGCGTTCTGATCTTTTTCCATAAAATAGGCATGCCCTGCCCCGCGGCTGAGCGCTTCTATGCCGACAGAACCGCTTCCGGCAAAAAGCTCCACAAAATTGCAGTCGATCACATCATATTGCAAGGTGTTAAAATAAGACTCTTTGACAATGGACTTGGAGCTTCTCGTTGTCTGCAAAGAGGGGAGATCGATCTTTTTTCCCCTATATTTTCCTGCTATAACCGTGCTTTGGTATTTACTCATAAAATGCCTTTACTGCCTGTATAATGCTCTTCTTATACTCTTGGCTCAACTGATCGATCTTCTCTTCCAAAAGTCTGAAATCTTTTGTCGAAGTATCTGCATCACGCTCCTCCTCGAAGGCCTGAACGCTCTGCATCCCGGAAATCTTTTTATAGAAATTTTCTAATGTCAAATACAGCTGTGAACGTGAAAATGGTTTCTTGATATCAGACTCATCTGTACCGGAGATATAGAGTGTATGGTAGGAGTCCATGATCTTTCTGTCTCGGATAACAAGATCGCACTGTTTTAAAGAGCTAAGATTGCCCTGCAAAAAAAGCTCCAGGCTTCGCTGCAGCAAAGCAGATTCGCATTGAACGGCAACTTTCATCGTAGGCTCCTCCTGATTAGACTTCTTGTTTGAAAGAAAATTATATCGCTTTGAGGCTTATATTTTGTCAACATACATGGCTTTGAGCAGCTGAAGCATCTTTGCCACCGCGTCTGCGCAGACTGTTTCTGTTGTCGTGTGATAGCCCGTTGTCGGCACCTGAAGGGTTGTTCCCTGGATCATTCCCTCGCTGGCAACGACTATTCTTCCCATCTCGGTACTGCCCAAAGAAGTTCTCTTCAGTCCGGCATCTTCGAGCTTTTTGTTTGAGGCTTCAAGATAGCTGTCTTTGAAACTGTAGTTGATCTCTAGCTTTTCGCACCACTGCTCGATCTCTTTGGTCAAAGGTGACTCAAAGACAGCATTGGCATCGCGGTGGCGAAGCACGATATGCTGACGTTCGGCATGTTCCCTGCTGGGATAGGGGCTGGTATCAAGCACCAGCAGCCGGTCCGTATGCGTATTGAAACGTCTAAACCACTCCAGAAGAAAACGCCAGCTGCGCCCTGCCTCTTCCTGGGCGGTAAAAAATGCCGTTCCCTGATAGCCGCTTCGGTAGAGGTAAACGATGACGGCGGCACTAAAGACATTGTCCAGCTGAGCAGAGAGAAGACCGTTTTTGCTCAATAGCGTGTCCACAAAGGCCACGGGCGTTCCCGGAAGCAGATGCTCCAGTCCCTTGACCTCAAACACAAGGTTTTTACGGCGTTCACAAATATAGGCGTTGTCGATCACGCCCAGGCCAAGATAGCTTCCCGACCAGGGGTCATACGCCTGCACCGACTGCTGTTTAAAACGCTCTGCGATCGCCATATAGGTCTGCTCTGAGACCGAGTCACCCGTAAGGTCTCCGCGGTTTTGAGTCATAAAGGCCGCATACTGAAACTCGTTTGGGCCGGTGCAGATAAGGCCGTGACGGTCGATGTGCGCAGAGAGCATGCCGCGGTTGGGATCGTGCCCTTCGGCAACCAGCAGGCCCTCGTAAAGTGTTGTTTTAACGCCTATCTTGTCAAGTTCGCGCTTGAGTGAAAGAAAAAAGGGGTGCTCCGCGCCGACGACGGAAGGCTCTCGTATGAGGTACTTCAAGGTGTCGAGAAAACCTCTGAAGGATTTTAAGGCATTACTCATTTTTTCCTCTTTCTCTGCGGTGGTTGTCCATCAGGGCAAGCTCATCTTCGGCTGAAAAAACGATCTTCGGATCGGCTTGAAAATTAAGTGTGCCTGAGCGCCCCTCATAGTCAATCTGGTTCAAGATCAGTTTCATCGTCTCCAGGCGCGCCTTGTGCTTATCGCTTGAACGCACGACATTCCACTGGGCCTTCTCATGGCTGGTTTGTTTTAGCATGCGGTATTTTGCCTGCGTGAACTGTTCCCACATGCTTTGCGCCTGCAGGTCTATCTCGCTCAACTTCCACTGACGCAGCGGGTCCAGACGGCGCTGCTCAAAACGCAGGGCCTGCTTCTCTTTTTTGACACTGAAGTAGAGCTTGACCAGCACGGTGCCATGCTCCACCAAGGACTCCTCAAAAGGCACCACATGTTTCATAAAGAGTTCATACTCTGCAGGCGTACAGAAATCGAAAATAGGCTCGACCATCGCGCGGTTATACCAGCTTCGATCGAAAAGGACCACTTCGCTGCCATGGGGAAAGTGCTTGATGTGGCGCTGAAAATACCACTGCGTAAGCTCCTCCTCGGTCGGACGGCCAAGGGCGACGATGCGGTAGTGTTTGGGGTTCATATAGCGGCTGACACTGCCGATAACACTTCCTTTTCCGGCCGCATCACGCCCTTCAAAGAGGATGATAAGTTTAAGCTTGTAGCGCTCGATGTGCTGCTGCAGCTTGACTAGCTCAGCCTGATAGGGTTCAAGATCCAGACTCTCTTTGTAAGTTCTTATCGCCTCTTCAAGTTGTTCCGATGTTAAAGTACAATCTGTCATTTCCATCCATTTATCGATATAAAAGCGCCTCTTTTTCTTAAAAAATTTCTTTCAAAAATGCAACTATACAACTTTTTCAGTATATTACAGATAATATTTTTTCGTCTGCAATTGATTTCTAAATGCAGAGGCGAAAAAAGCAGAAAACTCTTTGGCCAAAAACCCTCATTAAGTCCTATTTTGCGGGCTTTTAAAATACTTGACACAAAGTCAAAAAAAAGGTGTAGAATTCCGCAAATAGATTAAAACAATGAGGGAAAAAATGGCAAATCTTACGATAGACAAACACTCTTTAAAACCATTCTCGCTTGCGGCCAAACCCGTTTTGGAAAAGTACCTTGCCAAACTTGAAATTGACATCAGCGACTACACCTTTGCCGCCAACTATATCTGGCTGGCCAACAGCAGCGGTTTCTATGCCGTCATCAACAAATGTTTCTGCCTCTTTGTGATCACCGGCGGCGAGCTGACGATGCTCCTGCCGCCGCTTGGAAAGAAGAAGTACATTACCGATGCGATGATACGCTGTTTTAAGATCATGAACGCCAACAACACCTCGCCCTACTACTCCCGTATCGACTATGTCCAGACAGCAATGATCGAAGAGTTTGTACAGTCTGCCGATGAGGCGGAGAGCATGTTTGAGATGCTCGAAAACTACATCGTTGAAAAAAAACTGGTCGACTACGTCTATGAGGCGAACAGCCTAATTGATCTGCGCGGCAACAGCTACCATACAAAACGCACTGAGATCAACAAGTTTCAAAAATCCTACCCGGACTATGTAATCGAACCTCTGGACAGCGAAAAGCACCATGAGGAGATCATCGGCCTCTTCAATAAATGGGTTTCAGACCGGGTGAAGTATATGCCCAAAGAGGAGGCAGAGGTTTTTCTTGAGGGGATCCATCAGGAGCGCCACGCCATCAAACGTATGCTCAAATACTACAAGGAGCTCAACCTCATCGGCCTGGTTATCTACATCAACGGCGAGCTCAAAGGCTTCACCGCGGGCGAATGTATCCGCAGCGATACGGCCAGTGTCATCATCGAAAAAACGGACTTTGAGGTGCTCGGATGCGCCCAGTTCATCTTCCGCGAATTTTCAAAGATGCTCAAAGAGCACTATGGCGTGACCTACATCAATGTCGGCGACGATATGGGGTTTGAGAACCTTCGCAAGGTCAAAATGTCCTACCGTCCGTTCAAACTTATTCCAAAATACACCATCTACCAAAAATGACACTGCGAAAAGCACTCCCTGGCGATGTGCGAGGGCTTTATCTTCTCGAACAGGCACTCTTTAGCGCAGAGAACTTCCCGCTGTCAAAGCAGTCTCTATACTATCATGTCCGCCACAATCTGCTCTATCTCGCCCAAAGCGAAACGGGAGAGATCGCCGGATATGTGCTTGCTCTGGTGCGGCGCAAAGATGCGAAGATCTACTCTCTGGGCGTTGCGCAGAGTTTTCGTGGCAACAAGCTTGCACAGAAATTGATGGCGCTTGTGATGAAGGAGCTGGACTCCTTGGGCTTCAAGCGGAGTCTTCTTGAAGTACGCACCGACAATCCGGGGGCAATTTATCTCTACAAAAGCCTTGGCTTCAGTGTCACAAAGAGACTCGAGGCATTTTATCGTGATGGATACGATGCATATCTCATGGAGGCAAAAAATGGTGGCGAAAAACTACCTGGGACTTTAGGGCACCTCTAAAAACCCCAACTGCCTTCAGAGGGAAAAAGAGAGATGAGATT
>JACUTT010000015.1 GCA_014859655.1 Campylobacterales bacterium
AAACTTTTTGCTTTGCAAAACCGCTTTCGCTAGTTTTCTGAAGAAACTTTTTGCTTTGCAAAACCGCTTTCGCTAGTTTTCAACTTTTGGGCCGGCGGTTGAGAAGTCGAATTCGTTATTTTCGTTAAGATAACGATTAAAGTTCTCGATAAACATTTCGGCAAGTTTGTCACGCGTACGGTCAAACTCCTCTTTATCTTCCCAAGCATTGCGCGGGTTGAGAATGCTTGAATCGATCCCATTTAATGACTTCGGCACCTGCAAACGGAAGGTGACCGTGGTATCAAACTCGCTCTCGTTGATCGAGCCGTCCAGGATGGTGTTGATGCAGGCGCGCGTATCTTTGATGCTCATGCGCTTGCCGACACCATAGACCCCGCCGCTCCAGCCGGTATTGACAAGATAGACATTGACATTGTGCTGATCAATCTTTTCACCGAGAAGCTTTGCATAGACAGTGGGGTGAAGCGGCAAAAAGGCCTCTCCAAAACATGCAGAGAAGGTGGCAACAGGCTCAACAATACCGCGCTCTGTTCCAGCGACCTTCGCCGTGTAGCCACTGAGAAAGTAGTACATCGCCTGTTCTTTGGAGAGTTTTGAGACCGGAGGAAGGACACCGAAGGCATCGGCCGTAAGGAAGATGATATTTTTCGGATGGCCCGCTTTGAGTTGTGGAACATGGTTTTCGATATGTTCTATCGGGTAGGAGACACGTGTGTTTTCGGTTTTGGAACGGTTTGTATAGTCAACATCGCCGTCGCCATTGGAAACAACATTTTCCAAGAGTGCGCCTTTACGGATGGCTCCGTAGATCTCGGGCTCGCTTTGTGCGTCAAGGTTGATCACTTTGGCGTAACAGCCGCCCTCGAAGTTGAAAACACCCTCATCATCCCAGCCGTGCTCATCATCGCCGATCAGGGCACGATTCGGATCAGTAGAAAGGGTTGTCTTTCCTGTTCCCGAGAGGCCGAAGAAGAGGCAGGTGTCCCCCGCCTTGCCCACGTTGGCAGAACAGTGCATCGCCAATTTTTTCTCCAGTGGCAACCAGTAGTTCATCATAGAGAAGATCCCTTTTTTCATCTCGCCGCCGTACCAGGTCCCGCCGATGATAGAGATATTTTCTTCGATATTAAAAAGAACGAAGACCTCCGAATTCATCCCCATCTCTTTCCACTTATCATTCACCGCCTTGCAGGCATTTAGGACCGTAAACTCCGGAGTAAAACTCCCAAGCTCTTCTGTTTTGGGACGAATAAACATGTTTTTGACGAAGTGCGACTGCCATGCGATCTCAGAGACAAAACGCACGGAACGTTTGCTCGACGCACTCGCCCCGCAGTAGACGTCGGTAACATAGACGTCTTTGTTGGAGAGTTGTTCTTTGGCAACGAGAAGAAGTTCATCGAAGATTGCTTTGTTGATAGGCTTGTTGACATCACCCCAAGCAATATATTTGTTGGATTCAGGCTGGTCTACAAAATATTTATCTTTTGGGCTTCGGCCCGTAAAAATACCGGTATCTACCATAGTAGCACCATTAGAAGCCAGTTTGCACTCGCCTTTTTGAAGCTCATGTTCAATCAGTTCATCAAAACTCAGATTATAAAAAACCTGTCCTATATTTTCTAACCCTATCTTTTCAAGACCTGCTGGCTTCATGGTTCTTAATACCTTAGTGTTTGCATTTCAAACATAATATTCTCTATAATGTTTGGTATTGCTTAATATCATTGAAATTTTTTCAAGCGTATATATTGGCGAAATTATAGCGACTCGGAGCACAAAACCAAAGAAAAAAATGAAATTTAGATAAAAGTTTTTACAATTTTTACAAAATATTATTCTTTCTTCAGATGAGATAAAAAAGATAGTTTAATTCTTTTCGGCTTTCGTCTACATTACAAATAAAGTGCAGGCCTGCAGGCTTTAAACATTGCCATCAATCTATCTTCTTTTCTTTGTTTGCCAGCTGCTGTGCATCAAAATCTGATCGCATCCAAAACTATGTTCCTTCCCGCTTCGATGCGCACGATGCAGTCTGCGATTTGAAGCACTTGTGAGCCTACCGGCCCTACCGTAAGCTGGCTGTAAAGTTTGTCGGCATTGAGTGTCGCTGTAAATAATAGCGCGGTAAGCATAACTGCAGCGGCTCTCTTCATACGCTTCTTCGATTAATAATAGTACCCAAAAACGGCAAACAGAACCAAAGAGATCCCCCCGCTTAAAAGCGCGTAGGGAAGCTGGGTCCTGACATGCTCGATGTGATCGCAGTCAGCCGCCATAGAGGAGATGATGGTCGTGTCGGAGATGGGGGAACAGTGATCGCCGAAGACGCCTCCGGAAATCACGGCGGCGATGACAAGAGGAAGGTGTGCATCCAAGACCGCCGCCATAGGCAGGGCAATCGGGATCATGATACTGAAGGTCCCCCAGGAGGTCCCCGTAGAAAAAGAGATCAGCGCCGAGATTACAAAGAGCATAGCAGCCAGATAGGAGACATTCAACAGACCCTCGGCCAAAGAGGCCAGATAGGGTCCTGTCTTCAGAGCGACCGTCACCTCTCCCAGAGCAAAGGCCAGGAGCAGAACCGCGCCAATGCCCACCATCTCTCCCGCACCGCTCTTCATCTCTTTGAAATAGCGCTCAAAAGACATAATCCCTTTCATACGGTAGTACAGCGAAATAAAGACAAGCGTCAAAAGCACGGAGTAAAAGATCGCGCTTGAGCCGCTCCCCTCCAGGATGTTCCCTCCTCCGCTGAGATACAAGAAGACCGGTACGCTTAAGAGCATCACGGAAACGGGATAGTACATCGCTTTCATCGTGACCCCGCCGTGAAGCAGGGGTACATCGCACCCCTCTTTCTCCTGCAGCGCCATCTGCTCCGCCCGCTTCATCGCGCCAAAATCTCTGCCCGTAAAGATCACCAGAAAAAGAAGAAGCATGGTCACAATGGCGTAAAAGTTCAGCGGGATCGCATAGACCAGCAAAGAGAGGCTGTTTCCCTCGATCACACCCTCGGCGATCTGCACTCCGATAAGGCCCAAAAGAAGAGCGCCCCAGCCGTTAAAAGGAAAGAGCGAGCAGACGGGAGAGGAGGTGCTGTCGCAGAGATAGGCCAGTTTTGCATTGGAGATTTTGTAGCATTTGGCCAGAGGTTTTGTCACTGTCCCCACGACAAGTGCCGTGATAGAAGACTCCAAAAAGATCAAGATGCCAACGAAGTAGCCCATCAGCAAGGTACTGCGTTTTGTTTTGATCCGCTTCGTACGCACATAAACGACAAAGGTCTCTATCGCCCCGGAGACAGTGATGAGACGGATGATAGAGCCTACCATGATGACAAAAAAGAGGGTTTTTATCTTCCACTCCTCGCCAAACTGCGACAAAAGCCGCTCTAGCGTTGTCGGGACAAAGGCTACAAGATCTCCTCCTAGCAGTATCAGCTCGCCAAGAACGATCCCACTAAGCAGCGAGATGAAGACCTGACGCGTCAAAAGCGCCATGACAATGGAAATGGCAGGAGGCAAAAGGGAGAGGCTGCTTAGGGTTTCGATATGAGGCCTCTTTTAGAGATCCATAACATATCGGGTGATCCCCGCACGGCCGAAATCTTTGAAATAGTAGTCGCTTTTTTTCTGCTCTTTAGCAGCAAAGCCCATCTTCTCATACGCAAGCTGTGTCTCTATCGAACCTATTTCTATGCCGGTCTGCGCCTTTCTGAAACCTTTGAGACGGGCGTTCAGGAGGACTTTTTTGACCAGTTCTTTGACAACGCCAAGACCTCTGTACTCATCTTTTGTAACCATAAAATCAAGGATGATGGTGTTTTTATCGATTTCAGGTTCACACAGAAGATAGGAGGCGATGCGCTCTTTATAGTTGCCCTTGCACCCCATGCTGCTCAAGGCCTCGCTCATCTTGTCCCACGAAAGTCTGTAGCCGTCATAGCCGCACAAGGCGCCGACAGGCTCGCCGTCAATCTCTGCAATCAGAAAGTTGCTATAGTGGCAGATCGTTTTAATCTCATTTACAATTAGAGTTTCCAGCATCTTTGAGATATTGTCAGCAGGTGAAAAGATCAGATCAAATACTCCCTGCTTTTTACCGGCGCGTGACGATTCTAAAATTGCCCATGCAATAAATGATGCGTCTTCTACCTTTGCGGTACGAATTACCATTAAATTCCCTATGCTGTCGTTAAATTACGATTATGGTATTATAGTTATCTTTAAATCAAACTAAGTTGTCCTTATTATCATGAAAAAACTCCTACTCCTTCTTTTTGCCTTCAATCTTTTTGCTCAGATCGCGCTGCCCCAAAGCACTAAGCAGCTTCTTCTTGTTACTGCTGAGGATTTCGATAGTGATCAGGCCCTGATGCAAGCCTATGAAAGATCAGACAAGCAGTGGCAAAAGGTCTTTGCGCCGATCCGCGTCAATCTGGGGCGAAATGGCCTTGGGTGGGGAGAAGGGATGATAGCCTTTGCCCGCCGTGACGATGAGCCGGTCAAACACGAGGGCGACGGAAGGTCTCCTGCCGGTCTTTTCAGCCTGGATCTTTTTTTCGGGTACGAGGAGGAGGCCTTTTCCTTTGACTATAAAAGAGTCGATGCCTCGACGCTGTGCATCGATGAGAGCGGCTCCGCGCAGTACAATCAGATCATTACACTAAAAAAAAACGAAGAGGCTTCGCAGCGCTTTAGCAGTTTCGAGTATATGCAACGCGAGGACGATCTCTACCGCCTGGGCATTGTAGTCGGGCACAACAAACGTGCCCTCAAAGCGCGTGGCTCTTGCATCTTTATCCATATCGAAAAAGCAAAGGGCTCCGCAACCTCGGGTTGCACCTCTTTGGATGAAGCGCAGCTTATGCGTCTTATGCGGTGGCTGGATAGGACAAAAGCGCCTCTACTTCTGCAGCTCCCTGCGCGCTATCTGCACGAGGGATTTAACTAGATCAGCGGTGGCAGGCAGCCTCTGCCTGGAAGAGTCTCTTTCCGGCGTAGGGTTTGATGCGGCCGTGCCATTCGATATAGCGCATTGAATTGCGTCCGCATGTCTTGGCCGACTTTTTGTCATAGCTCTTCATCTGCTTGATCGCATCGCTGAGCGCACAGGCATCTCTCTCATTTTCCAAGATCTTGATCATCCAGTAGTTGATCGCCGTTATATCGTTGAGACACGCGGTCTGCGTCTGCTCTTCGCTCTCTCGCAGCACGCAAAGCTCTTCTTTCAAATTTGCCAGACTCTGCTGATAATATTCGAGTTCGCTAAGCTCTCTTTGCGGAGCGGCTATAGACGGTTTCTCTTCTGCTGATTTCTCCATGCTTGCGGCAGAGACAAGAGGCAAGGAAGGTGCAATGTGGCGTTCAGAAGAGCTTTTTTCTGTTTTCACGCCCTTGTTCTTTTTGTTCTCATCAATTGACTGCTGCATCTTTTCACTCAAAACGAAACCGGCTTTGCCCATCACCTCAAGACTCTCAAACTTTTTTTGCTGATAAAGCCAGAGCATATCTTTTTTTATCTGCTTGGAAATATGCTCGTCTTTTTGGCTCAGAGAGCGAAGCTCTTTGGCATAAGACTTTATCATGTTTTTGTCAACCTTAGCTTCAGGGTCAGCTTGTATCGCATCCAGGGCAAAGCCTCTGCGCATCGTCTTGTTTGCGTCTTGACAGAAGGCTTCCAAAAACTCCGGTTTCTCTTGATAGATCTGCAGATGTCTGATCTTCATATATCTGTGCATACTTTCATACACTCTGTCCCCCGCAGAACTAAATGTTTTTGGAAACTCTGCGGAAAAAGCCAGGACAGAGACCAAAAATAGTGCTATAAAATGCATCCTACTCCTTTTTCTATACGCATTCATCTGCTTGCCGGCCATATATTTAATGCTCGTGTGCAAAGAGATGTCAAAGAGAGAAGATTATACCAAAACACACTTTATCTAAGAGAGATGTTAATGGCAGAGCGCCTGCAGGACCGTCTGCCGCCGTGTTGTATCATGTTTTTTACAGCCAGCACTAAACGCCGAACCCTCCCCGACAAGATAGCACTGCCCCTTCGCTCGGGTGATGGCCGTGTAAAGAAGCTTGCTGTTGTGCATGATGAAGTGCGAATAGCTGATAGGAATGACCACGCTCTCATACTCCATCCCCTGCACCTTGTGAATCGTCAGCGCATAGGAGAGAGAAAGATAGAGCTTGAGCTGCTCAAAGTCGTACTGGACCACCATCTCTTCATGCGGATAGAAGACAAAGAGCAGTTCGTCTTCTGTACTGATCTTAAAGACCAGACCGACCATCCCGTTAAAGACCCGCTTTTCAAAACTCACATCACCGTTTTTGAAGCCATCAGGGCTATAGCAGGGCATATTCTCATTTTTGACGTGCACGACCTTATCCATCAGGCGGTACTCGTATTTCCCGGATTTGACTGCACTTTTTGATGAAGGGTTGAAATAGGTCTGAAGCACAGTGTTGAGATTTTCGCTTCCGAGCGTTCCTCCTTTCATTGGCGTTATCACCTGAAAAGCGTTGAGATAGCCCAGGATATTTTTTGCCATCAGAAGCTCTCTGGAGTGGGGTATGTTTTCAACCGCCAGATGCATCATCCTGGCTAAGATTTGATGCGACTGCTCCTCCCTGAGACTCTGCAGATCGCTCTGCGAGAGGGAGTTCTTGAGCTGATAGTAGTTCTCGATACTTGTCTCTTGAAAGTGGAAGTCATCATAGTTTCCGTAAAACTCGGGAACCTGGCCCTGGCGGATCATATTGGCCACCAGAGCGATCGCCTGCTTCTCGTTTTGGCGGTACAGACGTGTGAGTTTTACCATGGGTGCGAGTTCGAGGGAAATCATATCCGAGAGGACATTACCCGCACCTATGGGCGGAAGCTGTCCGTCATCGCCGACGATGATAAAAACAGCCTCGTCATCAATCATCTTGATCAGCTGGAAAAAGAGCATGGAGTTGACCATCGAGGCCTCGTCGAGCAAGATGACCTTATAGGGCATCTTCTCCTTCTCCTCATAACGCACGATCAGACTCTGTATCGTCGAACTCTGATAGCCCGTCGTCTCCGCAATGCGCTGCGAGGCGATACCGCTAAGCGCGGTGCACATAATGGAGTTTTCGCCGACTTTTTCTTTAAGAAGATCGAGGATCAGACGCGCGGAGGTGGATTTACCCGTTCCCGCGTACCCCACCAGGAGGAGGATAGAGGAGCCGGCATTGAGTATCTCCACGGCCTTGTGCTGCTCCTCGGAGAGGGTAAATCCCGCCTGGATTTCGCGCTCTTTGATGAAGCCCTTAAGATCTTTTTTGATCTCACCGAACTCCTGTTTGCATTTTTTGCGGATAAAACGCAGTATCTGCTCTTCGGCGTAATAGTAGATATCGGGTGCGAGAAGCTCTCCGAACTGATGGAGATGCCCTCCATGCACCATCTCTAAAATCGTTTTTTCATACAGCTCATGCTGGTTAAAAAGGCCCAGCTCCTCGTCCAGACGTCCGTAAAGCGCATTTTTCGAGATACAGGAGTTTCCCTGCATATCGCATAGCTCCCGGATAAGATAGTTTGTGGCGGCATGCAGGCGGTTGTCGTCCAAATCCCCGACCCCCATCTTCTTCGCGATCTCGTCGGCGCGCTTGAAGCCTATGCCTTTGAGGTTGGTCAGCACATAGGGGTTGTTCTTGATCTTTTCTGCGGGATTTGGCACACCTTTGAGCTGGGTCGCGATGAGATGGATCATCACCGGACTGACATCATAAGGGGCCAAAAACTCCCCGAGCTGGCGCACAGAGCGAAACTGTTTCCAGCTCTTCTGGATGCGCTCGAGCTTCTTCTCTTTGACTCCCTTATACGCCAGAAGCTTCTCAATGTTGTTATCCAAAACCTCGACCAGCCCCTCTTGGCCAAAATGCTCGATAAGTTCCGCCGTGAGCTTTTTGGTAAAGCCCTTTACGACACGGTTCAAAAAATAGAAGAGTTCGGACTGGTTGACTTTGACCGTGCTGCACTTGAAGGTAGAACCGTGTTTCTTGTGCTCCAGCCACTCCCCTTCAAGCGTCACCGCCGCCCCCTTGAGGCTCTCGATCGGCGCTTCGACATATTCGCCCGAGATCTTCGTCTTGTCGCTCAATACAGCGATAAAAAAGCTCTCATTTTCGTAGATGATGGTGTCGATCTGGCCGATGAGTTTTACCGAAGAAACATCTGTTTTACAGAGCGCCTCGGCTTGTTTTGTGGGAGAATTCATGAAGGAATTGTACTATAAGAAGAGTGTTGTAAAGCTAAAGCAGTCATTTTGCCATAGCTATCTTAAAACGCGAAGAGGCACTTAGGCGGAAAATATGAATTTTCGCCCAGACCATTCACAGAAGGAAGCGTTAAAAACGGAAGTTGGCACCGATATACCATAGCCCAATATTATCAAGCTCTACTCTTCTGGCTGCCAATGTTTGACTTCCAGTTTCAACCAGATATCTATAGCCTGCCTCGATTTCAAACTTGGGCACGATTCTCACTATAGCCCCAGCCTGTGCACCATAGTGTATTCCGTCCACATCAGCTCCATTATCAAATTCTAAACGCGTATAGCCAACTGTTGGCCCGGCGTAGAGTGCAAACATCTTGCCCAGCGGCAAAATAAAATCATAAGAGAACGTTATGGCATCGCTGTGCTTCATATCGTCGCCGATGTCAATGTATGTGTATGTTGCCGATACTCTCCCCTGCTCGCCGTAATAGTGGCCTAGCGTGAAATTATACGCGGTCTCTTTGAAGTCGGCTTTTCCGATAGTGCCAGTGTCATTTTTTACTCTAAAATCTAAAGTGGCCTGTCCTGCGCTTACTCCAATATAATCCTGTGCTCCCGCTGCCATCAACCCGCTCGCAAGCAATACCGCCAATACGATTTTTTTCATCATCTCTTGTCCTGTCTTAATTTTTTGCCTGCTTTAGCGAGATTCTATTAGCATAAGACTTCAAGCTGGTTTAAGCGGTTTATATACGAAGTTTGTCGGCATAGCGGAACACTTAGACACAAGTCCCCCCCAAGCGCAAAGAGCCGCCTAGTTTTTGGCGACTCTTTCATTGCGTTCGGCTTCTTGGGCCTTATAAAGTTCTGCGCAGCCTTTTGAGAGTTCGCGGATCTGCAGGATGTAGTTGGCGCGCTCGGTGACGGAGATCACCTTTCGTGCGTCCAGGACGTTGAAGGTGTTCGACGCCGACATGCAGAGGTCATAGGCGGGAAGAGGAAGGCCCGCTTCAAGCACGCGCTTACACTCTTTTGCCTTGGCGTCGAACTCGGCGAAAAGCATATCGGTATCGGCGACTTCAAAGTTGTACTTAGAAAACTCGATCTCGCTCTCTTTATGGATGTCTCTATAGAGGGTCTTGCCGTGTTCATTCTGCCCCAGGGCACCCTCTCTGTCTTCGCCATTCACCTTGTTGTTCCAAACAATGTCAAAAACCGAATCAACGCCCTGCAGGTACATCGCCAGACGCTCCGTTCCGTAGGTGATCTCGACAGCGACAGGATCGCAGGCGATACCGCCGACCTGTTGGAAGTAGGTAAACTGCGTCACTTCCATGCCGTTTAGCCACACTTCCCAGCCCAGCCCCCAGGCGCCGAGCGTCGGCGATTCCCAGTTGTCTTCGACAAAACGGATGTCATGCTCTTTGAGGTCAAGTCCGAGATACTCCAGACTCTTGAGGTAAAGTTCCTGAATATTGTCAGGGCTTGGCTTGATCAGAACCTGAAACTGGTAGTAGGAGCCCAGGCGGTTCGGGTTTTCACCGTAGCGGCCGTCAGTCGGACGGCGTGAAGGGGCGACATAGGCCACAGACCAGGGCTTGGAGTCGAGTGAACGTAAAAATGTCGCCGGATGAAAGGTTCCTGCGCCTGCCGAAATGTCGTAAGGCTGAACAATGTTGCACCCCTGCTCTTTCCAGAAGATCTGAAGCTTTAAAAGTAAGTCACTGAAGGTAATCATCTTGTCTCCGTTGCAGATACGCTGCATAAATTGCGCGTATTATACTAGAGCAATGGTATAAAATGGCTTATGGGGGTGTGAATAAAAGCCCGCAATGAAACGGGCCTGCAGTTCGCAGTTGTTATTCGATGACAGACTCGACGTTGCCGGCTTTTCTGTCTTCCATGGAGATCTCTTTGCGGTGGGGCTGGTTGTTGTCTGCGTTGTCCTCTATCTTGTAGAGAGGATTTCCCTCGAAATGCGCACGGTTCTCCTCGTCATAAGGAAGATCCCAGACGATGCAGCCCTCCGTCGGACAGGCCGCCTGGCATGCCGGAGAGTCATGATCGCCTACGCATTCCGAACAGGTTTCGGGGTGAACATAGTAGTACTCTTCGCCTGTCGGATTGTCATCATCGTCCACGATCGAACTGGTCGGACACTCATCTAAACACGCATCGCACGAGATACACAAATCGGTAATTCTAACTGCCATTTTCTATCCTTTGGTATAAGTTTGAAAACCATCATATCTTCTACTATTTTAAAAAGGTGTTAAGTATTTTTTGTAGTTTCTTTTTCTATATATCCTGCCATGTCACTGTGTAAAAAACCGCGAAAGAGCTTTAAAAAGCCCCAGAGCACAAGAAGCGGCAAGATAATGCTCTCGACGATAAAAATCGTGATCAGGGTCAAAATATAGGCTATGGCATGCTCAAACTTCTCTTCGAGGGTTTGCAGCTGGTGTTGAAACTTTTTGCTCAGGTTCTGATAGTGCTTCTTGATGTTAAAATACTCAAGCGTCTCAAAAAACCCTTCTTTGAAACTGCGCTCCTGCACTTCGATCTGGCTGTGTTTGCTGGAGCGCACCTCGCTGACGATCTCCTCGATCTGAGTGCTTGAAAGCTCCAAAGCCGCTTTTGCTTCCAGATACCTCGGCTCCAGCGCATAGGCGTAGATGCCCTGATTTGCCAGCACTACCATCGGTACGGCAAAGCGCAAAAAGAGAAAGACGACAAGAAATTTAAAGATGAAGTTGAAGCTTTGAGCATGCCAGAGTTTCGACACCCAGAGCATCAGCAGCAAAAACAGAACGCTCAGCGCAAAGAGGAGTCTGACCGGCTGCGTCTGACCGAGATGCAATACGATCTCCTGCACGCCCAGAGATACCGAACTCATCAGCATGACCCAGGAGAAGCGCTCTACCATGTCGTTCATCGGATCAACGATCTGCCCGACGGCAAAGTTTACGCCGACTCCCGCCGGTGTGGCATAGACCTCTGTGCCCTGCACGACCGATATCACGCCGTTGAGACCCCGTGCGATCGCGAAAACGCTCACAGCACGTGTAAATGCCCGGTCAAGCTGGTTCGAACTGATTTTGTCCACAATACTCATAGAGGAGAGTACAACCAAGATGAGCAGCAGGAATGAAATAAGAAGTTTTTTATACATAAGAGTGCTTGTACCCATTTTTAAATCCTCTGTTGAAAAGAAGCTATCCGCGGGCTTGAGATACCTGCGAATACATCGGTGAAGAGGGTGTTGAGTCCTCTTCACGGCAGGCTATATTTTACAGTGTGGGCAGGCGGGTTTGCTCTTTTGCGCGCATTTTGCACAAGCGCAGTCGGCCTTGCCGGAGCATTTCATCTGGGCGCATTTCGGGCACTGGCACTCGTCCTGGCTAGAACACTTCATCTTTGCGCACTCAGGGCATTTGCACTCGCTCTTGCCTGAACAGCCTGACTTCTCTTTTGTCGGGCAGGCTTTTACTTGCCCCATTTTGTCACAAGCCGCTTTCATCGCCGTCTGTGTGCTGTTTACATCCAGGCCGCAGGCTTTGCCCTGCGGACAGGCCATCAGCGTCAAGGCGCTCATTAGTAAGAGAAAAAGTATCTTTTTCATTTTTGTCCTTTAAATTTGTTGCAAAATAATATCTTTTTTTATCCAACAAACAAATTTAATACGTCTTTATAAGAATACTTTATGCCAAAAGAGGATTCAATTCAGGAACTTACCGTGTAGAAAGGCGCATCCATGCAAGCCAAAGAGTTGGAATTTTTCAAAGAACAGCTGCTCAACGCCAAAGAGCACATCCTCCAAAACCTTATCCTGGCCCAGAAAGAGCTTGACCAGCTCCAGGCACAGGAGAACAATGACGACATGGACTTCGCCTCCATGCGCAGCGATGCGATGATAGAACAGCTCAGCTCGGACCAGCAAAGCGCGGAGCTCAAAGAGATTGAGCATGCCCTCGAGCGGATCAGAAACGGAAGCTACAACATCTGCGAGATGTGCGGCGAGAAGATAGGCATTGCCCGCCTAAAAGCCAAGCCTTATGCGAACTACTGCATGACCTGTCGGCCGCTGTTTGAAAAGTCGCATTAGTCCAATAAACGCCCTTTAGTTTTGGGCTAAGCATTTATCTGCTATTATCATTTCCATGAAAAACAACAATATAATATTAATGGGTTTTATGGGTGTCGGCAAGGGTTCGCTTGCGCGTGAGCTTTCAAAACTGACCGGACGCGTGAGCATCGATACGGACGACCTCATCGAAAGTATGGAAAACACACGCATCAAAAAGATCTTTGAAAAAGAGGGCGAGGCCCATTTTCGCGCTATCGAAAAAAAGCTCTCTCACTGGCTTGAGCAGAGTGTAAAAGATGCGATCATCTCAACGGGAGGAGGCTTTTTCCATGTCGGAAACCTTCAGGAGATCGGCCATGTCATCTACCTGGAGTCCTCTTTTAACGCGATCCTGGATCGCATCAACACCTTCGAGAATGCCAAGAAAAAACTCAAAAAACGCCCCCTTCTAAAAAACATAGCCAAGGCAAAAGAGCTGGTCAGCGAGCGCCATCCGAAATACATGGCCTGCGCGGACACTATTATCCAGACCGAGGGAAAAAGCTCTCAGCAGATCGCCAAAGAGATCATCAAAAATGTCATAGAGAAGAACGCAGAGACAGAAGCAAAATAGCCCAATTCAGTTATAAAAATACTACTTGTTATAAAAACATTCAAGGCAGCGCTTAAAATCGCTGCAGCGCACACAACGTGTATGAAGCTGCTGCTCTTTTTCAACCGCGACTGAGAGGCCGTTTTGAAACGAGATGGCCCAGGCATGGGGCGCATTCCAGGCATAGGTCGTGGATGTCCAGTAATGGCGCGGCTTAAAGTAGATAAAGCCCTTTTGGATCATCCTCCCCTTTGAACGGGAAGTATCGACGATGCTAGAGAGCTCCTGCTCGCTCGGAAGCCACCAGTCAGAAAACTTACCCTCATTCAAACTCTCGCAATACTCTTTGGCCTCATTCCAGGTGTGCAGCGTCCCCTTGTTCTCAGGGCTGTCTTGCCACATCAGGTAGGTCTTGGGGTCAACGAGGACCTCGGCAGAGAGAAGGGTGTAAAAGAAGAGCAGCGCATACAATGCTCTTGCAGAAAAAAGATTTTTTGCTTTTAAGAGCATGCTTTTTACCTTTGTATTAGAACTTGGCGCTCACAGAGACGGAATAGGAGCGTCCTGTTTTATAGCTCAATGCAGTCTGCCCGCCCTGTGTCCACACCGTTTCGTCATCAAGCAGGTTTTGTGCCTTAAAGATCATGGCAAAATTGGCATCCACCGCGTCCCATCTAAATTTCTCTATCCAGGTAAGGTCAACAAGATCAGGCGGGATCTCATACTCATCGAGTCCTAAAACAACATCTCCGTTTTTCAAGGCGATACGCATAAGTCTCTTTGACATATTATTATATGAGAGGTTCACGCTTCTTGCGTCATTTTGGTAGGTAAGTGAAAGGTTGATCACCTCTGGCGAGAGACCTTGAAGTTCACGCTCGGATGTCACAAACTTTGCTTTTTGCTCAGGAGTGAGGCTTACCTCTGAGCGAAGATAGGTGTAGTTTCCTGAGAAGATAAACTCTTTGAACATCTCATCAATAAAAGAGAGGTTTTTATACCAACTCAGCTCTAAGCCTGTAATCGTCGCGGAGTCAGAATTTTCAAAAGAGAAACGATCAAGCGTAGAGGTTGTAAAGGTTCGTACATCTTCTATAGGGTTTTTGAGCGCTTTGAAAAAGGTTGACACTGTAATGTTGTCGACATTGTCAAAATAGTATCCGTACTGCAGATCGTAACTGTCTATATCTGTCTCGACCAGATCGGGGTTACCTGCAACTTTTGCAACAAATTCAGGGTGAATAAACTCAGAATCGACAAACTCCCTAAAGTCCGGGTAGATAAAAGTCTTTCCATAGGCAAATTTAAACTGGTGATTCTCATTGAGAGCGTATTTCGCGCTCAAACTTGGCAAGACTTTATCAAAATCGAGTTTGTTTTGTTGCGTTACAACTACATTAGCATCTGTATTAAACTGATCGATTGTCTGTTTAAGCGACTCTTTACGTGCACCAAAAGTCACATCAAAATTTTCACTCGGTTTGAGCATAGATTTCAAATAGAGCGCACTTCTTTGCAGCTTTGCATTGTAGTTATCTTTTGGCTGTGTTGTAAGACTGTAGGTAGCGAAGTTCTGCCGGGTCGGGATAGTTCATAATAGTATCAATACCATCTGAGATGATTGCTTCATCTGTAAGTCTACTTTGTACACGCAGTTTTTGTACACGACCCACGCGCTCTTTATCTTCCATAGAAACCCCAAGTTCTACGTAGTCTTCATCGCTAAAGAGCTCTATATTTGTTTTATTTTTGAGGTAAAAACTTGTAAGCTCATCTTCTGTTTCACGATTTAGAAACTCTAGATTGCTCTGGTTTCTTACAAAGGTGTAGGTATCAGAGTTGCTGAGTTTTCTGTAATCGTAAATAACATCATTTGGTACATACTCGCCTGCTGTTGCCATCTGTCCGCCCATCTCTACTCTGTTTTTTAAAAGAAGCTTATAGTCAAGCCCCAGGTTGAGTTGGTTGACATCAAGCTCACGTTCATGCCATTCAAGGTAGTTTTGCTGCTCATCTGAGTTGTTCTCACCAAAGGTTCCTTGAATATCACGTGTCTGATCCAAGGTATTGAGCACATAAAGCTTTGTATATTTTGCATCAAAATTTTCATACTCATAGCCAATGTTAAGCATACCGCCGTGGCGAATAGTGTTATTGTAGAGCTTAGTGGCCGCTGTATTATCGGGGGTTGCGGTTTGCTCACCTGCAGCTGAGATGATATAATCATAACTTGTGTACTCACGAAGTTCTGCCGTGTTTTTATAGCTGTAGGTTCCTAGAATACTTATTTTGTGTGCGTCTGCAAGTGTGATGTTTTTTGCGACTTCGAAAGCCATGTCACTCCCGAAAGGCACATCAATGCCCTCTTTGTTATAGGCTCTGTGCGTTGTCAATTTTTGAAGCTCTGCATTGCTGAGACCTCTGATTGAGGGAGTGTTTTGACCGACAACCGGAGTCATGACAGATTGAAGTGCGCCATCAAAAGCTCTATAAGAGGTGTCATAACCGCTCCAATCCGAATCTGAACCTGCATACGTCGTAGCACTCTCGCCCGTACTTGAGTGCGCTTGAAGCCCTAATGTGAATTTAACATAGTCCTCATCGTTATTTGTTTTGGTACGCACATTGACATATCCACCCCCAAAGGCTCCGGTGATATCGGGTGAGAAACTTTTTTGTACCTGCAAACTGCCGATGACACCACTCGGGAACATATCCAGAGGCACCGTTCTTCTAACAGGATCAGGAGAAGGCAGACCCATTCCGTTAAGCTCAGTGGCAGAGTAGCGATCGCCAAGACCACGAACATAAACATTCTTGCCGCCTATGATGGTAACCCCGGCGACGCGCTTGAGTGCACTGGCAGCATTGGAGTCACCTTGTTTACTCATCTGCTCGGAGCCGACGATATTGGCTATGGACTCGCTGTTTCTCTCTTCTGCGACCACCGAAGCCACACTTCCTTCGACCTGAGGGGCCAAAACAATAAACTCTTCAAGCTCCATAGACGCCGGCGAGAGTTCGACCGATTTTGCCACCAGTTCTTTGGGCAAAACAGTGACTTTTAGCGTCTGTGCGCTATAGCCGCTGTGGATGATAGAAAGGGTGTATTCTCCTTCAAGTAGCTCCAAAGCCACGCTTCCATCCGCGGCATCGGCTACGCCTTGCAGTAGTCGGCTGGGATTTGGCTAAAATACCCTCATGAAAACACTCCTGCAACCCATAGAAGCACTCCAGCACACCCAAACGCTCAAAGAAGTCGAGCTGATGCTCACCCTTGACGAGCTCAAAACCTTCGGCGCCTACTGCACAGCGCACAATATAAAGTTTAACGACTGGATACGCCTCCTGGCCCATGAAGCCCTGGAAAAAGAAAAAAAGGAAGGGTAAACCTTCACACATATTCTACACATCGAGCCATTATACTTTCAGCAGAAGTCAAGAGAGATAGCAACAAACCAATTCATTCATTGATCAAAGTTCCCCTAGCCTTTGATCATCGTAACCTTTTTTTTAAAATACTTAGAAGTATTGTGGCCCCCTACACAATACACTCTTTAGCACGCTCTTGGCTTCTATACCATTCACCCCTTACCTGACAAATTCCCTAAACTTCATCATAAACTTTTGGACCTTCGGCGCCACTACCGCCTGACAATAACCCTCAGAGGCATTATGCGTCAGATAGTCCTGGTGGTAGGCTTCTGCCGCGTAAAACTCCGGTGCCGGGCTGAGTTCGGTAACGATGGGTGAACGAAGTGTTTTTTGAAGCTCCTCTATCTTCGCTTCGGCCGCCTCATGCTGCTCCTCGTTTAGATAGAAGATGACGGAACGGTACTGTGTACCGCTGTCCGCACCCTGGCGGTTGAGCGAACAGGGATCGTGGATCTCGAAAAAGATATCCAAAATGTCCTCATACGCAATGACCGTTTCGTCAAAGGTGATCTTTACTACCTCCGCATGTCCCGTTTCGCCCGTGCAGATCTCCTGATATGTCGGATTAGGATTTTCTCCGCCCGCATAACCGCTGATCGCCGAAAGTACCCCTTTTGCCCGCGAATAGACCGCTTCCGTACACCAGAAGCATCCTCCGCCTAAAATTGCTGTTTGCATAATCAATGACCTTTTTTAAAAATTTTCTATTTTTATCCAAAAGGAGTGAAGGCCAAGATTAAAGTTTCGAGCTAATTACAATCTAAATTTTTACTATTGAGAGAAAAAAGAGTATAATACTTCTTTTTAATATTTAAGGACAAAAAACTTTACATGGACCCCTCGTTATATAGCTTACAATTAAGCATGGAAGCCTAATGGGCTTACTTCTATTTTATCTTTTCACCGCACTTTTCATTTCTTTTATATGTTCTGTTTTAGAGGCTGTATTGCTCTCTATAACCCCTTCTTACATAGGCTCCCTGCCACCGGGGTCTGTGCAAAGAGAGCGGTTGCAGGCACTTAAAAAGAACCTTGACAGTGCCCTCTCTGCTATTTTGATCTTGAACACCTTTGCGCACACTATGGGTGCGGCGGGTGTAGGTGCGGAAGCCATCAGACTCTATGGACCGGAGTGGCAAAGCCTTATCGCCATTATCCTGACCCTTCTTATTCTTTATGTCTCCGAGATCATTCCCAAAACCATAGGGGCAAGCTATTGGAGAGAACTGGCGAAACCTTCGGCAACATTTATTACCTTTTTGGTGAAGATTCTCTATCCGCTTATCTGGATCTCAAGACAGATCACCAGACGCATACAGAAAAACAAAACAGACGGGATGACCCGAGAAGAGATCTCCGCGATGCTGATGATGAGCGAAGAGAGCGGCATACTCGAAGAGAAAGAGGAGATGCTTATCCAGAACCTTCTTCTTCTTAAGCAGGTACGCGTCAGAGACATCCTGACTCCGCGTTCCGTTGTATTTTCACTCAATGCCGACGAGTCGATCGAATCCGCTCTGCAAGAGAAGGCGCTTTTTGTCCACTCCCGCATCCCTCTGTACGAGCAGAGCAGCGAAAACATCGTCGGAATGGTCTTTTCGCGAAACATTCTGCGCTCGACCGCGCTCGAAGAGGAGGAGGAGAAGCCGCTGAAAACGATCATGAAACCCGTCTTCAGCGTTTCGGAAAACCTTCCGGTCTTCTACCTGATGGACAAGTTCATCAAACGCAAAGAGCACCTCTTTATCGTACGCGACAACTATGAGCAGTATGTCGGTATCGTCACCCTCGAAGATGCGATCGAGACCCTGCTGGGCGTAGAGATCGTTGATGAGGCCGATACCGTGACCGACATGCAGCAGCACGCCAAAGATCAGTCCGCCTACAAAAAACAAGAACGCAAAGAGCAGCAATAATAAAGCTCTCTTAAGCCTAAGTGCGTCCAGAGTTTACACAGACGCTCTTTCGCACTCCCTCCCTTTTTTTCCACACACTTTTCTTCTATGCTTTTGAAAATTTTAAAGGGCACCTCTAAAAACCCCAGTTGCCTTCAGCGATAGAGAGATGCTCACAATCAAGGCGGCCCTTTGAAGCCCTAGCCATAGCTAAGGCAAGAAGGGGCAACGCGGAGTGTGGGCATCTCTCTTTTTCCCTCTGAAGGCAACTGGGGTTTTTAGAGGTGCCCTAAAGGAAGAAGACGCATGGAAGACAGCAACATCCTTTCATTTGCCCTCTACGGATCTGTACTCCTCGCACTCACCGCCATCGCCATACGATACGTGGAAAAGACCAAAGAAAAGCACAAAAAGTAGAAGAGAGATCAGTCTCTTTTATTCTATAAAGGGCACCTCTGAAAGTTTAGAGGACATTCTTAACAGTAATCAGCCTGTCTTTAAGCTCGATATAAATGCTCAGCTCATAAGCATCATCATGATCGTGACGCACACAGAGCGTATAGCTGCCATCAGTTTTCAGTTCCGGCCACTCCTCAAACCCTACAATCTCTTCGACCTCGCCGCGAAAGCAGTAGCCGTTGAAGGCGTCGATCACCTCATCCTGCATCTGTTCAACAGCAATATTTTCTAATTTTTCCAGATTTTTTATCACCTGCTTGAATGTCATACCGACGCCGGGAATAAACATATTGGGCCTTTTTTCGCGAATTATAAACAAAAGAGCTTGAAAAGAGTCTGCCCTGAGCCTGCTCGCAAAAATATTAAAGAAAAAAGAAATATCGTAAGATTAAGGGCATCTCTAAAAACCCCAACTGCCTTCAACTGGGGTTTTTAGAGATGCCTTATATTCTGTCTCTGTTTTCTCTGGTGCGGAGACGAGTTTATTTTTCTGGGCAGGGATTTTGCCGATAAAGAAGCCTGTCTCGAAAGAGCCCTGGAGATCTCACATCAGCTTTTAGAAAGCGTTAAATCGACCTATCTCCTTGGCGACCACCACCTCTACATCAGCGCAAGTATCGGGGAGATCTGCCTGCACTATCAGCCTCAAGTCAACCAGGCCCAAAAGATAATCGGCTGTGAGGTTCTGGCGCGCTGGAAGAACAAAGATCTCGGCATTGTCCTGCCGGATCTCTTTATCCCCATAGCCGAACAGACGGGCTTGGTGATCGAACTGGGCTCGTACATCCTCGAAGAAGCCTTAAAACCTTGGTATCGTAGTAGGATTGAGGGGTCACATTAGAGCAGTTTTCCATCAACATCAGCATACGGCAGTTTTTTTTCACAACAACTTTATCGGCGAGGTAGAGCGCCTCTGTGCCAAGTATCTCAGAGAGACACTCAGATACACTCTCTTCTTCGAAGTGACCGAGACCTTTTTTGGCCGAGTATGCTCCCAAGGTGATCTCTGTTATGAAGATGCTGCAACAATTGGTAATACGTTTTTCTATGGATGACTTCGGGACCGGCTACTCCTCGCTGAACTATCTACAGCAGATGCCCATCTATGGACTCAAGATCGACCGTTCCTTCATAGCCGGCTCAGCCGGCACAAAAAGGATCAGACGATGGTCGGCATTATTTTAATGAGGGATTTGAAGCCTGCTATAGCAAGAAGCTATAGGCCGTGTAGGCTCTTCTCAGAAGCTCTATTCTGGCGATCATATGAGCGCTGATCAAACTCTTTGGGTGCACATCCCGCCAACACTGCAACAGCCAAAACAGTAAAAACTACACTTTTCATCTTTTTTCCTTTTAACTGGTGGCTAATCATACTGATTTAAATTTTATATACAGATTACACCTACTCCCAAGGCCTCATTCTTTTTTATGCTCGCTTTTGCTAAAATTGCCTACCTTATTTTTAAAAGATCACAATGTCTACAAAACACTACATTCTCGATACTATTAAAAAACGCCCCCTTATCATCGACGGTGCCATGGGAACCCAGCTTCAAGACCGCTCTGATCGCATCAGCGAGGAACAGTGGGAAGGCAACGAGGGGTGCAACGAACTGCTTAACGTCACAGCTCCCAAGATCCTCGAAGAGATCTACCACGCCTACCTGACCGCCGGTGCCGACCTTCTCACCACCAACACCTTCGGCGCCTTCGACTGGGTACTTGACGAGTATAACATCGGCCACCGCGCCTATGAGCTTGCCAAGGCAGGCGCCGAGATCGTCAAGCGAGAGTGCGACAAATTTTCCACACCCGAGCATCCGCGTTTCGTGCTCGGCTCCATCGGACCGGGGACCAAGCTTCCCTCGCTGGGGCACATTCATTACGACACCATGCTCAAAGGCTACACCGAGTGTGCGCTTGCGCTGATCGACGGCGGCACCGATATCTTCCTGCTCGAAACCTGCCAGGACCCCCTGCAGATAAAAGCCGCACTTCATGCCTGCCAGGCGGCCAACAGCGAGCGTGGAACCGAACTGCCTATCATGGTTTCGGCCACCATCGAGCTTGCCGGAACGATGCTGATCGGAACAGACGCGCAGACGATCGCAACGATCATGGAGCCTTTTGACATTCTCAGCCTCGGCTTCAACTGCGGAACAGGACCGGAGCAGTATGGAAAACATATCAAGATACTCTCCGAAGTCTGGGGCAAGCCTATCTCCGTGCATGCCAATGCGGGCCTGCCGCAAAACCGCGGGGGCTATAGCTTCTATCCGATGGGACCCGATGAGTTCGCGGACAAGCAGGAGTCTTTTCTCGCCTACGACGGGGTTGCCTTTTTGGGCGGCTGCTGCGGAACAACCCCTCAGCATATCCGTGCTCTGGTCAACCGCGTCAGTGCTATAACACCCAAGGCTCCCGTCGGCTCTCAGCCGGCCGCTCTCGCCTCGCTTTTCAACACCGTTGCCCTGATGCAGGACCCGGCACCTCTGCTTATCGGCGAGCGTTCCAATGCCACGGGTTCAAAGGCCTTCAAAGATCTTCTGCTTGTTGAGGATTATGAAGGAACGCTGAGCGTGGGGCAGCAGCAGGTGCGCGCAGGTGCGCATATTTTGGATGTCTCTGTCGGTTTTGCCGGGCGGGACGAGACGCGCGACATGAACAAGATCATGGCGCTCTACGCCCAAAAGATACCCCTTCCACTGATGCCCGACTCCACCCAGACCGCGGCACTCGAAGAGGCCTTGAAGATGATAGGCGGAAAGGCCATCATCAACTCGGTCAACCTCGAAGACGGGATAGAGAAGTTTGATGTCATCTGCGCCTTGGCCAAAAAATTCGGCGCCGCCCTGGTCTGTCTGACTATCGATGAGACAGGCATGGCCAAGAGCGTCGAACGCAAACTCGAAGTCGCCGAACGCATCTATGAGCGCGCAACGCAGCTTCACGGCATCAAGGCTGAAGATCTGGTCTTTGACGTGCTCACCTTTACGCTCGGTTCGGGCGATGTGGAGTACAGAGACGCCGCCATACAGACCATCGATGCTATTCGTGCCCTGCGCCAGAAACACCCTGAAGTAGGAACGACACTCGGCCTTTCTAACATCTCTTTCGGTCTGGATAAGGATGCACGCCCTTACCTCAACTCCATCTTTTTGGACCACTGTATCAAGGCGGGTCTGACCTCGGTTATCATCAATGTCAAGCACATCATCCCGCTCAATAAGATCTCTCAGGAGGAGCAGGATATCTGCAACGATCTCCTCTTTGACAAACTGCCAAACGGGAAGGCGCTTTTTGACTTCATCGACCACTTCTCCACCAAAGAGGCCGTCGACAACGAGGCGGAAGACGAAGCCTACAAGATGCTCAGCGACGAAGAGAAGATTGCGAAACTCCTGATGGACGGGGACAAGGATCGGATGATCCCGCTGGTAGAAATTGCCCGCCATGCTATAGCCCCCGAAAAGATCGTCAACGAGATCCTCATTGATGCAATGAAGGTCGTCGGTGAACTCTTCGGTTCGGGCCAGATGCAGCTGCCATTCGTACTGCAGTCGGCCGAAACGATGAAGACCACCGTCGACTACCTCAACCCCTACCTTCCAAAACAGGACAAGGTGACGGAAACGACTCTAGTTCTGGGAACGGTCAAGGGAGACGTGCATGATGTGGGCAAAAATCTTGTCGATATCATCCTGACCAACAACGGTTTCAATGTCATCAATCTGGGCATCAAAGTCGATCTTGACAAGTTTTTGGAGGTACTCAAAGAGGGCAATATCTCGGCTATCGGCATGAGCGGTCTGCTCGTCAAATCGACGCAGGTGATGAAAGAGAACCTTGTCGCGATGAAAGAAGCCGGGATCACCATCCCTGTACTGCTCGGCGGTGCGGCGCTGACCCGCTCCTTTATCGATGACTTTTGCCGTACCAACTACGACGGACCCATCTACTACTGTAAAGACGCCTTTGACGGGGTCACCGCAATGGGGCGCATCGAAGCGGGCAATCCGGATACCAACCTTCACGGCGATGCGGGACTTGAAAAAGAGAAGACGCCAAAGAAAGAGATCATCATCCCTCCCTTTGAGCAGCTCAACATGCCATCAAGAGATGTGCTTGTGCCGACGCCGCCGTTTTGGGGTCGACGCGTGATGCAAGTCGGAAAAGATTTTCAACTCGAGCTTGCCTTCGAGTGGATCAACCACAAGATCCTCTTCAAACAGCGCTGGGGTTACAACTCCAAGGGGCTGAGCAAGGCCGAATACGAGAAACAGCTGGAGACAAAGGTCTGGCCGGCCTATGAGCGCATCAAAAAGCTCTTTTTGGATGAAAATCTTTTCGATCCGACGGTGCTGTACGGCTACTACCCTGTGCGCTCAGACGACAATTCTCTGCTCGTCTTTGATGAAAGCGAAGGATGGAACAGCGAAAGTGACATCAACACTGAGCCGCTCGCAGAGGTCATCGGCCGTGCGGAACATATCTTCACCTTTCCACGCCAGAGCAAAAAACCGCACCGCGCGCTTTCGGACTTCTTCCACCGCGACCGCCACGATGTTCTGGCCATGACCTGTGTCTCGGCGGGAAGTAAGCTGAGCGAGTATGAAAAAACGCTTTATGACGAGGGGAAATACACCGAATACTACCTGGTGCATGGACTAGGCGTCGAGCTTGCCGAGGCCCTGGCGGAGATCGTGCATAAGCAGATCCGCCTCGATCTGAACATCTGCGACAATGAAAAACCCGTTCTCTCGGATGTGCGCATGAACAAGTACCAGGGATCGCGCTACTCTTTTGGGTATGCCGCCTGTCCGGATCTTGAGCTCAACAAGCCTCTTTTTGCGCTTTTACGCCCCGAAGAGTTCGGCATAGAGCTCTCCGAGACCTTTCAGATCCATCCCGAGCAGTCGACCTCAGCCCTGGTGGTCTACCACCCGAACGCCAGCTATTACAATGTCTAAACCCTAAAGGATACCTATGAAACTCTATCTTCTTATTATCACACTCGCCTTTTCCCTTCTGGCCAAGGAAATCGACCCGGCACCGTTCAAGAGTGTACCGATGCTTGCACCCTCTCATATCAACGTCACCAGCGCCTATGACCACGGCACACTTTATGAGCTGCAGCTTGAGGTGAAAACCTCTCAGGGGCCGCAGCGCACTACCGCCTTTGTAACCAAAGACAAGAAAGTCGTACTTTTTGGAGAAGCGGTAAATGCGGCCACGGGCGAAACCATCAAGCGTCCTCTGGACATGGCATCTATCCGCAAGAACGCCGATCTCGTCTATGGTACGGGCAAGGAGGAACTGATCGTCTTTACCGACCCCGAATGCTCCTACTGTGTGAAATTTGAGCGTATGTGGCCAAGTCTGGAGAAAAAAGTAAAACTCTATGTCTACTTCATGCCGCTCTCCAACCACCGCAACGCGGTCTCGATGAGCTTTCACATCATGAAACAGCAGGGGCAAAAAGCCAAGGCGGAGGCGCTTTTGCAGATGGCAGGGGGAGACAGAAGTTTTGAAAAACTCAGCATGAACTCCGAGATGCATGAGCTGTTTGCTCAGAAGATAGAGCAGAACAGAGACCTGGCGGAGGAGTTTGGCGTACGCGGGACCCCTTCGGTATTTAACACCAAGGGCGAAAATGTAGCCTGGAACAGCTTAGGAAAATGATGACCTACGCCCAACGGCTCACGATGAATGACGTTCTGCGGGCATAGGGAGACGGGGTGTTCCCTGGATTTCATCCCATACGTTTTAAACGCATACACCTTATAAACATTCAATTCCAAATAAAACAGTATTAGACTTGACGCTGCTATAAAGGCCGCACTTTTAAAGCCTTGAAAAAGTTAATGCGTTTAAGCAGATCAATCTTCACATTGGCAAACATGCTGCTTTATACTGCGCAAGGGCTGGAGTCAAGCCTCTATAGCAGCTAAAACCCCGTCCCAGAACGCTATCCGTGCTTCTATCGCCAAGATCGCGGCAGCTTCCGCTTCGGCAAGTTTTACGGGGTCGTTGTCGCACAGAATGTCCAGCATCCTGAGCGAGAGGGGACCGTGATGATCG
This sequence comes from Campylobacterales bacterium, assembly GCA_014859655.1. GTDB lineage: Bacteria > Campylobacterota > Campylobacteria > Campylobacterales > Sulfurimonadaceae. The sequence goes on from JACUTT010000015.1 coordinate 24,810, forward strand.
GAGTCAAGATGAATGTGGCGCTCGAGATAGTAGTGGAAGACAGCCGCTTCATCTTTGGAGACATTCATCCTCTCCAGCAGGGCCTGAAACATCTCAGGGATGATGTGCTCACGCCCCAAAGCAAAGGCGGCCGCGATGACGTGCGGCTTGTCACTTCGGATAAACTCAAAGGTCGTTTTCATAAATATTTTTGCAGGCTCAGGGACCGGTATCGTTTCAAGGGCAGTCGCCAGAGAACGCTTTGCCACCACATCGACAAAGGTCACGATATCCCCACTACTGCCGCTTGAAACCTCCTCCATCGCCTTCACATAGAGCTCGAAATGGCTGGTATGTGTCGTCGTCCCGTCTTCCAAAGGCAGCCCCTCATCGGACTCCTCTTCAAGCACGATGTCATTGATAAAACGGCGCACATTGGCGTCACCCTGCGGAAGCCAGGGCGTTCTCGCAGGAGCAATCTCATTTTGCAGGTACTTGACAAGGGACATAAAATCCCAGACCGAGTAAACATGGTGAGCCATAAAAAGCGCAAGGTCATCTCTGTCTTTAACGCTGGCATAAACAGGATGCGCAGCAAGCTTGCTGCGCAAATCTTTTACTCTGTCTAAAGAAAATAGTGCCATTACTCTACCTTTTTTGCTGACATTTTAACAAAGAAAACTAAAAGAAACCTCTCAAGGCGCCTTGTCGACGAAGGCGTCATTAATCATTTTAAAAAGGTGCCTCTGAGAGTGCACAGGATGCATAGAGGTGCCCCATAGTCCAAAATAAGCCTTGCCCTGATTGACAAAAACTCCGCTTTGCATTAGAATGCGCAAATAATTTACACCAAAAAGGGGTTAAGTGCGCAGTCCAAAGGGTTTTGGTAAGAACTATTTTTCGCTTAGCTCCATCTGTGCGCACTCCTCCGCGAGCGTCTTGCATGCGCAATGCACGGCCTTTACCCACGCCAGCCGCAACTTCTCCTTCGAGACGCTGGAGGAGGATGAGGAGCCGTTGATTGACGAACTCGAGCTGATCGAGTGCAGCTCGCCTCGCTCAAAGAGCTCCTCCAGGCACTGCAACTGCTACTTTAAACGCCTTCTCTACATCCTCACGCAGCTATTCAAATTTCACCCCCAAACTTTTTTCATCCACCTCTACAACCGTTCAGGCATTGCTCCGCCTTTTTCATTTTTATTTTCATATTTGCAAACAAAAAACAAAATTAGGAAATATTAATGACAAAAAAAATAACAGTATCCCTTTTAAGCATGCTGCTTCTAAACAACGTCTATGCGGCGCCCATTGAACTTGATGAAGTCACTGTAGAAGCGGCCAACAGAACCGAACAAAATATCAAAGACCTGACAGAATCTGTTACAGTTATTTCGGCACAAGAGATTGAAGAGTCCCGTGTAACTACTCTTTCCCAAGCATTGAACCGTCTTGGAAATATTGCGATGACATCCAACGGGGGGCCCGGTCAATCAAGTTCTATGCTTGTACGCGGTTTTGATTCAAAACGTGTCTTAGTCTTGGTCGATGGCATTCGTTATAACGATATCACTGGACTCAGTGGTGCACAGTTTTCTCAAATCATGCTAAATGATGTTGAACATATAGAGATCATCAAAGGCGCCCAATCGGGCATCTGGGGTGCGGATGCATCTGCTGGTGTCATAAACATTGTCACTAAAAAAGGGAAAAAAGGAACACAGGCTACTGCCAATGTTGAGTATGGTTCATTTGCAACAAAACAGGCCAGTGCTCAGATTTTTCATAAAACAGACAGTTATGATTTCTCTTTTGGCGCATCCCGTTATGACACACGTGGGTTCTCCGCAGCAGAGCCAAAAAGTACGAGTGCGGATTATGGAAAACGTGGGGATGAACTAGGGTGGGAAGATGATGCCTACGTCAACAAAACATACAACGCAAAGGCTGCCTACAACCTCACTGAAAACGACAGAGTAGAGGCAAGTTTTCGTTACATCGACAGCTATATCGAATATGATGATGGAGCAGGTTTAGACGCGCCAAATGGTCCCTATACAGTAAATGATTTAGACAGTTATTTTTATTCTGCTGCATATAAACATAAAGACAAGCTCAATGACCTTGCTTTGCAATACAGCCTTTCACGCTTCAAGCGCTCCCAGTACGGCGGATATAGCGGAGATGTAGAGGAGATCTCTTTGCAAGACAAAATTGCTTATGCCGAAGACTCTTTTGCTAGAGTTGGCGCCTCCTATCAGCGCTATCAGCAACAGACATCAGCCGGATCCGATCTTGATAAAAAATACAATGCGAAATCAGTCTATGCAACAAACTACAATAAGTTTCTTCTCTTGGAAGAGCTCGGAAGCACCATTTTCACCCAATCTCTGCGATATGACAGGTACAGTGTTTTCAACAATAAGACAACGGGAAAAGTTGGCCTTAAACAGTTTGTTCATAAGGATATTTACCTAAGTTCAAACTATGGCACGGCGTACAACATTCCAACACTTGACCAACTCTTTGGACGTTTCGGCACTTCTGAGCTCTCTCCTGAAGAGACAAAAAGCCTGGATCTAACCCTTGGAAACGACAATCTGACGCTCACCTATTTCTACAACAAAGTGACAGACATGATCGAATGGACCCGGGTACAGTCAGACGCAAGCTATAACAACATTTCAGGAGTCTCGCGTCTCAAAGGTGTAGAACTAGGCTATAAAGATGACTTTTTTGATCTACTCAGTTTAGGAGTAAACTATACCTATTTAGACGCTAAAGCTGCCGACGGAAGCACTCTTGCCAGGCGCCCCAAGCACCAGCTTGACGGAAATGTTTTCTACTTCATTACCGAAGGATTAAATATCGGTCTAAACGGTCAATACATCGGTACACGATACGATGGCAAAGACAATTCTGGTGCCCAAACAGGAAAATATGCTCTCTTTAATACCGTTGTAAACTACACGATTAATGATAACTTCACGCTCTATGGAAAAATTGATAATATTACCGACAAATATTATCAGGTCGTTGACGGATATGCCACCGCGGAACGCTCCTATTATGCCGGTCTGACGGCTAAATTTTAGGACCGGTTTGATATAGTAAGCAATGCAGAAAATATCACTTGACAATTCACCTTTTAAAGAGAAAAAAGCCGACTTCCTCCTCGCGGCTAGCGTGACGCATACCTGCGAGATCCCTCTGCTTACCCAGGCGGGAATTCCGGGGAAGATCCCGCTTACGCCGACGCTGGATGCGGAGTTTGTCTCCACGGGAAGGGTCTTTTCTCTGGGCGAGATCGCCGAAACGCCCAAGGGCGTGCCAACGCCTGCACTCATCACCCGGGCCGTGCATGAGCTCTGTTCTTTTTCAAAAATCCAGATCCTGGATCTAGGGCTTGTCACTGCGCCGCAGCAGTGCGACCTCATAGGCTTCGATATTCTCCCCACGCCCAGCATAACAGATGAGAAGGGGTTTGATGCGAAGGCTGTTTTTGAGAAGGGCTTTGAGTTCGGCAAGCACTATCAGCTTCAAGGCGACTATCTGATCTTGGGCGAAAGCACTCCTTCTGGGACGACAACGGCCCAAGCCTCGGTCACTGCCCTGGGATACGCAAGCGAAGGACTTTTTGCCTCCTCCTTTAAAGATTCCCCCAAGAACATAAAAGAGCAGACGATTGCCAAAGCCCTTGGCAAACTCAACGCCAATATGGGCCTCTTTGAAAAGCTCGGCCATACCGCGGACAACATGCTTCTCTTCACCGCAGGTTTTGTCCTTTCCGCTTCGCGCCGTTTCAACATCGTGCTCGCAGGCGGCACGCAGATGGCCGCCGCCCTGCTGATTGCCAACAAGATCGCCAGGCTCAGGGGCATCCATCATGACAACCGCCATATCCACCTCTGCACGACCCGATGGATCGCCGAAGACAAAGACTCGGACATCCTCTCCCTTATCGGCCAGCTTGATTTCAGGCTGAAGGCCTATTACGCCGACTTTAGTTTTGCGGACTCTGCTCACCCTGCCTTGAAGCTCTACGACAAGGGAGAGGCCAAAGAGGGCGTCGGCGCGGGAGCTGCCATCGCCTATGCCTATGCCCGGGGCATCTCTCAAAAAGAGCTGAGCAGAAAGATCGAGGAGTACCTGCTGTGAAGGCGCTCTTCATCGGCGGGATCAAAAGCGGCAAATCCCTCCATGCCGAAGCCTTTGCCCTTAAGCACTCCAAGCTCCCGCCGGTCTATCTGGCCACGACGGAGTTTATCGATGAGGAGATGAAAGAACGCATCGATCTGCACAAGATCCAAAGAAGTGAAAACTTCCTGACCCTCGAGGAGCCGATGAACCTTCTCGAAGCGATCCGCCCGCTCAAGACCCTTGTACTGCTCGAATGCACCTCGATGTGGATCAACAACATGCTCCACCACGGCTTTAAAGATAAGGATATCAAAGAGCATCTCGAAAAGCTTCTCTGTCTTCCTCAGGATATCGTCTTTGTCCTCAATGATGTCGGCTCAGGGATCATCCCCGATAATGCCCTGGCCAGAGAGTATGTCGATATCTCCGGAAAAAGTGCCCAGCTCCTGGGAAAAAACTGCGACAGGGTCTTTCACTGTATCGCAGGCATCTGTACGAAAATAAAATAGACGGGCCGACGATGCGCAACAGAGCAGCACAGATTCTTTCCAACATAGCCAAAGGCTTTTCCCTTGCCGTCTCTATGCTGACGACGCTCCCCTTTTTCCGCGTGCATGATTTCTTTAGCGGGATCAACGGCTATGCCGTGATGTTCTACCCTTTGGTCGGCTTTTTGCTCGGTGCCCTCCTCTATCTTTTTCACTTCCTGCTTGCGCCCTACCTCCCCTTAGAGCATCTCAACATCCTCCTCTTTGCCCTTTGGATAGTCTTGACGGGAGCCCTTCACCTCGACGGTTTTTCCGACACCGTCGATGCCCTCTTTGTCCCCAAAGAGAGAGCGGCCGAGGTGATGAAGGATCCCCATGTTGGGGCGATGGGGATGGGCTTTAGTGCTGTTTTTCTTATCGTAAAAGCCTCTGCGCTTTGGCATCTTGAGGCTGTATGGGCGCTTCCGATCATCTTGATGTTTTCGCGTTTCACTGCCGTCTTGGCGATCTACTTCTTCCCCTACATCCGTGAGAACGGGATGAGCACCCTGGCCAAGCAGGAGTTCACATTGACGCAGCTCCTTTTCTCTTCGTTTATGGTCGGCCTTGCCGCTCTGCTCTTTCCCTCGGGGCTTCTTCTTCTGGGGACGGCGCTTATTGGCCTGCTTCTTTTCACGCTCTGGTTCAAGCGCCGTTTCGGAGGATTCAGCGGTGACCTTTACGGTTTTATGATCGAGATGAGCGAGCTGATCCTTTTGCATATCCTGCTTATAGCTGCTCTCTCATGATTATCACCCTTCTGCGCCACGGCGAAGTCGATGAGGCCTATAGAGGCTGCTATAACGGCCATATCGATATCGGCCTCTCACCAAGAGGAAAAGCAGAGGCAAAAGCCCTCGCAGGCGTGCTTAAAACAGAAGCTTTCGAGGCTGTCTTCTGCTCCGATCTGAAACGCTGCAGGCAGATGCTCGAAGCCTTCGATCTAAAGACAAAACCCCTCTACACGCAGGCCCTGAGGGAAAAATCCTGGGGACGCCATGAGGGGAAGCGCTTTGAGGAGATCATCCAAACGGAAAGTTTCGCTTATGAGAGTTTCGAGCAGTGGATCAATGCCCTCGACGGAGAGCAATATCCCCTCTATATAAAACGCATAGAGCACTTCTTCAAAAATTTTCTTCCCCTCAGCCCCCATAAGAACATCCTCGTCGTGACCCATGCCGGCGTTATCCGTGTCCTGATGCATCTTCTTCAAAACATCTCGCTCGAAGAGGCTTTTTCCAAGGGCTTTGGGTATGCAAACTACATCTGTCTCGACACGCAAAACTGGACATTCGGAGAGATCCAGTGCCTCTGATCCTTTTGCTTCTGCTTCCTCTGTATGTTTTCGCCTCCGAGCGGATTATCACCCTTGCGCCCTCTTTGAGCGAGATCGTCTATGCCCTGGGAAAAGGAGATGAGCTGGTCGGCGTCAGCGAGTTCTCCTCCTGGCCCGAAGAGGTGAAGGAGATCACTAAAGTCGGCGGCTACTCCAACCCCTCCCTTGAAAGAGTCCTCTCGCTGAACCCGACCCTTGTCATCGGCCAGGGGAAATATGCGCATACGATAAGCCAGATCAAAGAGCTGGGCGTCAAGACCCTCAGCTTCGAGCTCGATACGATAGAAAATATCAAAAGCGCGATCCGAAAGATTGCAGACGAACTTCACAGCGACGCATCCCCTCTGATAAACCCGATCAACGAAGCGCTTAAGCAGGTCAAAGAGGACAAACGGCTCGGTTCTGCGCTCAAGGGGAAAAAGGTCCTGATCATCTACGGCCTCTCTTTGGATATGAACCGCGGGATGTACATCGCCGGACACCATATCTTCTATGAGGAGATCATAGAGCTTGCCGGGGCGCAAAATGCCTTTCAGGGCGAGTTCCCGGGCCAGCCCGTAATCCACTACGAGGCTCTTTTACAGCTCAACCCCGATATCGTCATTTTGATCCACCAAGAGGGGACCGACGGAAAGATCGACACGGAAAAAGCCAAAGCGCTCTGGTACACCATTCCCATCAACGCCTCCAAAAACAGAAGGATCCATATTATGCAAAAAAGCTACCTCTCCATCCCCTCCCACCGCATTGCCAAAACGATCAGAGAGATCGCCGAGGTGATAGCACAATGATCCTCTCAGAACTCTCCCTCGCCTACGGGAACACGACTGTCCTCGATGGCATAGATCTTCAAACCAAGCGGAACTTTTCCATCCTCGGTGCCAACGGAAGCGGGAAGAGCACTCTGGCCAAGGCGCTCTGCGGACTCATCCCCTACGAAGGGAGTATCCTTATAGACGAGCAGGAGCTGCGCGGGATGGAGCCCAAAGAGAGGGCCAAAAAGATCGCCTATATCCCCTCGAAGATGCAAAGCTTCGAGCAGTTCACCAGTGTCGAAGAGTTCGTTCTGCTGGGGCGCTACCCCTATAAGAGCAGCTTCAAAGACTACTGCGACAGCGACAAGAAACGGGTGAAAGAGATCCTAGAGGAGCTCAATATCAGTTCCCTTGCCAAGTCGAACCTCGATGCCCTCAGCTCCGGCCAGCAGCAGCTTGTCTTGATTTCGCAGGCCCTGGCCCAGGAGAGTGACTACATCATCTTTGACGAGCCCACGGCAAATCTTGATCCCAGGAACACACAGCTTTTTCTGCAGGAGTTCAAAAAACTGCGCCAAAACCATACCACTGTTTTGATCACCCATGACATCCAGCTTGCCTCGCATCTGAGTGATCCCGTACTCTTTATCAAAGAGAAGGCGGCAAAGTTTTACGAAAGCGGTTTTTTTGAAAAAGAGTTTTTGAGCCTCTCCTATGATGTTAAGTTTAAAAATGAAAACGGCCTGATTGGGATAGAGTATGTCTAAGGCGCTCATATGGATTTTTCTGCTTCTGCTGGCCCTGCTCTCCCCCTTTGTCGGAATCGCCACACTTGATATTGATACCCTTTTGGAGAGCGGCTCCCTCTCCAACCGTATCTTTTTTGACCTTCGCCTTCCGAGGATACTCTTGGCCTTTATGGTCGGAGGGAGTCTGGCCCTGGCCGGCCTTCTCTTTCAGACCCTCTTTCGAAATGCCCTGATGACTCCCTTTACCCTTGGTGTCTCTGGCGGGGCCGTTTTGGGCGCAGGGATTGCGATAAAACTGGGGCTCGGTCTGACGCTCGGCATCTCCGCCGTCTCCCTCTTCGGCTTTGGCGGCGCACTCTTTACCATCGTCCTGCTGATCCTTCTTTCGCGCTACCTTCTCAAGGCACGTCAGGAGTCGCTTCTTCTTCTGGGGATCGCCCTCTCCTTTTTCTACTCCTCGGCGCTGATGGTGCTCTTTTACCTCAGCTCTTTTACGGAGACCGCGACGATCATGCGCTTTACGATGGGAAGCCTCTCCATCGTCGGCTACAGCAATGTCATCATTATCTCCATAGCCTCGCTCTTCTTGCTGCTTCTGCTCTGGTTTAAGCGTTTCGAGCTGCAGCTTTTGGCCCTCTCGGACGAGCAGGCTGCACTGAAGGGGATCAATACCCGCCGGCTAAGCTACCTCCTGCTGCTGATCACCTCCATCATCATCGGCGTTGTCGTGAGTCTGACGGGGCCTATCGGCTTTATCGGCCTGATCATCCCGCATATGGTGCGGCGCCTCTATCAAAAGAGTGTCGTCTCGCTGATCGTACCGGTGTTTCTGATCGGAGGGCTCTTTCTTCTGGCCTGCGACACCCTGACGCGGTTCCTCTCAAGCAGCAGCGAGATCCCCATCGGTGTCCTCACGGCGCTTATCGGCGGGCCTTTTTTCATCTATCTCATCATCTCCAGACAAAGGTAATATAAATGAGTTATATCTCATGGTTCCAAGAACACGGCAAAAAGCACAAGGCCATTATCGACAAGCTGCTTTCGCGCGGCTATAGCAAAGAGCAGATCATCGACTATTTCGACTTTGACGCGATGGTCGTAAACGAGCCCGACTTCTGCCCTCTCTACGCTGAAAACAAAAAGTGCCACGATATGCAAAGCCTCAACTGCTACCTCTGCTCCTGCCCGAACTTCCGTTTCGACGACGAGGGTGTGGACATCATAGAGGAGAAAAAACGCTACAGCTTTTGCAGTATCGACTCCAAGGATGGCCGCGTCGGCGTCTATGGAGAGAAGATCCATCAGGACTGCTCGAAATGCACCGTGCCCCACCACAGGGCCTATGTAGAGAAGCATTTCGATCTGGAGTGGTTCAAGATCATGAAAGCATGCCCCTGTGGGGATTAAGACGGAGCTCTGCGTCTCGCAGGCCAGGGCACTTTTCCCGCATCTAAATATCCTCTCTCTGCAGCCGACGCATGAGGGCGTTATCGATACGACCTATATCCTTGAAACGCCAGGCGAAAACTATATCCTCAAAAAATATGAGCGTGCGCTCAAAGAGCAGAGAGAAGAGGAGGCAAGGCTCCTTAAGCATCTGCGTGCCCATGGGCTGAATGTCCCTGTTCATCTGGACAGCTCTGATGAGTGGCAGCTTTTCAGCTATCTCAAAGGCCATACGCCAAAGAGACCGAACCTTTCGCAGCTGAGATCTCTGGGCGCTTTTCTGGGAAAGATGCACGCGCTTACCAGGGGGAAAAAGGCTTCTTTCACTCCCTTTGAGAAAAGCAGCTTCATTAAGGCAGTTGGGAAGCTGCGCCGGCACGACCTTCTGCTTGCCAAACGGCTCAATCCCCTGCTCTATTTTGAGCAGCGCTTCGACGGCATTATCCACGCCGACCTTTTTCCCGACAATGCGAAATTTGACGCTCTGCGGATCGGGGTCTTTGATTTTATCGAAGCGGGAAACGGGAGCTTTGCTTTTGACGCGGGGGTCACGGCGATGAGCTGGATTTCAACACACAGACAGCTCAGCCGATCAAAACTGCAGCTCTTTTTAAACGCCTATAACCAAAATGCACCCTGCAAACTGACCCTGGACCTTCTCTTGACACAGATGCAGAGTGCCTCCCTTGTCTATGCCCTGCAAAGACGCCTCAATGACGGGCATGATCTAAGCCATAAGCCGATGCTGCGCAAGCACTCCGGCATCAGACGCTTCAGAAAAGATATTTTAAAAAGAGCCAGGCTGTAAATATGCAGAGCAAAATCAGCAGGTCTATGCCTGTGCGCATGCCGAGCGCCTTGAACAGGTCCTCCTTCTCTATCTCTTCTCTGCCATGCCCGAAATAGGCCTTGGGCTGGAGCTTTCCGAAATAAAAAGTCGGCCCGCCGAGCCTCACCCCTACGGCCATCGCCATCGCCGTTATAGGGTGTCCCGCATTGGGGCTGGAGTGTTCTCTGCCCTGGGTGTAAAAGGAGAGAAGAGCTCTCTGCCGCCCCAGCAGCATGATCATCATAGCCGTCAGACGCGAAGGGATAAGATTGGCCGCGTCATCCAGGCGGGCCGAGACCTTTCCGAACTTCTCATACCTCTCGTTTCTATAGCCGACCATAGAGTCCAGAGTATTGACCGCCTTGTAGAGGATGATCCCCGGCAGACCGAAAAGAAGAAGGTAAAAAAGCGGCGCCACCACCGCGTCACTCAGGTTCTCCGCATAGGTCTCTATGCCCGCCTTGTATACCTCGCTCTCACTGAGCCCGGAAGTGTCCCGGCTGACGAGCATTTTCAGCTTCTCTCTAGGCTCTTTCGCCCCGATCAGCTCGGCCACCGCGTCATAGAGCATCCGGTGCGCCAAAAACATCGAGGCCAAAAAAGAGCTCAATGCCATCTGCAGATACCAGGGCAGCAGCGCAAGAAGGGAAACGGCCAGCAAAGAGGCCGAGCCGCTTAGAAGAAGGATAAAGAGCGTCAGCAGAACTCCTCTGAAAATGCTGTCTGCATAAAAATGCTTCTCGAACCAGCTTATCGCCTCGCCGATAAGGATGACCGGATGCTTGACAAAGCTAAACTCCCCAAAGAGCCGGTCCAGCAGGTAGGCAAAAAAAGAAATGGCAAGATTACTCAATCAGTGCCTTCATCAGCCTGTCCATATCCATGTTCTCCTCCACATGCGCCGCAAAGCTTCGGATGCTTTCTTCCTTGTAGGCTTGAAAGTCGAAACCTCTGTAGGCGGGATTGATCTGCGAAAAAAGCATCTTCCTGAAATCATTGTTATCAAATATTCCGTGTACGAAGGTGCCGTAGACCTTCTCTTTTTGCGCCCAGAGAGGCTCCGCCATCCCGTTATGGATCTCATACCCCTCGATCTGCAGACCGAAGAGGGAGTAGACTCCTTTTTTCACGCGCTTCTCTCTCTCGAAACAGACCTCGCCTTTTAAAAATCCAAGCCCTTTGACGCTCGCAGGCTCGTCCGATTCGATCCCCTCTGTGTCCGAGATCGTCTCAAACATCATCTGATACCCCCCGCAGATCGCCGCTATGGGCTTGCCCGATTCTTTCAAAAAGGTGTCAAATCCCTGTTTTTTCAGCCACTCCAGGTCGTTCATCGTCCGTTTCGTCCCCGGAAGGATAAGAAGATCGCACTGCTGCGCCTCGTGCAGGCTTTTGATAAAGCGCAGATCGATCTGCCTGTCGGCGACAAGCGGCTCGAAGTCCGTAAAGTTGCTGATATGGGGGAAATGGAGCACGCCTACGGTGATGATGCTCTGACTGACGTCCTGCGTGTAGTTCAGAAGCGACTGCGAATCCTCAAAACCGAGGTTGAAACTTTTGTAGGGGATGACGCCCAGAACGGGGATGCCGAACTCCTTTTCGATGATCTCTCTCCCCGCGTCAAAGAGGCTCATATCGCCTCTGAACTTGTTCACCAGCACGCCGACGACATTGGCCCTCAAAACCTCGGGAAGAAGGTTGTACACCCCCCAGATGGAGGCGAAGACCCCGCCTCTCTCTATGTCTGCGACAAGGACGATCTTTGTGCGAAACTCCGTAGAGATGTAGATGTTGCTCAGGTCTCTGCTCATCAGGTTGAGCTCGACTGGACTCCCCGCCCCCTCGGCGACGATACACGCAAACTCTGAGCGCAGGCGAAGAAAGGCCTCTTTAACGACAGGCTTTAGCGTCTGTATCTCATCATAATAATCCAGTACGCTCTTGATCCCTCGGCTCTGGCCGTTGATGATCAGCGAAGAGCTTTTTCCCTTTCCCGACTTAAGTAGGACCGGGTTCATATCGGAGCTGGTGGGCAAGCCGATGGACTCGGCCGCAAAGTACTGCGCCTGCGCGATCTCTCCGCCGCTGTCGCAGACCCTGGAGTTGTTGGATACATTCTGCGCCTTGAAAGGAGCCACCTTGATGCCCCGATGGTGCAGCAGATAAGTCAATGCGAAAGAGAGGGTTGACTTGCCGGCGTCCGAACTGGTCCCGAAGATACTAAGCGAGTGCATCGAGTGCCTTTTTCAATAGATCCAAAGAGGCTCTCTCTTTGACGGCAAAGCGCAGATGCTCGTCTCCTAGAAAGTCGAAATTGCCGCATTGGCGCACAAGAAGCTTCTGCTTAAGGAGTTCGTCATAGATCCTCTGTGCCTGGGGCGATCTGACGAGAAAAAAGTTCGCACTGCCGGGGTAGATCTTGCTGAAAAGCCCGCTGCTTTGAAGTATTTCAAAGAGCATCTCCTTGTGTTTTAGATGCTCCTTCTGTGCTTTTGAGACAAAACCCTTCTCCTGCAGGCGCTCCGTCAAAAAGGCCGCGTCAAAGGAGGAGAGGGCCCATCTTGGGCTGCTGAGTCTTTGGATGTTCTTCTTGTTTGAGAAGAGCGCACCTATCCTTACCCCAGCGCAGGCGTGAAACTTTGTAAATGAGTGGATGATGTAGAGCCTTTTACAGCTCCTGATCTTTTCTCTGAAAGAGGGAAGGTTCTCAAACTCCACAAAGGACTCGTCCAGCACTATCGTACACTTCTGTTTTTCCCAGATCGCAAACAGGGCCTTCAGATCGTAAAATTTGCCCTCGGGAGTAGAAGGGTTGACAAAAACGACGATGGAGCCTTTTTTCGGTTTTTTGTAGAGTTCTTTAAAGCGGTTGATCTTGCTGATTTTTTTGGACGCTGCAAGGGCAGCCGTCTCATACTCGCCATACAGCGGCGCATACAATACGACATTCTTTTCCTTCAGGCTTCTGAAGAGTTCGAAGATGGCCGCCGTCGCCCCGTTGAAAAGCGCCATCTCTCTCTTTTTTACCCCATATTTTTTCGATATTGCCGCTTTGAGGGAGCTATAGGAGGGGTCTGCGTATTTAAGGATCATCTCCTGCGTCGGTATTATCTCTGTTTTGGGATGAAAGGCATTGATGTTGGAGGAGAAGTCGACGATCTCTTCGCTTTTACAGCCGAGTTTTTTTGAAATCTTGTAGATATTTCCGCCGTGCTTCATCTGAACTCTTCGTGTAAAAATTTTACGAAATTATCGCATAACTTTTCTGCCATAGGGGTTATGCAAGAAGCCTATTGTAAAATACGCCAAAAAGCATTCCCATGAACTTTACGCCCGGCGACACCCAGACACTTTTAGACATTATGCGTTCCCGTCGGGACGTCAGAGGCAAGAGCTTTTTGGCCACGCCCCTTGAAGAGGAGAAGATCGAACTGATCTTGCAAGCAGCCCTTGCCGCACCCTCGGTAGGCTATTCCCAGCCGTGGGAGTTCATCCTGATCGATGATGAAACCATCAAAGAAAAGATCCATAAAAACTTCTGTTGTGAAAATGAAAAGGCCAAGGAAATCTTTGCCGAGAAGGAAAAATACAGGGAGCTGAAACTTGAAGGGATACGCGAAGCGCCCTTGAATATCGCCGTGCTCTACTCCCCACAGAAAAAACCCGTATTGGGGACGACCTCGATGCAGAAGATGGGAGAGTACAGCGTTGTCTGCGCCATCGAAAACATGTGGCTGATGGCAAGGAGCTTGGATATCGGGATGGGCTGGGTCAGCATCCTAAATGAGAAGTCTGTGTTAAATACGCTCAAAGCTCCCCCGCAGAAACAGCTCATCGCCTACCTCTGCCTGGGTTATGTCTCTTCCTTCGCATCTGAGCCGGAACTGAAGACGCTTAAATGGGAGAAAGAGAAGCAACGCAGCGAGCTTCTCCACCGCAACCGCTACAACAACTCCTCTTCATCTAAGCCATAGACCTCCTCCAGAGTTAAAATCAAAAAAATTTAAAACTCTTTATTTTTCAATCAATGTGTGCTACTATTAAAATTATAATTCAATGTTTACGTTGATTTATATTACTATATTAAAGGAGTTTGCAATGTTGCTAACACGCTATCAGCCCTTCAATGAGTTTAGAGATATCACCAGCCGATTCAACACGCTTTTGAGCGGGCTTAATGAGGAGTCTGATTGTTTCAGACCGATCGTTAACACGCGCGAGGGGGAGTTCGCCTACCATATCGATGTCGATCTGCCCGGTGTCAAAAAAGAGGACATCAAGATCGATGTCACCGGCAACCGCCTCACCATGACAGGCGAGCGCCACCACAAAAAAGAGCTCAAAGAGAAGGATTACCGCCGCATCGAATCCTCTTTCGGGAAGTTTGAGCGCAGCTTTACCCTCCCGGATGATGCCGATGTGGAAAACATCACCGCGGCAAACAAAGACGGGGTACTTGAAGTCATCATTCCCAAGCTAAAAACCGAGCCCAAAGGGATCAAGCAGATCCCCGTCAAATAAGAAGCAACACGAGAGTCCAAACGACTCTCTATGCTCCAAACCCCCGTTTTATGCGTCCCTCATCTCAACAATTTTCCAATTTGGCAGCGTTATAGTAGCACTTTAACCTCGCTCTTATCCCCTTTGCGTTAGTCTGAAAGCTTTTAACAAATATCACAAAGGGGATCTATGCCCATCACAACAGCGACATTCGAGAATGTAAAAACAGTTGCCGCCAGATGGCAGAGCGAGATAGAGCATACCCAGGGCAAGACTGAACAAAAGTTTCATGCCCTGATGGAACGGATGCTCAAAGACCCCATGAACAAGCTCTTTTTGATCGAGCTTTTGGATCAGAGCTTCCGCTCAAAGGAGAGCCGGCGCGTTGCAGAACAGCTGGAATATCTCTTTGACAAGTACGGCAAGACAGATGTGTTCAGCCCCTTTGAAGAGATGCTTGTCTGGCTCTTCCGGCATGCAGGCATCTATCTTCCCGATATCTCCGTTGCGCTTTTCATCCGCTACTTGCGAGACGACATCAGCAACGTCGTCATCAAGGGCGAGGACTCTGCACTTTCGCGCCATCTCAGACTCCGACGCAAAGAGCATACCCGCGTCAACATCAACATCATCGGCGAGGCGGTTCTTGGCGAGCAGGAAGCAGCTGAACGCATCCAAAAGTACATTCGCGCCCTGCAAAACCCCGACATAGACTACCTCTCCGTCAAGATCTCGACCCTCTTTTCGCAGATCGTCCCGCTGGCGCACGACTACTCGGTCACCGAGATCTCGCACCGTCTACAGAAGATCTATGAAGCGGCGATGCAGCACAGTTTTGTTAATGCAGAGGGAAAAAGACAGCACAAGTTTGTCAACCTCGACATGGAAGAGTACCGCGATGTTCAGCTCACCCTTGATGTCTTTATGCAGACCCTTTCGCAGGAGCGTTTTCACGCTATGCATGCGGGCATTGTGCTTCAGGCCTACCTGCCCGACACCCTGAACCATCTCAAAAGACTCATCACCTGGGCAAAAGAGCGGGCAAAAAACGGGGGTGCTCCCATAAAGGTCCGCCTGGTCAAAGGCGCAAATCAGGAGATGGAACTCACCGAGGCAAGTCTGCGCGGCTGGCCCTGCGTCACCTACCTCAACAAGGCCGAGACAGACGCCAATTTCAAACTGCTTCTCGATCTTCTGCTATCACCCGAGGTGGCGCCTTATGTGCACACCGGGCTTGCTTCACACAACCTTTTTGACCATGCTCTGGGAATGGCGCTTGCGCGAGAACGTCATCTTGAAGCCTACTACACGGCGGAGATGCTAGAAGGAATGAGCGAAACGGCCTACCGCCTCTTAAAAAAAGAGAAGCTGCAGGTTATCTTATATGCCCCTACGGCAACGGCGGAGACCTTCACCAATGCCATCGCCTATCTGGTGCGCCGCTTCGACGAAAACACAGCCGAACAAAACTTTTTGCGCCACAGTTTTGGACTAAAAGTTGACTCGCCCGCCTGGGTAAAACTGGTCAAAAGCTATGATGATGCCCTGAAAATGCTGCCGCAGCTAAGGCTTGAACCTTATCGCAAACAAGACAGAAACGCAGAGGTGTACACCCAGCAAAGCGATCCGGACACCTATCGCTTCGAGAATGAGAGCGATACCGATTTTGCCCTTCCCAAAAACCGCAGATGGGCCGAAGCAGTACGCGACACATGGAAAAATATCTCCGAAAACGGCGGCTATCATGCCGACCCGGTAGTCGCCGGCAGAGCCCTTCATTCCGAACAGCGCACCGAAGTTCCGGACAAATCCCAATACCACAAGAAGGTAATCGTCGGAAGCTATAGCACGGCCTCCTCAGCCGATCTGGATGAGGCCGTACGGATTTCGCAGGCCGATCCCGACGGCTGGAGAACACTCGATGTGCCAAGCCGACAGAAGATACTGATGGATGTTGCCCAGGAGTTTAAAAAGAGCCGGGGCGACCTTATCGGGATTGCCGCTGCGGAAGTGGGAAAAGTCTTTACGGAGACTGACGTAGAGGTCTCCGAAGCAATCGACTTTTTGAACTTCTATGCCGACAGCGTCAAGAAGATCTCAGCGCTTGAGGGCATACAGACCGAGGGAAAAGGGGTTGGTCTGGTTGTCAGCCCCTGGAACTTCCCTATCGCCATCCCCGTGGGCGGAATAGCGGCCGCTCTGGCTTCGGGAAATACCGTCATCCTTAAACCCTCCTCCAATGCCGTGCTCTGTGCCCAGCGCCTCTGCGAGTGTTTTTGGGAGGGTGGTGTCAGCCGAAACACCCTGCAGTTCGTTCCCTCAAGTGGCGCACTGGCCGGGGAGAAGCTCATTCCCAATCCTGCTATCGATTTTGTGATCTTTACCGGAGGCGAAGAGACGGCCTATACAATGATACAGAGCCGTCCAGAGATCCATATCAGCGCCGAGACCGGCGGGAAGAACGCGACGATCGTCACTTCCCTGGCCGACCGCGACCAGGCGGTAAAAAATGTCGTCGCCTCCGCCTTCAATAACTCCGGGCAGAAGTGTTCGGCGACTTCGCTGCTTGTCCTTGAAAAAGAGCTCTACGAAGACGAGGCCTTCAAGCGGATGCTCATCGACGCGAGCGCATCGCTCGAGGTCGGCTCGGTCTGGGAGTTCAAAAACCGTATCGGCTCATTAGTCGCTGCACCTTCGGGCAACCTTAAGCATTCACTTGCCCTGCTGGATGAAAACGAAAGCTGGGCAATTGCCCCCTCTTACGCCGACAACAGCAACCCTTACATGCTAAAACCCTCTATACGCTGGGGAACAAAAAAGGGCGACTTTTGCCATATGAACGAGCTCTTCGGTCCCGTATTGAGCGTTCTCTGCGCCAATGACCTTGAAGAAGCGATAGCGATCGTCAACGCGACAGGCTACGGGCTTACCTCCGGCCTGGAGAGTCTGGACGAACGCGAGCAGGCGCTGTGGAAAGAACGTATCCTTGCGGGAAACCTCTACATCAACCGCATGACGACAGGGGCCATCGTACGCCGCCAGCCCTTCGGAGGCATGCGGAAGTCGGCCATAGGCAGCGGCAAAAAAGCGGGCGGATTCAACTACGTAGCGCAGTTTATGAAGATAGAGCATGACAGGTCCACACTTGGCGAGACAAGAACTCATCCTTATATACAGAAGCTAGAGGCCCTGCTGGAAAACGAAGTGGACTTTGCAGATGAGATAAAAAACGCAGCAGAAACTGCCTCGTATTTTGCCTACTGGCTCGACACTGAGTTCTTTAAAGCACATGACTACTCTAATATCCGAGGGGAGCACAACACCATCCGCTATCTACCTTTAGGGAGTGTCCTTTTGCGTTTTGAAGAGAGTGACACCCTTTATGAGATGCTCAGCTCTGTTGCGGCAGTGAAGATGAGCGGTGCCGAGCTACATATCTCTCTGCCCGCCTCGCCTCAGAGCAAAAGTCTCTTATGGCTAAGCTCGAAACGAGAGCTTCTGCTTGATGGCACCGACTCCTTTGTCCTGCAGGAGACATCTGCGCTTCAACGCGCGATGAGAGAGGTGGAGCGTATCCGTTTTCTGCATGCGGAGAATGTCTCTGCACAGATCTATAAAGACGCCGCCAAAGACACCCTCCATATCGCCTCTGAACCCTTTGTCCCGCATGGCAGGATAGAACTGATGCACTACTTTATCGAACAGAGCATCTCTGACTCATTCCACCGCTACGGAAACCTCGGGCTTCAGGGCATGCAAGAAAAGGAACACTAATATGCAAACACCGGTACTCATCTCATTTTCGCTCTATATGCTCGTCATGGTAGGCATAGGATTCTATTTCTACTTCAAAACTGACAGCCTGAGCGACTATGTCCTCGGCGGCAGAGGGCTGGGGCCCGGCGTTACGGCGCTAAGCGCTGGCGCCTCTGATATGAGCGGCTGGCTTCTGCTGGGACTTCCGGGTCTTATGTATACCGAAGGGATCGCGGGAAGCTGGATCGCGGTGGGACTTATCGCAGGGGCCTATCTCAACTGGCACTACGTCGCCAAAGCGCTGCGGGTCTATACACACAGACTCAGTGACGCGATCACCATTCCCGACTATTTTTCAAACCGTTTTGAGGATAAGGGGAACATCCTTCGTGTGGTCACCGCCGTCGTTATCCTCCTTTTTTATACCCTCTACACCTCCTCAGGCCTCGTCGGGGGAGCGAAACTCTTTGAAGCGACCTTTGGCCTGGACTACGACACGGCATTGTTGGTCGGAAGTGTCATCATCGTCTCCTATACCTTCCTCGGCGGCTATAACGCCGTAAGTTGGACGGACTTTATCCAAGGGATACTCATGATGCTTGCCCTGGTCATCACGCCCCTTGTTGTCTTGTACGAGATCGGCGGCGTGGATGAGGGGCTCAGACTTATCGAGTCCGTCGATCCCGCGAGACTCGATCTGTTCAGCGGCGCCTCTATTGTCGGCATACTCTCCCTGCTCGCCTGGGGACTTGGCTATTTCGGCCAGCCGCATATCCTGGTACGTTTTATGTCGATCCGCCATGAAGACGAGATGCTGCGCGCCAAAACGATCGGCATGAGCTGGATGGTGCTCTCCGTCATCGGTTCTCTTGCCGTCGGTTTTTTCGGTCTTGCCTATGTCCTGGCCGAGGGGGTAGAGCTGCACGACAGCGAAAAGATCTTCATCACCCTCTCGCAGCTTCTCTTCAATCCTTGGATAGCGGGTTTCCTACTGGCGGCCATACTTGCGGCGATCATGAGCACCATCGATTCGCAGCTGCTGGTTTCCTCTTCGGTGCTGACGCGTGACATCTACCACGCCCTGCTGCGCAAAGAGGCATCCAATCGCGAACTCGTCTGGGTAGGGCGTGCCACTGTTATCATCATCGCGGTGATCGCCTGGTATATCTCTACGGACAAGGATTCCAGTGTTCTTCAGCTTGTCGCCTACGCCTGGGCAGGCTTCGGTGCGGCCTTCGGTCCGCTGGTCATTCTCTCGCTCTACAACCCGAACATAACACGTCTTGGGGCAATTGCGGGTATGATTGTCGGCTCAATAACTGTCATTGTATGGAAACAGCTTGAGGGAGGGGTCTTTGATCTTTATGAACTGCTCCCTGCCTTTGTCGCTGCCTGGGCATCCATACTGATAGTTAGCAGCTTAGGGTCCAAGAGTTCACAACAGAGCAAAGCAATTTTTGATGAAGTATCAAGTAAACTCAACACTAAAACATTAATGAACAAGGAAAACAAATGAAAAAAACAAAACGGCTTGTGTTCAAGGTCGGCAGTGCCGTCCTGACAGAAAACAATCAGATTGCCAAAAAACGTATGCTCAACCTAGTCAAACTCATCGCCAGACTAAGAGAAAAGTATGACATTGTCCTAGTCACTTCCGGCGCCGTTGCCGCGGGCTACTCTGCGCTGAAGCTCGACCGAGCCAAACAGATAGGAAAGAAGGCTATAGCCGCGGCCGGCCAGCCTATTTTGATGTCCAGCTACAAAAGAAAGTTCGATATCTTTGACATTGACACGGCGCAGATACTCCTGACGGAAGACGACTTTGACTCAAGAAAACGCACCAAAATGTTCCAGGAGATCATTGATGCCCATCTTGAGAACGACATACTTCCCATCATCAACGAAAACGACATCACCTCCACTCCTGAGCAGCTTTTCGGTGACAATGACCAGCTCTCTGCCCATGTCGCCCACGCTACCAATGCAGAGCTTCTCGTTATTTTCAGCGACATTGACGGCTATTATGACAAGAACCCTTCCGAGTTTGACGATGCCAAGATCATCAAGATCATGACAGAGATACCAAAAGAGACGCTTGCCGAGGAGTGCTCGCCCAACAACGTCTTTGCAACAGGCGGTATCGTCACCAAACTCAAAGCTGCCGACTTTTTGATGAAGCGCGGCAGAAAGATGTTCTTGTGCAACGGTTTTGACCTGAGTGCAGTGCAATCGCTTCTGTTTGAAGGAAAACACACCCTAGGTACGATCTTTATGCCCAAAGACGAACACGATGAAGTGCCTGCGCCCAAGCCAAAGAAAGCCGTCTCCAAGTAAAAACTGTGCCGAATCAGCTCAGGGCATGCTCTAGAGGTGCCCTATAGGTAGAAGGACTCGAACTTCTCCACACAGAGCGGTTTTGAACAGTGATGCCCCTAACAGAGGTCACAGCCGATTGAAAGCAGGTACTCCAGCTGCTCCTTCTGCTCTATCCCTTCTGCTATGATCTTCATCTGCTGTCCCATCTTTACGATCGTCTCAAGGAAAACAGCCCTCGAAAGTATAATACCCCAAGATTCACAAAACACCCTGAGAAATTAAGAACTGGTTCTATCCTCTGGCTTCAACAACGTGGTGGAACCCGACAACTAAAGGGCACCTCTAAAAACCCCAACTGCCTTCAGAGGGAAAAAGAGAGATGAGA
>JACUTT010000061.1 GCA_014859655.1 Campylobacterales bacterium
TATTTTTCTTGGTAATGGCCCAATTCGATCGCACTCTCCAAAGCGGAAAGCTTTGAAAAAAGCTCCGGCTGACAAGCTTGTATGTATGAAATATTGTCGTTGAAATTTTTAGCCACTACAGCGTTGATCTCTGTCATTGCGAAGAAGTTTTTTTATTCAAACATCCCCCAATCTAAAGGATACCCTTTTTTAACATCTTTGATAGCTCTTTTACCCAAAATATCTTCATAATGCTTTGGTTCTATCCCATTGCCGGGCCTAATGGACCTTATGTTGTATTTGCTAAGTATTTCATCTTTTTTTATATCTTTTACTACAAATAGTGACCTTCTTGAGTTTCTGCTTTTAATGGTGTTTTCTGTTAAATTGAAGTTTATGCTACCAAGAGCTTTCTCTGTAATTCTTATAGAATCAACCATCTGCTTAAATTCATCAGGTTCCATTGAAAAGGATGAGTCAGGGCCACCAAGACTTCTGTCTAATATAAAATGCTTTTCAACGATACTTGCTCCTAATGATACAGCAGCTATAGGAACTGTAAACCCCATAGTATGATCAGATAAACCGACAAGGGTATTAAATATTTTTGGTATTTCAGGGATTGTTTTTAAATTTATTTCATCATAAGGCGCAGGATACGATGAAGTACACTTTAAAATCGCAATATTATTATTACCAACTTGTCTACAAGCATTTACAGCTGCTTCAATATCTGCAAGTGTTGCAATACCAGTTGAGATTATCATCGGTTTCATCTTTGATGCAGTGTATTTAATAAGAGGAATATCGGTAATCTCAAATGAAGCTATTTTATAAGCAGGTACATCCATAGCGTCTAAAAAATCTACACCTTCAAAATCAAAAGGCGAAGAAAAGCAAATAAGCCCTTCTTCTTCTGCTATTTTTTTTAACTTTGGCTGCCATTCCCAAGGAGTATAAGCTTCTTCATAAAGCTTATACGGGGTATAGCCTTTCCATATGCCTTGAGTTTTTGGTGCAAAATATTTAGTATCAGCATCAATCGTTAAAGAATCCGGTTTATAAGTCTGAAGTTTTATTGCGTCTGCACCAGCTTCTTTTGCCGCTTTAATTGTTTTAACTGCTAGATCAAAATCCTGATTATGGTTTGCTGAAAGTTCTGCAATGATAAATGTTTTTCCTTTATTTATTTCAAAATTACCAATTTTCATGTTTTCTTAATTTACTTTTTTGTTTATATATTCGATTATGTCATTAACTGTACGTACTTGACTTAAATCCTCATCAGGAATTTTAATATCAAATCTCTCCTCTAAAAGTAAATATACATTTACAACATCAAGTGAGTCTATTCCTTGATCTCTCAATGCCAAATCATTTTTCAAATCACTTACATCACCCAACACTTCAGCTTCTGCTATCACTTCTTTTACACTTTCTACTGTTGCTTTCATCTTTTTCCTTTTTGAGATTAAACTTTTTCTATTATAGCACTACCCCAAGATAATCCTACACCAAAACCAGAAATTAAAAACCTTTTATTCTCCTCTTTTAGCATCTCTTTTTCTAAAATAATAGGAATAGAAGACGAGACAGTGTTTCCATATTCATGCATATCAAACGGTACTTTATCTTCGCTTACTTTTAATCTTTTTCTTATAGTGTCTACTATATATTTGCTTCCTTGATGCAGCACATACTTGTCTATATCTTTATCTTCCAGACCATTTTTTTCTAGAAGTTGTTGTATATGCTTAGGAATAGTCGTAGCTGTAAAGTTAAATACAGCTCTGCCGTTCATATAAAGCTTTTCTTCACAAAATAGTTCTCTATAATCTTTTCCGTTTGTGCCAAAACTAAAATCTTTTGGGATAAAGATTCCATCTTTACCAATATAAGTAACGGTTGCACCATCTCCAAAAAGCAGAGCAGTATTTTTATCTTCACTATCTATTATGTCTGAGTATGGGTCAGCGGTAAAAAGAAGCCCATGTTCAAGACAGTTGTTTTTCATAAATGAGATAATTGCCGAGAGGCCATAAACATATCCGCTGCAGCCCAAAGATATGTCAAAACAGGCACACTGCTGAGATAACTCAAGTTTGCCATGAACTATGGCAGAGGTGTGAGGAATGTTGTAATCCGGGTTTTGTGTAACAACTATACAGCAATCTATCTCTTTTTTGTCTATATTTTGTTTTTTAAGTAAAATCTCAAAGGCTTTTACGCATAGATCAGATGCTTTTTCATCTATCTCTTTTATAGCTTGACATCTTACACCTATTTTATTTTCAATGAAATCATCGTCCATCTCAAATTTCTCTTTTTTATCGTAGTTTGAAATTTTATTCTCTGGCAAATAGCTTGCTATCTCTTTAATACCTAGCATAATAGTCTCCTTTATACCAAACTAAAATAGATATAGCCAATAAGTCTATTATCTATAAAAACTTCGGTTTTTGTAAGTTTAAAGTTAAAATTTGCTTTTAAAACAAGCTTTAACGGGTAATGGTTTTTATCTGGAATCTCTTTAAGCTGAAATCTTGTGAAATACCATTTTCCATTTGCATTAGGAAAAAGATTTTCTAATAGATACTTATTTAAAGCAACACTGTTTTCAACAAAGGTATATGATGAGCTCTCCTCAAGACTAATTTCTTGATTTTTTAAATCAAGATTTGTAAGTTTACATATATCTTCTTCCGGATATTCATATCTGCACTCTATTTTTTTATTGTTTTCAATACCGTATATAATTTTTTTATTGTTTTGCGTATCTGTATACTTGCAAGCAAATTTTAATTTATTCTCATCTTCCGGTTTTTGCTCCGAAATTTCTAAATTTGTTTTGGCAACTCCATGAAAAGAGCAATCAAAACTTTCGTTATCTTTAATATCTTTTATAAATTCAATCATTTTATTGTAAATGTCTGTGCCGTGAACATAAGTTCGATTTCCCTTAAAACAAAACTCTAAATCATGTTTTTTCATCTTACACCTTCTTTTATATAGTCACATAATACTTTATATTGAGTAGAAAAGTCTGTTTTTTCGAAAATTTTGAATCTATCTTCATTAATTACATCTGTTATATCTTCTAGTCTGTCTTTTGTTAGCGTTATTATGTTTTTGCTATCTAGATAGTTCGTTAACTCATCTTGATTTTCTATGACATTTATGCAAACAAATGGTTTTGAAAAATAGATGGCCTCATAAGCAGTAGTGCTGCAACTTATGATTACAAACTCGCTACTTCTTAAAATTTCAAAATAATTTTTTGGTTGCCTATACAAGCAGTAACTTAAATCTAACAGCTTAAGTTTCATATCGACTTGTTCATAATACTCTTTAGAGCACCCTTCCCCCAGAACAATATTGTAGTGCATAGCAGAAGGTAAAAAAGGCAGTATTTTATAGGTTATATGCTCTACATCGCTCCCGCCGATGCTAATAAAAATCTCATTTTTTTTAATGTCTACACTATTATTAGCTCTTATCTCTTTTCTAAAAATCATATATTCTAGGCCAAGAAAGTATCTTGTTCGCTTATGCTTGTTTTTGTATTTTTCTGGCGCATAAGGGTTGAAATTAACAATGGCATCTACTTTTGGATCTAGAAATTTATAGTCAAAATATACAATTTTAAAGTATTTATTTAACTCTCTTATCTCATTTTGACTTACATCATAGTTGTCTATTATTAACATTTTTACTGATTTTTTTTGTAAAAATTCAATTATCTTATCAATAGAGTCTGTTTCAATATGTAAAATATCTGTTTCTTCTAACTCTATAAAATCACTATTTGTAAAATAAGTTACACTCTGCTTCTCTTCTAAAAGTTTTTCATACAAACCAAGCATTCTATAGAAATGACCAAAACCACTTTTTGAATTGATTGGCGTCCATATAACTACATCATGCATAAATTTATTTTTGGCTTTTAAAATAATTTTTTATATTCAAAGTATGGTTCAGTGCAAAGTTTCCTGAAACAACTCCGCCATCTTTTACATCTTTAATTACTACACTACCTGCTTTGACATCAACATTATTACCTAGTGTGATGTTTTCTCTAATCACAGATGATGTGCCGATAATACTTCCATCTCCAATCTGAGCGTTTTTAGCTACAACACAATTCCCAAGCACTCTACAATTTTTACCGACTACAGCCTCATGCCCTATTGTTGTGGAAATCCCAATTATTGAATAATCATCTATCTTTGTAGGCATATTTGGAAAAACAGATTTAACAATGACTGCATTGGAGAGTATTGTTACATTATTGCCTATTATAACTACTCCCCCATGTCTTATAAATATATTATTCTCATCTTTTTCCATATAAAGGATGCCATCGTTTCCAAGGATAGCACCCGAATCAACAAAGCAGTTATCCCCTATAAAAACATTCTCCTTAATAATTACATTATCAGATATCACGCTGTTGTTTCCTATATAGCTTTTGTCAGATATAATAGCCTTTGGAGCAATATTTACACCATAGCCAACCCCATAGGTACGGTCACATCTCAATAAATTGCTTCCTTTTAATGAATTATATATGTCAAAAAAACTGTTTCTTGGCTTTTCGCTTATGCAGATCCCTTTTTTGGTCTCCTTTGCATAAGCTGATAAATCTTTTGTTATTATTATGGACGATATATTCTCATTTTCTAAAGCTATATTTAAATAGTTTAAATTATCACAAAATGTCAGGACATTCTCTCCTGCGCTATCTGAATAACCAAGCTCATCAAATATCCCGTTTACGTGTATATCTTCTAGAGGTATATAATCTGACAGCTGCATAGGTTAAACTCCTTTTTTATAGATTACTTCATACATATATTCAGCTATTTCCCAATCTTCTAATGTATCAATGTCCTGAACCAAATAGCGTGGAAGAATGATAGGAATACTGTCTTTGCCAAACATGACCTCATCGCTTTTTTTATTTAGATTTTTCCAGTAGAACTGTCCGGCATCTTGGTACGCCTCTTCGAGGTCCTGGCTTCTTTTGTTGATGTTCTCGGGCCAAAACATTTCGCATCTTCCCTCTTTGTTTATCTTGAAGGTCCTTTGAATAGGAAAGGGCATAGTGGCACAGGAAAAAGTATTGACTGCGCTACTATCTTTAAGCTTTTGGAGTCCTTCAATGAGGTACTTAGGCTGCAGAAGCGGCGCTGTAGCATAAAGAGTGCAGGCATAATTGAATGTTTGCCCATTTGTTGCAAGATAGTCTAGGGCATGATTGAGCACATCTCTCGTTCCCGTAAAGTCGTCGCTGAGCTCTTTTGGTCGCATAAACGGAACTTCTGCTCCATACTTCTTGGCTATTTTTGCGACCTCTTCATCATCGGTGCTCACAATGATCTTGTCGAAAAGAGCTGATGCCAAGGCGGTCTGTATGGAATATGCGATAAGCGGCTTGCCATGAAAGAGTCTTATATTTTTTTTCGGAATTCTCTTGCTTCCGCCGCGGGCGGGAATAATAGCGACATTCATCAGAAACTGCATCCTTTTATGCGGTACTCTTCCAAAATTTCCAAGAAATTGTCCGCGACATAGACGGCATCTTCTATCGTCATCTTCTGCTGGCAAGGCAGGGAGAGCTCGCTGCGGTAAAAGTCCTCGGCGACGCTCAGGCTCTGTTTGCCGTACTTCTCGATGTAGAAGCTGTTAAGATGGATGGGCTTGTAGTGTACTTGAACACCGATACCTTTTTCATGCAGGGCGGCAAAAACATCCTCTTTCGGGCAGTGCAGGCCAGGGATAAGGGTGATAGGATAGAGGTGTCTGGCGGAGCGTTCGTTTTGAGGAATAGGAATCGTCTGAAAAAGTTTGTGCCCTTTAAAACGTTCATCGTAATAGGCTGCGATTTCATTTCGCTGCTTAATAAAGTGGTCGAGTTTTTTCATCTGAGAAAGCCCCAGGGCCGCAGAAATATCAGTGAGGCGGTAGTTGTAACCCATTTCAACCATATCCGAGTTCCAAAACTTCTTTTTAACGATCCCGTGCGAACGGAAGCGGCGCAGTTTTTCGGCATACTCTGCGTTATCTGTGAGCACCGCGCCGCCTTCGCCTGTCGTGATGGGCTTGATCGCATGGAAACTGAAGATCGTCATATCGCTGAGACTGCCTATCTTTTTCCCGTTAATCTCTGAGCCAAGAGCATGCGAGGCATCTTCGATGACAAGCAGCCTGTGCTTTTTTGAAATTTCTTTGATCTTCTCAAGTGCAACGGGTTTTCCGCCGAAATGAACAGGAACGATCGCTTTTGTCTTTGACGTGATCAGTCTTTCAATCAGACGTTCATCGATGTTGCCATCAAGTTTGACATCGCAAAAAACGGGTTTTGCCCCCAAGGCTATGGCCATGTTCGAGGTGGCGACAAAGGAGATGGGCGTGGTGATGATCTCGTCATCCTGACCGATACCTGCTATAGCATAGGCCCCCATCAGAGCCGACGTTGCAGAGTTAAAGGTGACGGCGTATTTTGAGCCCGTGTAGTCGCAAAGAGACTGCTCGAATGCTTCGACGACAGGCCCCTGGGTAAGGTGCGAACTTCTTAGTACTTCTGTGATGGCCTGTATATCATCTTCGTCGATGAGCTGGGTGGAGTAGGGGATCATTTTTCTTCGAACTCGGTGGACTTTATCTTTTCGAGCAGCTGCTGAGCGCTTAGCCAGATGGTGTTGTCGCGTGAGTTGTAGTCAAAACCGAGAGGAACCGGTTTGCCGACTTCGCCTAGACCATTTTTGGTGAAGTCGACCTTGTGCGAAAACTGGATGCTGGGCTGAATGACGAAGTGGTCATCGAACTCCAAGGTCAGGTGAGAGTCTCCGTCTGCGAACATCGCTTCGTGCATCTTCTCTCCGGGGCGAAGACCGACAATGTTTTGTTTGACCTGAGGGAAGACTGCTGTCGCCATGTCGTGCATACTCATCGAAGGGATCTTCGGGACAAAGATCTCTCCGCCGTGCATGCGCTCAAAGTTTGTCAAAACAAAGTCTACGCCCTCTTGAAGTGTGATCCAGAAGCGGGTCATATCGGGTGCGGTGATGGGCAGTTCCGTCGCTCCCTCGGCAACAAGCTTTTTAAAATAGGGAATAACCGAGCCGCGTGAGCAGAGGACATTGCCGTAGCGCACAACGGAAAATCGGATATCGCTTTCGCCGCGGATATTGTTCGCAGCGACAAAAAGCTTGTCCGAGGCAAGTTTTGTAGCCCCGTAGAGGTTGATGGGGCTCGAAGCCTTGTCGGTAGAGAGTGCAATGACCTTTTTTACGCCGCAGGTGAGCGCAGCATCGATAACGTTCTGCGCTCCGTAGATGTTGGTCTTGATGCACTCCATCGGGTTGTATTCGGCTATGGGGACGTGCTTCAGTGCGGCGGCATGAACAACATGCGTAATGCCGTTCATCGCCTTTAACAAACGCGGGAGATCTCTTACATCGCCGATAAAATAGCGCATACAGGGATCATTGTATTTTTGTGCCATCTCATACTGTTTGAGTTCATCACGTGAGTAGATAATGATTTTATTAGGTTTGTAGTTTTTTAAAATTGTACGAACAAACTGCTTTCCAAAACTACCTGTTCCCCCAGTAATTAATATATTCGCTCCATTGAGCATAGGCACTCCTGATAGGGTAATGTGACATTCTAGCAAAAAAATAATGTTATTTAGTATTTGGACAAAGTGCTAAAGAAATAATATAATATGCCGATTTATTGCTTTAAGATTAACAATATTGTTTATACGGAATATGTAAAATTGAGAGTGAAGAAGGATATATTATGGCTATAAGTTCAGTCGGTGCGGGTTCTGGCATTTTAACTCAGGACGTCTTAGATCAGTTGCGAAAAGCGGATGAGGCACAATTAATCACCCCGATAACCTTTAGTTTGGCCAACGAAGGGGATAAAAAAGATGCCCTTGAGCTTATCGACGCAAATATGACCAACTTGATAGACAGTATTAATGCGATCAACAGCTTTGGTCTTTATGACGAAAGATCCTCTACCGTAACAGGGTCATCAGTAAGTGTAAGTGCTACGGCAAATACTGATATCCAGGACTTTACCTTGAATGTCACTAATTTGGCGACAAAACAGATAGAGCAGTCAGGCGCTTTTATGTCTAAGACAGAGACTATTGCGAATGGCCCGGGGAGCATGAATTTAAATATTGACGGTCTGGACTTTGCGATTGACTACGATGAGAACACGACTTTGGACGACCTTAAAAATCTGATCAATACGCAAGCCGGGGACAAGGTGAATGCTACGGTTGTTCAAATAAACAGCGGTGAATTCCGTCTGTTTATAAGTTCTGTTGGCACGGGAACCACCCAGGACATCACGCTTACAGACGACAGTGCGCAGCTAAAAGACACGCGCTTAACAACGGGTTTAACGGCTATTCAAACCGGTGTCGATGCAAATTTCACGTTCAACGGACAAGCTATTACACGTTCGAGCAACCAGGTTGACGATTTGATTACGGGGTTGAGTATTGCCTTAAAAGAGGTTGGCGCATCTACGGTTAGTATCGAACAAGACCGTGAAAACATTATGGCAAAGTTCGATAGTTTTGTGGGAAAATACAACGCTGCCATCACTGAACTGGACAAGATGACAAAGTCAAGCGTTAATAATACAGAGAGAGGAATCTTTTCTAGCGAGAGCACAATTAAAGGCATGAAAAGCACCATTGAAAACATGATATCCAGCATCGGCGGCGGTGCCGGCTCTATCTTTGAGTATGGATTTGATGTAGATAAAGATGGTAAGTTGTCGCTGGATAAGGATATGCTAAATACTCAGCTCGATACAAACACAAACAATGTCGAAGCCTTTTTTGCAGGAGGGATGTTTACGAAACCGGATGCGACGACTGTTGAACTTACGGGTGCGTTTAATGAGATCGCTAAAGCAATCGAGGGGTATACCAACTATAATGCAACATTAGATCAATTTAAAAATTCTATTACGAGCAAGATCTCCGAACTGGAAGATCGAAAAACATCGGCTACAGAAAGGCTAGACAGCCGTTATGAAATTTTGAAACAAAGATTTATAGCCTATGACTTGATAATCAATAGACTCAACTCAACGTCATCAATATTTACGCAGCTCGCAAATGCCCAAACGGCAGCTGCAAACCAATAAAACCGTTAGTCAAGGGATTAAAGAAATTAATTTTTTGGCCGATGTACTTGATACAAGCAAGACGAAGAGATCGTCCAGAAAGGGTCAAAAATGTATGGCAATGTAGCTTATAATACTTATTCACAAAATAATATAAATATTGAATCTCCACTCAAACTTATCGAGATGTTGTATGAGGGTGTTCTTCGTTTCAATGGACAGGCAAAAAAAGCTATACGTGATGGAGACATTGAAAAAAAAGTATATTGGCTAAACCGTTCAGTTGCCATTGTTACGGCATTGATAGCTGCCTTGGATATGTCTCAAGGGCAGGTTTCTGAGTACCTCGAAGGACTTTATAACCACGAACTTCAACTGTTGGCTTCTGCAGGTATACATAATGAGACCGATAAGATAGATGAGGTTAGCAATGTGTTCAAGGGTCTATTGGAAGCGTGGAGAGAGTCAACTAATGTGGCTAACTAAGCTTAAAATAGCAATTATTGAAAAAAATACAGATGCCATAGCTGAACTTTTAGATGATGTTCCTCGGCTACAAAGTCCAAAAGAGACCGAAGAAGCAATATATCTTTTAAAAGAGGCGACTTCTTTGATGGACAATCTCAAAGACGAAACAAGAGCTTCAATGAAGCAGATAAAGAAAAATCTTGATTTTCTGCGCTCGACCGATACTTCCTCTTCAGTAATTCTGGATATTAAATCATAAAATAAAAATCAACAAGCTCACTATTGTAATGGCCTGAAAAGATACAAATCTTGAGCCAAAGGAATTGGCACAATTTTTAAGCTTCGATTATTTTGCTTTTGAGTATACTTCTGGTCTCTTTAAATTATGTGGACATCGAAGCACTGAGGGTATAAGCTATACCTTGAGTGCTTCCCTTTAGACCTGTGCAATAGTTTTATCAGGAATCGTGTCAGGACGGGAACGTAGCAGCACACCGGGTAAGATTATGTGCCGCAGGTATCTGGAGGGGAGTCTTATTCCTCAAACACAACAAACAATCCAAAAATACTTTTATAACATCATCAACAACCCTGCGGGCCGGCCTTTGCGGTGCCATGCACAAGGCAAAGTCGCGTCGGGCTGAAAAGGTGAAGCAGTTCACCTTTTCTTGACGCCCTTTGGCGGTATCTGGAGGGGAGTCTTATTCCTCAAACACAACAAACAATCCAAAAATACTT
>JACUTT010000016.1 GCA_014859655.1 Campylobacterales bacterium
CTCCTCTCACCGCCCTCCCGATAGAAATTCTAAACTATTCGTAAAAGTAATATAGTGTTTTTTATACTATATTTACACAAGGTCGTTAAGATGCCCTCGAAACAATTGAAAAGGAGCTTATATGAACAAGATACTGACACTTGCAATAACAGCGGCAGCCGTGTTGACCAACACATTTGCTGCTGATGTGCGAAGTGCAATCGAATCGCCTGACGCAAAAAAGATTCTCAAAAAAGATTATCTGGGTCCGGCTAAAAAATACACAATGCCTGCAGGGTGTATAAGCAATGATCCTGATGCTATAGCACGGGGAAAGTTTATATTTCATAACCTAAACGGCGGCGCCGCAGAAGGCCATTTTCCAAAAGGACTGGCGAAAAAACTGCCTAACGGTGAGGTAAAGCAGTATGGAAACTGTGTCGCCTGCCATAATATCGAAGATGCTCAGGGCGGAGGCAATATCGGTCCGGACCTGACAAACTACAAGGCGTATTTTATGGATACGAACACACGCGACAATGCGTGGGTATACCAGAAGATCGCAGATCCCCGTATTGACAATGAAAACACACACATGACGATAAATCTCACAACGGGTCTGTTTACAGAAACCGAGATCTGTGAGATGACATCATATATCGTATCTGAAAAAAAATAGAGGAGAGACAATGCAAAGAAGATCATTTATAAAAGGTTTCGGTGTCGTACTTGCCGCATCAGCGGTTGTTCCGGTAACGATGATGGCCGAAGAGGCAAAAAAAGCGCCTGTACAGAGTCCAAACAAGATGAATATAGACAGCGCGATAAAAGCGATAACAGGTGGCAAAGCCCTTGTTCCTTCAAGTAAGATAGAGTTTAAAGCACCCGAGATCGCGGAAAACGGAGCGGTTGTACCGGTGAAAATCACGGTAGAGAGCCCAATGACAAAAGATGACTATGTCAAAGCCATCCACATTCTTGCTAAAAAGAATGGAAATGTACGCTGTACGGATATCTTTTTAACCCCGGCAAACGGCACGGCGCACTTTGCGACACGTATCAAACTCGGAGAGACCCAGGATATTCTTGTTATCGCACAGATGAGTGACGGCACATTTTTAAGCGCAACTCAAAATGTCAAAGTGACCATCGGCGGATGCGGTTGATCTTCCGCTCTAAATCAGTAAAAAAAAATAACAATAACAAGAGAGGCTTAACATGGGAAAAGTAAAATCGTTGATTAAAATCAAACCGAATAAATACAACACAGGTGATATCGTAAAAGTCGATTTCATGGTAATGCACCCAATGGAAACAGGTATGCGAACAGACAAGCAAACAGGCAAATTAGTCCCTGCGGATTATATCAATGAAGTAAAATTCTTCTTTAATGATGCGCTGATTACGAACATGTCCGTTTGGGAGACCGTGTCGACAAATCCTGTTTTTACGATAAATTTCAAAGTCCCATCTGAGGGAACATTAAAGGTGGTCTTCAAAGATAACAAGGGCAGCACAAACGAACAAAGTACGAAAATCAAGCCGAAAGGATAATTGATGAAAAAAACCTTAATTCTATTGGCCGCTTCGGCTGCATTGGCATTTGGAGGCGAGCAGTTTTCGATGAGTGATGCTGACCGTGCGATGTATGCAGAGATGCTTGAGTCCAACCCAGCAGAGATGTTTGTCGCGGGGGGTGCTGATCTGCTTGAGGAGCATTGCGGCGGAGATGCCGGCCTTGCAAAATTTCTTGATGTCAGCGAAGAGAAGCTCCCGGAGTATATCGCGGGTTTTCCACGCTATGTGAAGAAACTTGAGGGTGTCGTAGCGCTTGACCAGGTCCTTCAGGCTCTAATGGCGCAGAACAAGCAGAAGCCATTTGCCCTCAAAAGCGCTGAGATGTTCGCGATGTCTGCTTATGCGAAGTCAATCGCAAATGATGTCGAAATCAACATAGACGTCACGGCAAACGCGCCGATGAAAAAAGCCTATGCCCTGGGCAAAGAGGTGTATGAAACAAAACGCGGCGGACGCGGGCTTGCGTGTTTGAGCTGCCACTCTTCTGACGTGATCGGTTCCATACTTCGTACCCAGCCCCTTCCTGACCTGGGTGATGCCGAGTCAAACTCCGGCGGAACATGGCCGGCATACCGCATGACAAAGTCATCACTGACAACGATTCAGAAACGTTTTCAGGGATGCATGCAAAACGCGCTTTTGGCGGTGATCCCTCTTGGTTCAGAAGAGATGGTGGCGCTGGAAGTCTATATTACAAATTTGGGCAAGGGTAACGCAATAGCGATACCCGGTCTTAAACGTTAAGGGAAAACAGATGGATATATCACGAAGAGATTTTATGCAGATTGCAACGGCATTGGGTCTGGTAACGGTTGCAGGCGGTTGTGCCCAGGCTGTTCCGGGCAAAAACCCCGCGAATGTAGGCCTTAAAGATCTGTATGACTTTAATGCAAAAGGGAAGCTGACACTGCTGCACATGTGCGATCTGCATGCGCACATCAAGCCTCTGTACTGGAGAGAGCCGTCGACGCTGATCTCCGCACCCAACCTAGTGGGAACACCGGGCTTCTTGTGCGGTGAAGCCTTCTCCAAGCATTATGGTCTGGAGCCTAGCTCTCTGGACGCTTATTTTGATACGCACACGGATTTTGAGGCACTGGCCAATAAGTTCGGTAAAATGGGCGGTGTTGCGCATATGAAGACGCTTGTAAATGAGATCAGGCGTCAGCGCGGCGAAGAGAACGTTCTCTTTCTGGACTCGGGCGATACCTGGCAGGGAACGGGCGTTGCGCTCAAAACCGGCGGTGAGGCGATCGTAAAAGTGCAGAACTACCTCGGTATCGAGGTTATGGTCGGACACTGGGAGTTTACCTACGGCAAAGAGCGGGTCAAAGAGCTTGCAGAGATGATGGATGCGAAGTTTATCTCGCAAAATGTCGTTGGGAATGATCCTTTTGCCGACGAATATGAAGAGCTGATCTTTGAACCCTACACGATAGAAGAACGCGGCGGAGCAAAGATCGGTATTATCGGTCAGTCGTTTCCGTTTACGTCAACGGCAAACCCCAAAGAGTTTACAGAAGGCTGGAGCTTCGGCCTGCGTCTTGATACACTTCAAGAGTATGTGGACGAGCTTCGAGATGAGCATAAGGTCGACTGTATTGTCGTTCTCTCGCATGATGGCTTCAGCGTGGATCAGGAAGTTGCACGCCAGGTTAACGGCATCGACTTTATTCTAAGCGGCCATACCCATGACCCTTCGCCGCAGCCGATTGTGATCAATGACACGGTCATTATGATAGCAGGAAGCCACGGCAAATACATCGGCCGTCTGGATATCGATATTGAAAAGGGGAAGGTCAAGGATTATGAGTACAAGCTGATTCCGATCGCTTCAAACATCATCCCGGCAGATCCCGAAGGTGAAAAACTTGTCAATGAGCTCTATGCGCCTTTTGACGCGGAGCTCAACGAGGTCCTGGGCAAAACCAAAGGGCTTCTGTATAAGCGCGACACCTTCCACTCGACCTTCGATCAGCTGATCAATGATGCGATCATGGATGAGATGAAGTCTGAGATCTCCTTTACGCCGGGATACCGCTGGGGAACTACGGTACTTTCGGGCGGCGATATTTTGATGGACAATGTCTACGAGATGTGCGGGATAACCTATCCCAATGTCTACACCTTCGAGCTTAATGGGGCGAAAATCGCGAGCCTGCTTGAGGATATCGCCGATAATGTTTTCAACGCCAACCCGCTTTATCAGCAGGGCGGCGACATGAGCCGTCTTGGCGGCATGACTTATGACATCAAAGTCTCGGGCAAGGCGGGAAAACGCATCAGCAATATTCTTGTCGGCGGCAAGGCGCTTGAGCCTGAGCGTATTTACAGCGTCTCATCCTGGGGCGGCAATCTTCAAAATGCAGGATCAAATCTGCAAACAGAGAAGATTCGTCCGGTCTATGATGTGACACGCGACTACATCAAACGTCAAAAAGTAGTCAATGTCAGCAACGAAAGCAATGTCCGCATACTCGATTATGACTGCGGATGTCCGGTAAAAGGGAAGATGAGCTGCTAAGAGGCACATCGCCTCTGGTCGGCATCTTCGATAACACAGAGCTGCTATGGAAGATGCCGATTAGAGAAGTATGCGGCGTTAAAAGCATGTGATGATTTTAGGTTTAGAGTCGTTGATGTGGTTTGAGGAGAGAACAGTGGGTGCTGCTCTCAGTCCGTAAGTATCTAGATTATAATTCATACTTTATAATTATATATGCTTATCATTGAATTAAGATAAGGTTATGAATGAAAACGAATAATACTATTAAAATGGCTGCAGCAGCAGCTGCGTGTTTACTGCTTGCAACTTCAGTAAATGCTGATGAGACAAAACCAAAGAGAAGTTTAAAAAATGACATGAGAGTTGTCTATAACGAGCTTCCACCAAGTGCAGACAACATCACTGATGCGTTCGCAAACGGTATGTTTTACGGACGTTTAAGAACGAACGCATTTAGATGGGATTGGAAAGACGATGCAAATGGCGACAACAAAGCATTTGGTCTTGGCGGCAGCTTGACTTATAAATCAGCACCGCTGTATGGTGTAAGCGTGACAACATCACTTTACTACTCAAGCAGCCCATTTTCTGAATTACGCCAAGACAGTGGCGATGTAGGAAGTGTAAAATCAGGAAAAGATACCTTCAGCCGCTACAACGTAAGTCAGATTGGTGACTGGCAAATGGCTGTACTTGCGGAAGCGTATGTGCAGTATAACTTTTCAAAAACAGATTTTAAACTTGGTCGCCAGATCTTTGAATCGGCACTTACGGCTTCGAATGATACAAAAATGATCCCGAACACGTTTGAGGGTATCAGTGTTGAATCAAAAGATCTTCCAAAAACAACACTTAAAGCTGCTTACTTTACAGCACAGAAGCTGCGTGACCACACGACTTTTCATGACGTTTTAACATTTGGAACAGAGATGAACAATGACAACAGAGGCGACTGGAACAACAACGATGACTCGGGTGTTCATAGAGGGATTAGCTATGCTAAACTTACAGCCGCAGGAAAAGATGTAGAGAACTCTTTGATCGTTCTAGCTGTATCAAACGAATCGATTGCAAATTTAAAAGCGGACCTTACGTATACGGCAGTGCCGGACATGATCTCTTCGCTTATCGCAGAGCTTAACTATAAAATCCCAGTTGGGAACTTGACGGTTACTCCGGGTGTGCGTTATATGAAACAGATGGATGACGGTGCGGGTGCAATCGGCGGAGCGAGTTTAGCTGGTGATGTTACTGATGCCAATGCTGCAGCAAAAGGTTATACACAAGGTGATTCTTTGGATTCTTCACTTTGGATGGCCCGTTTGGCAGTCGCTTCCGGAGCGTTTAAGGGGCATGTCGGATACTCAAAAGTAGCAGACGAGGGTGACATCGTCGCGCCATGGAGAGGTTTCCCGACAGGCGGCTATACGCGTGCGATGGCACAGGTCAACTGGAAAGCAAATGCAGAGTCTGTAATGGCTGAAGCGCAATATGACTTTGGAAAAGCGAAGATCTTGGAGGGCTTTAGTACAATAGCCCGTTATGCAATCCAAGATTCAGACGAAGCAAAACAAGCCTCAGGCGGACAAGCGGATTTAACAACGATCCATGTGGACCTCAAACAACAAATCAACCCGCAGCTTGATGCGAAATTCCGTTTAGGTGTTATCACCGCTGATGCACGTACAACAGATGGCAAAGATCATGACTCATACAATGAGTACCGTTTTGAATTAAACTACCTCTTCTAAGAAGGACAACAGATGAAATTACTCGGAGTGTGGCTTGCACTAGCAAGCCTTCTTTTAGCCTTTGACTATCAACTCAAGCCGCAAGATGTGGGCGAGGGGATATACTGCTATTTTGGAAAACCCGAGGTAATGGACACGAACAACAACGGCAATATGGTCAACTCCTGTTTTGTCGACATGGGTAAGGAGTGGCTCGTTATAGACAGCGGACCGACCTACCTCTACGCCAAAGAGGCGTATGCACAGATCTGCCGTATCAAAGAGCTTCCCGTCAAACATGTCATCAACACGCATGTGCATGATGACCACTGGCTGGGAAACGGCTATTACAAAGAACTCGGAGCTACCATTTTGGGTTCTTCGGCCTTTGAGGAGATCTCTCCTGATGAAGCCACACGAATGCAAAACCGTATCTCTGCGCAAGCCTACGTATTGACATCCCCCAAGATCCCTGATAGGTACATCCAGGGTGAAAAAAAGATTTCAATCGCCAATGAAACGCTGATCTTGAAGCATGTTGAGGGCTCTGCCCACAGCCATAGCGACCTCTACCTCTACCTTCCCTCGCGCAAGGCGCTCTTTGCCGGGGACCTTGTCTTTAATGACCGCATCCCTTCCCTGCGCGACGGCGACATCAGCGGATGGATCTCTGTTTTGGAAGGGATAAAAAATATGGACCTAAATATTATTGTCGGCGGACACGGCGTGCGTACTGACAAGCAGGCGGCCGACTTTACCCTGGCCTATCTCAAAGAGATGAAGCAGGGCATAAAAGAGGTGCTTGCACGCGGCGGGGATCTCTCCGATGCGGTCAAATCGCTTCGCATGGGCACTTATGAGAATTCCAAGTTTTATGAAGAGGCGCATCGGGCCAATATCAATGCGGCGTTTCAGATGCTGGAGTGGGAGTGAGCAGAGTAGTTCGTCTTCTTATAGCGGCCTTTGCTATAACGGCGACCTCTCTTTGCGCCGGGGGAACACAGTGGCGAAGCTGGGATATGGCGCTTGAAGAGGCCGCATTGACGCAGAAGATCATCATGGTCGACGCGGTCAAAGATGGGTGCCGTTTCTGCACGCGGATGGAGAAAAATGTTTTTGAGGATGCCCAGATGGCGGCGTATCTTGAAAAACGGTTTATTCCGGTCAAGATCAACCTTTCACACAGCACCATGCCAATGGGGATCAGCGTGCAGGTAATGCCCAGCTTTTACTTCTTTACGGCAGATAAGAAACTGATAAAAACGATACAGGGTTCATGGAACCAAGAAGATTTTACGGATCTTCTGGATAATATCAGAGCAGACTAATTCCAGATCCATACGGAGGAAAAGATGAAAACGATACTGCTGTTTATATGCCTTGCAATGGCTTCTGCGCTTCCGGCAGAAACACTCTTTGCCGAGCCTAAACCCTCGTTTGATAAGCCCCGTCAGATACTTTTTAGTATTTCAGGCGGGAGCGATGAGGAGATCCACCATGTGCTGAGTACGGCCAATAATATCTTGAAGTTCTACGGACCTGAAAATGTAAATATGCGCATTATAGCCTACTACCACGGCATACGCGGCCTCTTAAAAAAAGAGAAAGACATCGCTGTGCGTGTGGATGCTCTGATGCAGTATGATGTCGAGTTTATCGCCTGCGGCAATACGATGCGCACGAAAAAGATAGAGGAATCAGAACTTGTCGAGGGCTCGCAGATGGTCACTGCAGGCATCGCTGAAATCATTGAGCGTGTTAAAGAGGGGTGGATCTACATCAAACTTTAGTGTCTTGCTCAGGCCTGGCAATCTTGCTTAAACCAAGCCTCAACGCAGGCTTTTACAGCCCGGCGTCTTTTATCTTCTCGGCTTGATAGTGGGCCTGTAGAGGTTCGATGATCTCGTCCATATATCCCGCACCCAGGATCTCATTGAGACGGTAGAGGGTGAGGTTGATGCGGTGGTCTGAGATACGGTTCTGCGGGTAGTTGTAGGTACGGATACGACCGCTTCTGTCGCCTGAACCGACCTGCTCTTTACGCGCTGCCCCGTCGGCTTCCATCTTCTCTTGCATCTCAAGGTCATACAGGCGGGCCTTGAGAACCTTCATCGCCTTCTCCTTGTTCTTGTGCTGGGACTTTTGATCCTGGTTGGTAACGACAAGACCGGTCGGAAGGTGGGTGATGCGCACGGCCGAATCGGTGGTATTGACCGACTGTCCGCCGCAGCCCGAAGAACGCATAACGTCGATCTTGAGGTCGCTTGGATTGATGTCGATCTCGACGTCATCGACCTCTGGCATGATCGCCACGGTAATCGCGGAGGTGTGAACACGCCCCTGTGATTCCGTCGCGGGAACGCGCTGGACGCGGTGAATACCTGATTCGTGTTTCAAGTAGCTGTAGACCTTTTCGCCTTTGACCAGGGCAATGATCTCTTTGTGCCCGCCGGCGTCGCCTTCGGAGGCAGACATGATCTCTATCTTCCACCCCTTGAGCTCGGCGTAGCGAGTGTAGGCGGCAAATAAGTTGCCCACAAAGATAGCCGCTTCATCTCCGCCCGCACCGGCGCGGATCTCAAGATAGATATTTCTGTCATCATTGGGGTCTTGCGGGACGAGAAGGGCTCTTATCTCATCTTCGAGCACACTGACCTTAGGTTCGAGCTCTCGCAGCTCCTCTTTGGCCAGCTCGGCCATTTCGGGATCATTGACCATCTCTCTGTTGTCTTTGATGTCTTGTAGAAGTGTTGAGTATTCGTTTGCTTTGTCTACGATAGGCAGCAGGTGTGACTGTTCTTTGGAGAGTTCGGTCATCTTTTTAATATCGGAAGAGATGTCGGGAGCGCTGAGTTTTTCGGTCAGTTCATTGTAGCGTTTGATGAAAGTCTGTAGTTTTGATTGTAACATAGGGGGTAGTCTCCAGCTAATGGAAAATGTGGCCTAGCCCAAAAGGCCGGCACGGTGAGGAGGTAATGTGGAAGTGAAAAATGATTTAGATAATAGGAACTCTTCCATCATTACCTCAAAGACACGGATGTCTTGTCTATCACCACATCACCAGCGCATTAGCGCTCGGATAGTTATAGGCTATTAAGCGATTGCGTTGACAGCAGAGTGCAAACGGCTAACTTTGCGTGCAGCAGTCTCTTTTTTCAAGATGCCCTTGCTTACAAACTTGTGAATCTGCTGGTTAGCTACTTTGAATGCTGCGGTAGCATCTTCTTTGTTTCCTGCTTCGATCGCAGAACGAACGTCTTTAACAATGTTCTTAAGACGAGTGCGGAAAAAACGGTTGCGCTCAGTCTTTTTGATTGTTTGACGGATACGTTTTACGGATGATTTATGGTTCGCCATATCAATGTTTCCTTCTGGTTTTTTTTAAGTCTAGAATTTTACCTGAAATAGAATTAAATTTAAGTTAAGTCTAATGTGTATATTTGGAGATTGGACCAAGCTGATTCGATAAAAGCACTTTTTCATTATAATCAACCGCAAAAAAGAGAAGTGATGCTAAAATCTTATTTATATTATATGGATAGTCATTAGGAGAATTTATGAAATTATTTGGAACAGATGGCGTACGC
This sequence comes from Campylobacterales bacterium, assembly GCA_014859655.1. Lineage (GTDB taxonomy): Bacteria > Campylobacterota > Campylobacteria > Campylobacterales > Sulfurimonadaceae. The sequence continues at coordinate 9,381 of JACUTT010000016.1, forward strand.
GGCCAGGCAGGTGCCTTCTTAAATGCAACGATGGCGATGCAGGTTGCTATAGCGGCCGGGATCTATTTTAAAAAGCATGCCAAGACAAAAAAGATCCTTGTCGGAAAGGATACGCGCCGAAGCGGCTACATGATCGAAAATGCGATCGTGAGCGGACTGACGGCGATCGGCTATGATGTGGTGCAGATCGGGCCGATGCCGACACCGGCGATCGCCTTTTTGACCGAAAATATGCGCTGTGACGCGGGAATCATGATCTCCGCCTCGCACAACCCCTTTGAAGACAACGGGATCAAGTTTTTTGACGCAGAGGGAAACAAGCTTTCCGAAGAGATAGAAGCAAAGATCGAAGAGATCTACAACAACAAAGAGCTGTTGAGCACCTCCTGCGTAACAGGAAAAGAGATCGGGTATGCACGCCGCATCGACGATGTGATCGGGCGCTACATCGTCCAGCTCAAAAACTCTTTTCCCCGGGAGCTTTCGCTTCAGGGCCTGCGCATTGTCCTCGACACGGCTAACGGCGCGGGGTATCGTGTAGGGCCGACGGTGCTTGAAGAGCTCGGTGCAGAGGTCATTGTGATCCATGACGAGCCGGACGGGTTCAACATCAATGAAGACTGTGGGGCGTTGCACACCAAAGACCTTTCCCAGGCGGTGGTAAAGTACAGAGCCGATATCGGTATCGCCCTTGACGGAGATGCGGACCGTCTGGTGGTCATAGACGAAAAAGGGAAGGTGGTTGACGGAGACCAGCTCCTTGGCGCCATGGGTGTCTATCTGAACAAACGCAAGATGCTGCGCGGCGGCGGTGTCGTCGCAACGGTGATGAGCAACCTCGGTCTCGAGGAGTATCTCAAAGAGCACAAACTTCAGCTTTTCCGCTCAAACGTCGGGGACAAGTTCGTACTTGAGATCATGAACGAAAAGGGGATAAACTTCGGCGGTGAGCAGAGCGGGCATGTTATCTTGCATGACTTTGCAAAGACAGGCGACGGGCTGATGTCCGCACTTCAGTTGCTGGCCCTGGTTCTGGAGTCGGGCAAAAAAGCAAGCGAGGTGCTTCGTCCTTTTGCGCTCTATCCGCAACAGCTGCGCAATATAGCGATCAAAGAGAAGAAGCCTCTGGAGAAGATAGAAGGCTTGAAAGAGCGTTTGGATGAGATAGAAAGCTTGAAGATGCGCCATCTTGTCCGCTACTCGGGCACGGAGAACAAACTGCGCATTCTGCTTGAGGGCAAGGATGCCAAGGTCTTGAATGCAAAAATGAATGAACTGGTGGCGTTTTTTGAAAAAGAACTGGCTTAGTCTGCTTTGGCCTATGGCCCTTGCCATAGCAGGAATTTTTATTGTCGATCAGGGGATCAAGGAGTGGGTTGTCCTGACGGCTGTGGATATGTACAAAGTCCCGGTTGAGTCGCTCAGAGAGGGATTCTATCCATTAGTAGAGGGCAGCTGCATCAATCTCGACCTGGTCTTCAACAAGGGCGTGGCATTTTCGATGTTCGCCTTTTTAGAAGAGTGGCTCAAATGGATACAGCTTCTGCTTATCTCGGGGGTCGTAGTCTATACGCTATACCTGGGCAAACGGGTCTATATCATGCCTGTGGGGGTCTTGGTCGGGGCGGGTTTTTCGAACGTCTACGACCGTTTCATCCACGGAGGTGTTGTGGACTATGTCCATTGGCACTGCGGGTTTGATTTTGCCATTTTCAATTTTGCGGATGTGATGATCGATATTTCGGTGGTCTGGCTGCTGTGGATAAACTGGAAGATAGGCAAGGAAGAAAAAGCAGAAGCGTGAAGATAGGATCCGGCAAGGCCGGATTTGTGAAGCTAAGACTCCCTACTCTTTCTCTTTTTTTCTAAAGAGGTGGTAATTTCCTTCCTCAAGCATCTCTTCGACATACTTTTTGCTCTGTTTGTTGCAGGCCGTCCATATGCCTGAGGGCAGGCGGACTTCAAGTCTCTTCTTCTCTCTAAACTTGATGATCTTTTTCGGGCTCAAGACCTTCGTGATCGCACCAAAATCAAACTCCGTCAGGTCGATGTCTTTCTTGTAGAAAAGCGTCTGCTCTTTGAAGTTGTACCATCCCGGGATACCCTCTTCCGTATAGGGGACCTCGTAGCCGTTTTTGAACTTAACCATGATCTTGTAGTGGCTCTCTTCATACACATTGACGATCTCGCCGAGGCCAAAGACCATACCGAAAACTTTTTCGCCCTCTTTGGCATTTTCAAAATAGCCCATCTTTTTCTCCCGATATTTTATTGTTATTTGTGTGTATATGGTAGCTTGTTTGTGATGTTTTTGCAAGGTTTTATCTGTAATAAAAGGCAGCAAAAAGCTCGTAATCGAGCCTTTTGCTGCTGCGGCGAGGAAGAGGGTATTATTTGTAGTAGTTTAAGAGGCCATCCATCTTTCTGCCCATATTGAGCAGGAGCATATCAGCGATAACAAGAGCCGCCATGGACTCGGCAACAACCGAACCGCGGATAGCGACGCAGGGGTCATGACGCCCCTTGAGAGCAAAGTGCTGCTCTGCATTGTGGATATCGATCGTCTCTTGCTCGATGAAGATAGAAGGGGTCGGCTTGAAGTAGACCGAGACATTGATATCTTCGCCGTTGGAGATGCCGCCGAGGATGCCGCCGGCATGGTTTGTGCTGAAGTGCTCAGAGGTGATAGAGTCGTTGTTGGCTGAGCCTGTTGTGCGCGAAGAGGCCATGCCGTCTCCGATCTCAACGGCTTTTACCGCATTTATCCCCATCATCGCCTCGGCCAAAACGGCGTCAAGTTTATAGTAGAGCGGCTCGCCTAGTCCGATAGGCGCACCTTTGATCTTCACCAGCACGGCGCCGCCGACAGAGTCATGTCGGTTTTTGGCCTCGAGTATCGCCGCTTTTTGCGCGGCTTCGGCATTTTTGTCCAGGGTGTAGATCTCGCTGCTGCTGACATAGTCAAAATCATGCGTTTCGCTTCGTATGCCTGCGATTTCGATAATGCCGCTTTGGACCTCGATACCAAGCCCTTTGATCATCAGCTTGGCAATCGCGCCTGCGGCAACACGGGCCGCTGTTTCACGCGCAGAGGAGCGTCCGCCGCCTCTGTAGTCGCGGATACCGTACTTGTGCCAGTAGGTAAAGTCGGCGTGTCCGGGACGGAAGACCTCTTTGATGTTAGTGTAGTCTTTGGATTTTTGGTTGGTGTTGTAGATCACCATGGCGATGGGCGTTCCCGTGCTCAGTCCCTCAAAGGTGCCGCTGAGGATCTCTACCCTGTCCTCTTCTTTGCGGGCGGTGGCAAACTCGTTCTGTCCGGGTTTGCGGCGGTCAAGCTCGGCCTGGATGAAGGCTTCGTCTATAGCAAGACCGGCAGGCACGCCGTCAACAAGACAGCCTATGCCGGCCCCGTGCGACTCTCCGAAAGTCGAGAAGGAGAAGCGGATTCCGAAACGGTTCATATGTGCCCCCCTTTGAGTTTTTCCAGTGCGATAAAGGCAGCTTCCTGCTGGGCGACTTTTTTGCTCTTGCCGCGCGCCTTGGCATACTCTTTGTCCTGGATATAGACAGCGATCTCGAACTCTTTTTTGTGATCCGGCCCGCTGGTCGCGACAAGACGGTAATCCGGAGTGACGCCGAACTCTGCCTGGGTAAGCTCCTGCAGAGTCGTCTTGAAATCTTTGAAGAGGGTGTTCATGTCGATAACGGGATAGACCTCGTTGAGATAGCGGTGTACCAGTTTTTCAACATGAGAGAGCCCTACCTGTAGATAGATCGCGCCCATGACTGCCTCAAATGCATTCGAAAGCAGGGAGGGTTTGAAACGGCCGTTGTTGTTCTCTTCGGCATTGGAGAGATAGATATATTTTCCCAGACCGATATGCTCCGCCAGACGGGTAAAGCCCTCTTCGTTAACGATAGAAGCGCGCATTTTTGAGAGTTTCCCCTCATCAAAGTTGGGGAACCTCGTAAAGAGGTACTCGCCAACGACCAAGTCCAAAACCGCATCACCGAGAAATTCCAATCGCTCATTATTGTAGGGCTGCTTGTAGCTTTTGTGCGTCAGCGCTTCAATAAGGAGCTGTGGATCTTCAAAATGATAATCCAGAGCTTTTTCCAGTTTATCAAGATTTTTCACAATTTTCCTTTAATTTTTAAGTTCATCTTTGTATTTTTGCGCCGTGTCACGGGCCAATTGGTCACAGCGTTCATTCTCCACATGCCCGACATGTCCTCTCACCCAGACGGCATGGACATGATGCGGCGCGGAGGCCTCTATGTAGGCTTTCCAGAGATCAGGGTTTTTCACCTTTTTAAAATCTCTTTTGATCCAGCCCTCAAGCCACTCGTTGATCCCTTTGACAACATACGAGGAGTCGGAGTAGATCTCCACCCGGCAGGGCTCTTTCAGTGCACGCAAACCCTCTATAACCGCCAAAAGCTCCATGCGGTTGTTGGTCGTGTGCACTTCTCCGCCGGTAAGAATCTTTTCGCTCTGCTGATAGCGGATGATGGTGCCATAGCCTCCAGGACCGGGGTTGCCAAGCGCACTCCCGTCACTGAAAAGAGAGATTTGCTTCAAAAGCAGCCTTTGTCAACAGCATCTCGTTTCTCAAGGTATCGATCTGCAGACAGTTTGGACAGCGGTGAAACGAAAAAGGAAAAACCTGTTTGCATGCACCGCAGAGATACTCAAACTGCAGATCGGCACCCTGATAATTTGCGGCTCTTAGGTTGATCAGAACGTCAAGCTCAAAAACACTGCTCTGCTGAGCAGTGTTGATAACGCCTTTTGCACTGTACAACTCACGCAAAAAAGAGTTGGAGGCAATTATATCTAAATCGAGATGACGGGGTTCTAAATCCCACAAGATATCTGCAATGCGCGGGCACAGGGATTGGTCCAGGTTTTTCCATGCGAGCTGCGGGGCATGTTTGAAAAGATACTCGAAGATCATGTAGGCCAGCTGATGGTTCGTCTTCTGCCAGGCAATAATCTTTTCTACTTTCTTGTCAGAGTGCAGGGTCGGGTCAAACTGCATGGAGATGATGGTAAGGTACATCGCATCTTTTGCGATCTCAAGGTCCATCTCGTCAAGCGGCTCCAGTATCTCTTTTGCCTTGTCAAAATCACGCATCCTTTCATAAATGACCAGCAGAAACTGCAAGGCCGAAGGGGTGCGCGGATGATGTGAGAGTATCTCCAGAAAGAGCTTTTTTGAACGCTCCAGGAAGCCTGCTTTCAAGTAGGTCTGTCCCAGTAGAAGCATCGTCTCTTTACGCGAATCAACAGAAAGCTTTTTTTCCAGCAGAGCAGCATAGATCTCGATGCTTTTTTCATAATCTCCATGCTGAAAGTAGGTCGTTGCGAGCAGATGCATCGATTTGTACGAAAGCGCAGGGGTCTGCAAGAGGTTGTCAAGCTCTTTTTCCGTCGGAAGGGAGTGAAAGCCTTTGATGAACTTGTCGATGCTTTTTTCATCCTCTTTGCTCTTGTAATGTCCCCACCAATAGGAGAAGAAGGCAACAGTAAAGACCAGGGCAAAAAAAAGAATGATCCCGAAGAGAGGGTCTTTGTACTCTATAAACAAACCTTCCACATGATTCCTTAGGCAAACTGATATGAAAAATTATAGCTAAAATAAATGCAGGCAGAGGTAAGAGATCATGCTGTTGAGCCTCTTTAAGAAATCTAGAGCTAAGTCGTTGTATAATTGTGATATATAAGTGATTTTATATAATTATAATTACATCAGATTATGCAAGGAGATGTGCAAATGGCAGAAATAAGTAAAAAATTAAAAGTTTCAGAGTATTTAAAAGGCTGGATAGCCCTGCGGTATATGCGTTATGTGGTGTTCGTCTTTGCAACACTTTTCACCTTGACTATTCCCTGGGTCACCGTCAATGGAAGTCATTTCTTTCTATTGAGTTTTGTCGATTTTAAACTGCATCTATTTTTTATTACCTTTGATATGCAGGAGCTTTACCTTCTGCCGTTCTTATTGATGTTGCTGTTTGTCGGCGTCTTTGGCGTGACGGTCTTGGGCGGGCGCATGTTCTGCGGCTGGTTCTGTCCGCAGACGATCTTCCGCGCGGCCTTTAGGGATCTTATCGAGACAAAGATCTTCGGTCTGCGCAAAAGCATCAAGAACAAACAGAAAGAGCCGGATTACTCCACGACGATCAACAAAATAAAGCGTGTTACTATTTTGGTCATCTCTTTTGTTCTGGCTGGCCTGGCTGCAGCAGATGCCTTGTGGTTCTTTATTCCGCCGGAGCAGTTTTTCGATTATGCCGCCAATATCGGCGACCACCCTATATTTATGGGAGCGTGGGTCGGTATTACTGTTTTCTTGGTCTACGACATCGTCTTCTTGCAGGAGAACTTCTGTGTCTATGTCTGTCCCTACTCGCGTATTCAGTCGGTGCTCTATGACGATGACACGATCATGGCGATCTATGACAACAGCCGTGGCGGACGCATCTATGATGATGAGCACAACAAGCTCGTCACCAAGCAAAACCAGCTGGCCCCGGATGATCTGTGTACGACCTGCGAGAGCTGTGTGACGGTTTGTCCGACCCATATCGATATCCGCAAGGGACTGCAGCTGGAGTGCATCAACTGCTTAGAGTGTGTGGATGCCTGTACGAAGGTAATGGCGAAGTTCAATGAACCGAGCCTTGTCAACTGGTCAAGTGTGCGTGAGGTAGAGAAAAAAGAGGGCAAAACCCGTTTCTTCCGTCCAAAGATCATCGGTTACGGGGTTGTCTTGACGGCGATTCTCGCGATTTTACTGGTGATGGGTGCGGAAAAAGAGCTGATGCTGATCAACATCAACAAGCAGCCCCGCCTGTATAACATTGAAAATGCACAGGGGAAACCTCTGGTCGAAAACGCCTATACGATCCTGATCCAAAATACGCAAAATGAAGACCATCAGTTTTATATCGAGATCCTGAACAACGACAAGGTGACGGTGGCGCAGCCATCACACCCTTTCACGGTCAAGCCGGGAGAGAAGATCAAAAAGACATTGATTCTCTCCACGACAGAGGTCCTCGCAGACGATGAGCGAAAAGATACGATCCTGGAGCTCAAAGCCAGAGCCTTTGCCGTCGATGCTAAGGAGACGATCTCCGTAGAGAGAGACATCCGTTTCACCTATCCCCGCGCCGACATCCTCCGCAAAAAGATGGAGCGCAACTAAAAAGAGCTCTTTGGCTCTTTTTTACCCCTGTACCCGCTTTTTCAGAAGCGTCAGGGCCTCTTCGAGCAGGCTTAGCTCAAGTCCTGCCCTTTTCATCACATAGACAACACCTTCCGGAATCCTCTCCAAGAACTCTCCTCTGGGCGTCACCATCTGATAGACCACGGCATTTGCACTAGCAAGGGCGCTTATACGCTCGTTCGGCGCGTTAAACGGCGAGTCGCTATAGCGGATGGCATCGATCAGTTCGCGCTCCAGAGTCCAAAACTCCAAGATATCGGCACTCACAAAGGCCGTGCTTGTCCTGAGCAGCTTCACTTCGGCGGCAGAATAGCCCTCTGTTGCCGAAGAACTCTTGAACGCTCCCAGAAGATCTGCGCCCAGAAGCTCTTTGTTGATCAGGATCTGCCCCAGGTTTCCAAGGATGGCAGAGCTGCCCAAAATGGAGAGCTCTGCGGCGTTGACGCGGGAGTACCAGCTGTTCATCAGGGCGAGCCGCAGCGCCGAGGCCTGCTTGAACTGCTCCTCATTGATGTTGTAGGCTTCGAGATGCAGACTTCCCAAAGAGTAGGCAAGGTCGCTCAAAACAAGGACTTTGACCAAGCGTTTGCCGAAGGCTGCGACGGCTTTTTCCAACGATGAGGTGGTTTCAAGTCCGTAGATGGGAGAGGCGGCCGCATGCAGTATGTTGGCGGTTGTGATCGCATCGGATTCAATCGTAGAGATGATCTCTTTGATGGAGCTTTCGGGATCCTCGCAGAGGCGGGAGATCTTTTTTACAGAGCTGGGAAGGGGATCAAGCCCTTGGATGAAGCTGTAGATCTTTTGATGCGAGATCAGCGTATGGACTTTTGAGAAGTGCGAGGTCACGAGATTGTGAAGCTGGCGCTTGAGGTCGCTGGATGTGATCGGCGAGGGGATGAGGTGGACCAGTCCCTTCAAAAGAAGACGCGATTTTTGATGCACGCGCAGCTGAGGAACCGCCGTAATAAGGGCGATGTCGGGTTTTAAGGCAAGCAGCTGCATGGCGACCTCTACGGACTCCTTCTGCAGGTTCAAGATGACGATATCGACAGTGCCGCCAAGAAGAGATGCTTTGAGCGCATCAAGAGAGCTGGCGGTTTCTACCTTTTTGAAGACATGACTAAGCGGCGCCTTGATCGCCAAAGCCCGGGCGGCATTGTTGTCGACGTAGAGCAGACTCAGCCCCTGCATCACCTCTGAGGTCTTCGTGTAGTCGTTGAGTATGCTGATCTTTGAAAAAAGCCTTGTATCAGCAGGAGAGAGAGGCATGTTGGCGTAGAGCTGCTGGCACCATGTGAGCATTTGTGCAAGGCTCGATTGCAGCCATTTCAGGTCGTGCTCGCTGACACAGTCCGGAGTGGTACGCAGGGCATTTAAGATGTTTTCACCCGCAGATGCAAGGGCATGAAACTCAGTGAGTTCAAGATAGGAGGAGGATGCTTTGTAGTTGTGGAAGACGCGAAAAAGTTTGGCGGTCGCCTCGCTCTGTTGTGTCTGAAGCAAGGCAACCTGTTCGCCTATCAAAGTTAGATCCGCGCAAAGCCGCTCAGTAAAAAGCTCTAAAAGTTCACTCTTCATCTGCCACAACTTTAAATAATATTTTTTGAGAAGGAGAAGCGCACAAAAGGCTCCTCTCGCGGAGGCGTTTTCTGTGATTTAGGAGAGCTTAACGCACTTTTCGCCGGTTTTGACTGTTCCGATAAGGTAGCCGTCGCTTCCCTTTAGGACCGCATCTACATTTTCAGGACGTACGACAAGCACCATGCCCACACCCATGTTGAAGGCGCGGTACATCTCTGTTTCGCCAACATGCTCTTTTAAAAGCTCGAAGATCGGCAGCGGACGGATGGAGGCTTTTTGCACATCCGCATAGAGATGATCGGGAAGGACGCGCGGAAGGTTCTCGACGATACCGCCGCCGGTGATGTGGGCCATAGCGACGATGTTCTCTTTGAGCGCCTTGAAGAGTTTGACATAGATGCGTGTGGGCTCAAGAAGGACATCGATCAGCGGACGGCCCTTGAAATCATCATCAAACTTCATCCCCAGTTTCTCGAAAAGCACCTTGCGCACAAGCGAAAATCCGTTGGAGTGAAAGCCGCTGCTCGGAAGGGCGATCAAAACATCGCCCTCTTTGACCAAAGAGACACGGTCAAGTTCGCTCTTCTCTGCTACGCCGACGGCAAAACCGGCCAGATCGTAATCATCTTCGGAGTACATTCCCGGCATCTCCGCCGTCTCGCCGCCGATAAGTGAGCATTCCGCCTGCTTGCACCCCTCTGCAATGCCCGCCACAACGCTTGTGGCTGCCGCTACGTCAAGCTTTCCTGTTGCGTAGTAGTCCAGGAAAAACGAAGGGGTTCCGAAGTTGCAGATGAGGTCATTGACGCACATGGCGACAAGGTCGATGCCTACGGTGGAGTGGTTTCCGCTGTCGATGGCAAGTTTGAGTTTTGTGCCCACACCGTCGGTTGCTGCGAGCATTACAGGCTCTTTGTAGCCCGCAGGGAGTTCATACGCACCGGCAAATGATCCGATCCCGCCTAAAACATGCGGGGTGAATGTTGCTTTTACAAGAGGTTTGATATTTTCAACGAAACTGTTGCCTGCATCAATATCAACACCGGCGTCTTTGTATGAGATCTGGCTCATCGGCTCTCCTAAAGGGCTAAAAAAAATAATGCGCAATTATAGCAGAAGGAGTTTGTGAACTTTCTAAAGGGCAGTTCTAAAAATTAGATTTTGAGTGTATCAGGTTAGTAGGCTTTGGTATTAGCTATAATGTGCGAATTATATTTTCAGAAGGATTGTGATGCAGTGGCTTGAGGACAAGGGGATAGACCCGCAGCGGATAACAACAGGCTTGGCGCTGCTTGCGGCGGTTGTCGTGATCGGTTGGATTGATAATTTTTTTCTGATGTGGTTGGTCTTTGGGGGGCTCTATCTGCTCGCATTTTATGAGGCAAACAAACTTTTTGGTATCGAAAACAACACCCTCTATGCCTATGCGGCGATTTTGTGGTTGGTGGCAGGTTTTTATCCCTACCCGGATGACCTCTTCTTTATCGCGGCGCTTGTCTTTGCCTCGGTTCTGGCCTATACCAAAGAGCTGAAGTTCAAGTACTTCTACCCTTTTATCTACCCGACAGCAGGGTTTTTGTTTATGCTGACCCTTTACAACGAGTACGGCGTGATCGCACTCTTCTGGCTCCTTGTCATCGTAGCGGGGACGGATGTGGGCGCGTATGTCGTCGGCAAAAGCATAGGCAAGACAAGGTTCAGTGAGACATCACCGAACAAGACACTCGAAGGGGTTATCGGAGGAGTCGTTATTGCTACGCTTTTGGGATTTTTGATCGGCGTCAATTTTGTCGATATCGACAAAGCGATCGTCATCTCTCTTCTTTCTGCTATAGCGGCAGTATTTGGTGACCTCTTTGAGTCTTATCTCAAGCGAAGAGCCAATGTCAAAGACAGCGGCGACATCCTTCCCGGACACGGCGGTATACTCGACCGTGTGGACGGCTATCTCTTTTCGGTGATCATCATGCTGGTCTTGCTGCGGGGGCTTGTCTAATTGATACTTCTTGGTTCAACAGGCTCCATAGGCGTTAATGCCCTGGAAATCGCACGACGTTTTGATCTCAACATAGACGTGCTCGTTGCCGGCAGAAGCATAGATCTTCTCAACCAGCAGATCAAAGCGTTCTCCCCGCGCCTTGTCGTGATAGAGCGCAAAGAAGACCTTGCCCGCGTGAAGCATCCCAAAGTGCTCTGGGGCGAAGAGGGGATACTCGAAGCGATAGAGAGTTCGCCAAGCCTTCTCGTCATTAACGCCCTTGTCGGCTTTCTGGGTCTGCGCCCGACGCTCAAGGCGATTGAGTGCGGAAAACGCGTTTCTCTGGCCAACAAAGAGTCTCTGGTCGCCGCCGGAGCCTTTATCGACACGACAAAGATCCAGCCCATCGACAGCGAACACTTCGGTCTTTGGTACCTTCTGAATGAAAACCGTCCCCATTCCAAGATGACGATCACCGCCAGCGGCGGCGCTTTTAGAGACTGGGATCTGCAGAAGCTTCAGCATGCGCGTCTTGAGGATGCCCTGAAACATCCCAACTGGTCTATGGGTCAGAAGATCACGATCGACTCGGCCACGATGGTCAACAAGATGTTTGAACTCCTTGAGGCCCGATGGCTTTTCGGCGAGGGGGAGTATGACGCGGTTATCGAGACAAGGTCGATCATTCACGCCCTCATCGATTTCAAAGACGGCTCCACGACGGCCCACTTCGCCCATGCCGACATGAAGCTGCCCATCGCCTATGCGCTGCTGGGCAAGGTAGAGGAGCAGATCTTAAAGCCTGTCAATCTCATCGAAGTCGGCTCGCTCGAGTTCAGGGAGATAAAAACAGAACGCTACCCGATCTGGGAGATCAAAGAGGAGCTGCTGCGCCACCCCAAACGCGGCCTTGTCGTCAATGCTGCCAATGAGGCGGCTATAGGGCTTTTTATCGAGGGGAGGATCGGCTTTATGGAGATCTCAAAAAAGATCATTTCTGCCTTTGAACACTTCGATGAAGAGGCTGCGAGTCTTGATGAACTCTTCGCGATGGACAAGGAAGTTCGCCGCTATATCAGTACAGAGGCTAAGAGATGAGAGAGAAGGTCTTGATCCTGCACGGCTGGGGCGGAAGTGACTATCCGCACTGGCAGTCCTGGCTGGCGGGAGAGATAGCCAAAGACTACGGACAGGTCTGTTTCCCGCTTCTGGACAATCCCCATTTTCCGAGCAAAAACCGATGGATGAAACAGGCGAGGGAGATTCTGAAGGATTTTCGACCCGACACCGTCATCTGCCACTCCATGGCTAACACCCTCTGGTTGCATCTGTGCGAAGAGGGGGAGATCGCTGAGCTAGGGCGTCTGCTGATGGTCTCACCTCCGCGGCTGAACTTGAAACTCGACACGATCAAAACATTTTTTCCCGCACCGATACCCCAAAAGCTCTTTGCAAAGGAGGTCTTGATGGTCACCTCGACGGATGATCCTTATCTTACCCAAGATGAGGCCTCGGCTTTGCAACAGGCGCTGGAAGTACCGATGAAAGTACTGAAAAATGCAGGCCATATCAATGCCGATAGCGGCTATGGGGAGTGGCCCTGGGTGCTTGAGTGGGTAAAAAATGAGGGCAGGGGGAAAAGATGATCCTTTCTATAGAGAGCAGCTGCGATGACAGCTCCATCGCGATTACGGAGATAGAGAGCAAAAAACTGCTTTATCATAAGAAGATCTCCCAGGAGCTTGAGCATTCGGTCTATGGCGGGGTTGTCCCCGAGCTGGCTTCGCGTCTTCATGCCGAGGCGCTTCCTCGGATACTCGAGGAGTGTACGCCCTATTTTGCGGATCTCAAGGCGATAGCGGTGACGACGGCTCCGGGGCTGAATGTGACTCTGGTCGAAGGGGTAACGATGGCGAAGGCACTCTCGATTTCGCTGCGTCTTCCGCTGATAGCCGTCAACCATCTCAAGGGGCACATCTATTCACTCTTTATCGAAAAGCAGACGCGCTTTCCCCTGACGGTGCTGCTGGTCTCGGGCGGGCACACACAGGTGATAGAGGTGGGCTCTTTTGAAGAGATGACGATGGTGGCTACGACGATGGATGACAGTTTCGGAGAGAGCTTCGACAAGGTCTCGAAGATGATGAACCTGGGCTACCCGGGCGGGCCGGTGATCGAGAAGATGGCGCAGAGCGGGGATGAAAACCGCTACGCTATGCCTCTGCCGCTTTCGCAGTCGCCGCTCTTTGCCTTCTCCTACTCGGGGCTGAAAAATGCGGTGCGGCTGGTGAGTCTGGAGGCGAAAGAGGAGGAGTATCCCGACATTGCCGCCTCTTTTCAAAAAGCAGCGGTCGCGCACCTGACGCACAAGCTCAAGAAGTATTTTAAGAGCACACCGCCTAAGCATTTTGCTATAGTAGGCGGGGCCAGCGCGAACCTCTATCTGCGCCAGGCCATAGAGCTGATACTAAAACCCTATGATGCCACGCTCTGCTTGGCGAAGATGGAGTACTGCTCCGACAATGCCGCCATGATAGGGCGTGTCGCCGTTGAGATGTATGAGAGAGAGCTCTTTACGCCGCTTGCCGAGCTGGTCACCGAACCGCGCACATCATTATAAGAAAAACGTATTCTTTAATACCGCTTAATCAAAAACAAGTGCTTTTTAATTAAGAGTCTTATTATCGGATTTAAGTAAACTTCGGGCATAAATTTTAAAACAGGAGCCCAGTATGGCAACGACTAAATTCAAAGGTACAGACGTAGAACTTCTAGGAAATGAAGTAAATGTAGGCGACAAAGCTCCAGAGGTTACAGTTGTAAACTCAGACGGTCTTGGCGATGTAAAAGTGGGCGGCGCTCAGGGTAAAAAACAACTGATCATCGTTGTTCCTTCACTAGACACAGGTGTATGTGCTACTGAAACTCGTAACTTCAACGCAAAAGCGGCTGATATGAAAGACGTTATCACTACTATCGTTTCTCTTGACCTTCCATTTGCTGCAGGACGTTTTTGTCAAGCAGAGGGAATCAACAACCTTACAGTAACATCTGACTTCCGTAACAAAGACTTCGCAAACGCATATGGCGTACTTCTTGGCGGTTCAGTTCTTGCCGGTGTAACATGTCGTGCTATCTTCGCCGTAAACGAAGAGGGTGTGGTAACATACAAAGAGATCGTTCCAGAGATCACAGAAGAGCCTAACTATGATGCAGCGCTTGCAGCAGTTAAATAAGCTTTAGACTTAGCTGACTTCTTCGGGGCTTCGGCCCCATTTCTCCCCTTCTATTTTCACCCATGTATCAAATAAAATCAAAAAAACTTTTTCAAAAAACAGTTTCGGTATATCTTTTTGTGATAATATAGCCCTTATTATTTATCAAGGAGCGTATATGAAGAAGGTTTTATCGGGGCTGCTGTTGGCCGGAGTATTGGGTGTGACAGTACAAGCGGATATTGTCCGTGTAGAGATGGGCGGCGGTGTTTGGAACAATGAGCTTTCGGGGGATATAACAAGTGATACGCCGGCAACAAGCTTTGACTCCGATATTTTGGACTATGACAAAGCGAGCAAGGGGTATATCTGGGCTTTCATCAAGCACCCGATACCTGTTCTTCCGAACCTGCGTTTAGAGTATGCGGCCATTGACTATGCCGGTACGTCGACACAATCTTTTACGTACAAGGGAACATCATACGCTGCCAGCGCGAAAACCGACCTGACACTTGACCAGTTTGACATCATTATGTACTACAACCTGCTTGACAACACGGCATGGATGACCTTTGATCTCGGTCTTGACGTCAAGGTGATCCAGGCGGAGTTTAATGCAGTAAATGAAGCAAGCGCGGAGCAGTTGAAAGAGACCATTCCTCTTCCGATGGCCTACGGACGTCTTCGTTTTGAGATCCCGGGCACGGATATCGGGCTTGAGGGAAGCGCAAAGTACACTGCCTACAAGAACTCCAAGGTCTCCGACTATTCCGTAAAAGCGGACTATACCCTGGTGGATATCCTGCCGGTAGATGTCGGCTTGGAAGTCGGTTACCGGGTAATGCAGATCGACCTTGACGGTACGGATTTCGATGTCGACACGACACTCGACATCAAAGTCAAGGGTCTTTTCGCCGGAGCGGTTATCAGGTTCTAGGCTTGTGCAAAGGAGAGTTATCTCCTTTATGCCTCTCGTCCACAACAATCACCTCATTTTCCAGCCACACACCAAATTTTTCAAAGACCTTTTCCTGCGCAAGCTCTATCAGTTCTATCGCCTGCTCAAATGTCCCGCCGCCCAGATTGATAAGGAAGTTCGCGTGCTTTGGACTGAAGGCCATATTGCCGATGCTATGGCCCCTCAGTCCGACGGCCTCGATAAGCCTTCCCGCCGAGTCGCCCGGGGGGTTTTTGAAGCAGCTTCCAGCGCTGGGGTCGTTTGGCTGATTGTCGCGCATCTTTTTGAAGAGCTCCAGCTGCGCCTCACTGAAGCCCTTGTGTATCTCGAAACGCGCCTCAAAAACCACTCCCTCAAACGCCGTCCAGCGGTAGCCGTGGGGGATTTTTTCCTTAGGCACTACGCCATTTTCGGTCACGATGGAGTGCAGATGGTTGAAGATCTCCCACTCTTTAAGTCCCGCGTTCATCTTGATCATCCCGCCGAGCGAGCCGGGGAGCTTGGGCAGAAGCTCAAAATGGGCAATGTCGTGTTTCTTGCAAAAAGAGAGAAGCTTCCCGCCCGGAGTAGCGGCCCCGACACACAAAAGATCGTTCTCTGTCTTGATATAGTCGAAGTTTTTGCCCAGCATCATCAGCGGCGGATGCTGCGGGCCGATGAGGACGTTATTGCAGTGGCCGAGCAGATAGAGCTCTTTAGGGTAATTGAAATCTTCGATAATAAAAACATCGGCAAGCGGACCGACTTTGATGGAGGAATATTTTGAAAAGTCTACCGTTTTAAGCATCAGCTCACAAACTCAGGGATCATATTGATAATGCGCGTCGTAAATTCGGTCATCATGTTGAGCATCCAGGGCATGGTGACGATGATGACGATGACAACGCCGATGATCTTGGGGATAAAACTCAAGGTCATCTCATTGATCTGCGTCGTGGCCTGGAAGATACTGACCGCAAGTCCAAGAAACATCCCGGTTAAAAGACCCGGAAGTGCCAGGTAAAGGGCTATTTTGAAGGTTTCAACACCGAGTGCAACGAGTTGTGAGTCCATTCTCAGCCCTTTCTAAGCTCAGTGTATTCGGTAGGGATAGTGTACTCTTCGGCCCGGATCAGCTCGTTGTAGTAGCCATGTCTGTAGCCAAGTTCAAAGAGGGTATCGATCGCCTTGTACTGAAGTTTTGAAAGGCTTACGGAGTCGTCATTGGCGTAGAGTTCGAGGTATTTGTCAAGCGTCTCTCCCTCGATGCGTACCAGCTTCTCTTTTACCAGAAGCGCGCAGAGCTCCTCTTTTCGCTCCCGGGCGACTTCCACCGCCCGAGTCAGCGTCTGCTCATAGGCAATCGCCTTTGTCAGCGGAAGCGAACGACGAATCGCCATGCCGCCCAGAGGCAGAGGAAGTGATTTGTCACCGCAGAGTTCCTGCCAGATGTCCCACATTTCACGCTCGACCTCGAGCTCGTCGCTGAAGGTGAGGATGCTCTCATGGATCAAGACGCCCGCATGCACCTCTCCTGAACGCACGGCCTCTTCGATGTCTAAAAAGTTCATATAGGTAATCCGTGCCTGGGGATAGGCAATGCGAAAGAGAAGGGCATTGGTGGTGTACTTACCGCTGAGGGCGACTCTAAAATTGCGCTTGAGTTTTTCGCCCTTGCGTTTGATGAGTTTCGGCCCATACCCCTCGCCAAAACTCACCGCAGTGCGCAAAAGAGCATACTCTTCTTTAATCAGGGGGTAGAGGGCAAAGCTGATGGCGGTAATGTCATAGCTTCCGGCCAGCGCTTCGACGTTGAGGGTCTCGATGTCGAGCGCGATGTTCTCAAAGGCCACGTTATCCTGGCCTACCCAGCCGAATTTGATCGCATAATACATAAAAATATCATCAGCGTCCGGGGAGTGGGCGATTTTCATTTTTCTAAAGTCCATTTCATTTCTGTCAAAATATATCCTAAATTATTCTATGCAGAGCGCGCGAACAGAGCATTATAAAAAGTTTACGCGCAAAAAAGCATTTATCAATTTGATTTTAACCAAAGAACGCTAAAATTACACATTATTTTATCGGGTAGAAAAAAATATTGCATATTGCATATTGCAATAAGAAATATACAATATTTCAATTTGTCATATAATTTTCCAACATATTTATGATAACAAGGAACATTTAATGGATGCAAACAAACAAAAATCACTGGACTTGGCACTGAAGCATATCGACAAGGCTTTCGGAAAGGGCGCGTTGATGCGTCTTGGAGACAAAGAGGTCGAGCCGATAGAAGCGATCAGTACGGGTTCGATCGGACTTGATCTTGCCTTGGGTATCGGTGGTGTTCCTCGTGGCCGTGTTATCGAGATCTACGGGCCGGAAAGTTCAGGAAAGACGACCCTGACCCTTCAGATCACAGCGGAGTGCCAAAAACTCGGCGGTGTTTGTGCCTTTATCGATGCGGAACATGCGCTGGACGTGAAGTACGCTAAAAACCTCGGCGTAGATGTTGAAAACCTTTTGGTCTCTCAGCCTGACTACGGCGAGCAGGCACTGGACATTGTCGAGACCCTCGCACGCTCTGGCGCGGTGGATCTTATCATCATCGACTCCGTTGCAGCACTGACACCGAAGGTAGAGCTTGAGGGTGAGATGACGGACCAGCAGGTCGGCGTTCAGGCACGTTTGATGTCCAAAGCACTTCGCAAATTGACAGGTGTCTTGCACAAGATGAATACCACGGTTATCTTCATCAACCAGATCCGTATGAAGATCGGTATGATGGGTTACGGTTCGCCGGAGACGACAACCGGCGGGAATGCCTTGAAGTTTTACGCCTCGGTGCGCATAGACATCCGCCGTATCGCAACACTAAAGCAGGCAGAGACCTCTATCGGTAACCGCACAAAGGCGAAGGTAGTTAAAAACAAGGTGGCACCTCCGTTCAAGCAAGCAGAGTTCGACATTATGTTTGGCGAGGGTATCTCCAAGGTCGGTGAGCTTGTGGACTATGGGGTCAAGCTCGACATCATCGACAAAAGCGGCGCCTGGTTCTCGTACGAGGACAGGAAGCTCGGACAGGGAAGAGAGAAGGTCAAAGACGCACTCAAAGAAGATCCGATATTAGCCCTGGAGATCGAAACAAAGATCAAAGCGGCGATGGGCATAAACAGCCTTATGGACATGGACGTATCTGAAATAAACGAGGATGATGAATGATTTTTATAGACAATGTAAATGCAGTCGAAGTGATGGATTCACGAGGGAATCCGACGGTAAAGGCGTATGTGACGCTAAGCGATGGAACGCAGGCGGAGGCGATCGTGCCCTCAGGCGCAAGTACGGGCAAGCGCGAAGCGCTAGAGCTTCGTGACGGCGGTGCGCGTTACCTGGGCAAAGGCGTGCTTAAGGCCGTTGAAAATGTCAATTCACTGATTGCAGATGCACTTATCGGTCTTAGCCCCTTTAATCAGGCGGTGGTCGATGCGACGATGAAAGAGGTAGACGGGACGGAAAACTACGCAAACATGGGAGCAAATGCTGTTCTGGGTGTCTCTATGGCAGTGGCGAGAGCGGCGGCAAAAAGCCTTAATATTCCGCTTTACCGCTACCTTGGCGGCGCAAACGCGATGGTCGTTCCGGTGCCGATGCTCAACATCATCAACGGAGGCTCGCACGCCGACAACTCCGTCGACTTTCAAGAGTATATGATCATGCCGGTGGGCTTTGCGGACTTTGCCGAGTCACTTCGCGCTTCCGCAGAGGTCTACCACACCCTCAAAACAATCCTCAAAGAGAACAAGCACAACACAGCCCTGGGTGATGAGGGCGGTTTTGCTCCAGACCTTAGCTCAAACGAAGAGCCGATCCAGGTGATCATGCAGGCGATCGAAAAAGCAGGCTATCTTCCGGGCAAGCAGATTGCTATAGCACTCGATGTAGCGGCGAGCGAGCTTGTTGTCGATGGGGGCTACCGTTTGGAGTCAGAAAACCGTACGGTGAGCTCTGCTGAACTTGTGGCCTACTATGAGGATCTCTGCTCAAAGTATCCAATCGTCTCTATCGAAGACGGCCTGAGCGAAGATGACTGGGACGGCTGGAAGCTTATGAGCGAAAAACTGGCCGACAGGATTCAGCTTGTCGGTGACGATCTTTTTGTGACCAATGCCAACATCCTGGCTGAAGGGATCGAAAAAGGGATTGCCAACTCTATCCTTATCAAACCGAACCAGATCGGCTCTGTCTCTGAGACGATGCTGACGGTACGTCTTGCACAGCGAAACGGCTACAAATGCGTCATGTCTCACCGTTCAGGTGAGAGTGAAGATGCCTTTATCGCAGACTTCGCGGTTGCGCTTAACTGCGGCGAGATCAAAACAGGCTCCACGGCCCGCGGCGAACGTACGGCCAAGTACAACCGTCTTTTGGAGATCGAAAACGAGATCGTCTACGGCGAATATCTCGGAGAGTCTCTTTTTAACTGATCTGGCAAGGCTAAGTTGAGAGGAGCTGACACTATGCAAAAAATCATGCCTGGCTATGCCTCTTTCTCTCTTCTGTGCTTAAACGGAGGCTTTGGTGTCTGATCTTCTTGACGAGATCGAGGCGGAACAGAGCTTTCCGAAACGTTATCTCGGTCTTAGCTGGCAGAAGCTGGGTCTTTTGGCGCTTATCGTCATCTTTTCGGGCATCTATATCGGAATCATTCTCTTTGGAGAGAACTCGCTGCAGGTGTTGATCAATCTCGAAGAGTATGAGACCTTTCTCAAAGAAGAGGTAGCTAAGCTCAAGAGTGAAAATGCGGCCTTGCAAAAAGAGATTTTTGAACTCAAAGAGCTAGATCCGGACATCAACTAACTTTCTTTACAATAGAGTTCCTGCAGAACACTATTAACACGCAAAATGAGCAAAACAAGGGTAGCGTTCGCAAAGCGATGTTTCTTTAGTAAAGCCCATCTTTGCTGCGCTGGCCGCTTGGGCACTAAAGCTAGTCTCTTGCGAGCCAGAGGACTAATTGCAGTTTTGCAAGAACTCTATTATCTTTATTCTGATCCCCAAGCGGTGCAAGAAGTTTTAAAGAAGTCTTCAGGGCACCTCTAGAAACCCTGCACACGCTCAGCGTTAAGAGCGCTTTGCTATTGCGAGGCAGATGTACGCAGGAGCTACAAGTAGCTTGCGCGTAGCCTGCCCTTGGGGTGCAAGTATATCTAACGAAGCAAGAGTGAAGCTCTCTTAACGCCCTGCGGGAGGCACAAAGAAGCACAATCTTTCCTCCTTTTTCCTCTCACCTTAGCTACGGCTAGGGTTTCGAGAAAAAAAGAGAAAATCTTCCGCTTCTTTGTGCCTCTGAGAGTGTTCAGGGTTTATAGAGGTGCCCTTAAGTACAATGTTGCCAACTGACAGTATAGATAGGTAGATTATGCGTTTACTCTTTTTCTTTTTTTTGACCTGCGCCCTGCTTTATGGCCGAGACAACCCTTTTTTCCCGGCTGATCCCAATGAGAAGCAGATGCCCACAAGCAACAAGATAGAAAACCTCAAACCCTTTAGCACGCAGCAGATATCCCTTCCTAGTTCGGCGCGGGCGATAAAAGGGCTTGTGATCCACTATCAAAACATGGACGGTTCCATTGCCAGTGAGACGCTGGAGCTAAACAACAAGATAGACTGGCATACGCCTCTGGTTCTCTCGCATGGGGCAGTTTCCTCCGAGAAGAGCAGCACAGAGAAGAGCAAAAGCAAAAGTGTTGAGACAAAGCACATCACTTTTGTCTCCTCAGGCAAGACGCTGAAGCTGATCACAAAAGACAAGATGCTGCGCAACTTCATGCTCACTTCACCGCACCGTATCGTTATGGATTTCGCCCGCGATACCAGTTTCAAGCCCCAAAATTATACGCTGAACACCCCGCCCTTTAAACGCATACGCCTGGGAAATCATGACAAATATTACCGCGTCGTTGTCGAACTCGACGGGCAGTACGGCTATGCTCTCAACGTCAGCGCAAATGACTACACCATTGTCTGCCGCTAATCTTGTTCTTATAGGCTTTATGGGTTCAGGCAAGAGTTCTGCAGGACGGCTGCTTGCCAAAGCAAGAGGGCTCTACTTCCTCGACACAGACAGCATGATCGAAAGTCTCGAGGGCAAAGATATTTCGAAGATCTTTGCGGACGAGGGGGAAGAGCATTTTCGTCTTTTGGAGCTGAAAACAGTGCAGTGGCTCAAAAACAGTGTTAAAAACGCCGTAATTTCCACCGGAGGCGGCATGGTAACGCACTGCGAAGGACTCAAAGAGGTCGGCAGAATCATCTACCTGAACCTGCCTTTTGAGGCGATACTTTCACGCCTGGATGCGTTTGAACTTGCCAAAAGACCCCTCTTTTCAGACGTGAAAAAAGCGGAGCAGATGTATAGGGAGCGCCATGCGATCTACACGAAAAAAGCAGATATTATTATCGACGCGGAAGCCGACATACAGAGTGTGCTTACTCGGGTTTGCGCTGAAATAGACGCAGCAGACCTTTAGGCGGATAGACGATCACCTTGATCGCCAGCATAACGATGATCACCTCAAACAGACTCGCCAAAATAAATGCATAGTAGTGAAACTTGTCAATGCTGTGCTGATTATAGGCCAGGGTCGCTATAGCGATCAGAAGGGTCAGGGGCATGGAGTGCGACAGTCCCAGCAGAACAGAGTTTTTGAACGAAACGCTGCGGTTGAAGACCATGGCAGAGACGATGCGGATGCCTATCATCAGGGCCGTAACCAGCAGGGCCATGGAGATCAAGCCGTCCACATGAAGTGCCGCAAGCTTGAACGAGCTGCCGACATGCACAAAAAATATAGGCACTAAAAACCCGAACCCGAAAGATTCGAGTTTGCGCGGCAGCTGGTATTTGTGCTCAAAAAAGGTGGGGATAAACATCCCTGCGATAAAGGCACCGAAGGCAAGCTCAAGGCCAAGATACATCATCAGCGCAAGAAAAGAGAAGAGAATTGCCAGGGAGATTCTCAGGTCCTGATCCTTGTTGTCCAGGTGCGGCATAAGCAGGGGCACGATCTCGGGAAACCACCAAAAAAGAACCCGAAGCGCATGAAAAAGAAGGATGAACAAGGCGATAAAGATCACAAGCGTAGAGACTGTCTTGAAGAGCCCCAGGCTTATTCCGGTAATAAAGGCCTCTGATGCCACCGTCAAGACAGCGATGGAGATGATCTCCCCGACGGAGCCGACGACCATGGCCAGCGGGAGCCAGGCGGTGTTTTTGCCATACTCTTTTTTAAGAGTCGCGATCAGACCGACAGAGATAAGCGGCAAGATCACGATAAAGATATTGCTCAAGTTCAGATAGAGAGTGGATATCGCGGAGAGAAGGTAAAGCAGGGCAAGGTAGACAAGTGCACGGTTGAGTATGCTCTTGTCTATCTTGAGGATCTTTTTGATGTTTATCTCCATTCCGGCTATAAACATCAGATACAAAAATCCGAACTCGGCAACAAGCTCGAAAAGTTCATGGCTGTGAAGGAAGCCCGCCGCGGCAAAAAGTGAACCGAAAATGATCTCAACCGGCGTCGTCGGGATCTTGAAGATCTTGGCAAAAAAAGGCGAAAAGGTGAGAATGGCGCAGAGTGTCAGGAGAAGACTGATATTTTCATTCACCTACTTCTCCTCGGGACTTTGCGCGATCTCGTAGCCTAGGGAGAGGAGCATATCGAGATCCTTTGCGCGTTCTCTTCCTGAGGTGGTGAGATAGTTGCCGATGACGATGGCATTTGCCCCCGCCTCAAATATCTCGCCTTGACGCTCTTTGAACATCATCTCCCGTCCGCCCGCGACCATGATCCGCTCCGCGTCTTTGAGTATCTTGCGCGTCAGACGGATAAGATCAAGCGCCTCATCCGTGCTCAAAGGGTTCGGCTTGAGAGGAAGGGCGGGGTTGTGGTGGTAGAAGTTGATCGGCACGGAGGTCGGCTTGAGCGAGGCCAGTGCGTGGAGCATGGAGATGCGGTCCTGCTGTGTCTCGCCCATTCCGAAGATCCCGCCCGTGATCAGCACCATGCCCGCGGCATTGACGTTTTCGCAGGTCTCGTAGCGCTCCTGCCAGCTGTGGGTGGTGCAGATCTCTTCATAATACTTCTCTGAGCTCTCCAGGTTGTGGTTGTAAGCTGCGACGCCTGCGGATTTGAGGGTCAAAAGCTGCTCGAGTGTCGCCGTGCCGTTGCAGGCGATAAGGCGCAGTCGGGGAGCTTCAACCTTGACGGCCTTGGCCACATCGCAGACGAACTTCAGGCTCTTTTCGGTCAGTCCTTTTTGCGCGGTGACCAGACAGAAGCCGAGTGCGCCCGAGGCTTCGGCCGCTTTGGCCTCGGCTATGATCTCGTCCAGAGGTTTTTGCTTATAGCGCTCGATGTCGGCGCTGTACTTGACACTTTGGGAGCAGAACTTGCAGTCTTCGTTGCAGGTGCCGCTGTTGATGTTGCAGATGGCACATAAAAATATCTTCTTAGGCATGCGTGTTTCTTTCAAAATTTATATGTTGTGCTTTCCACTCTTTTGTCTTGAGCGCGCGGGAGTAGGCATCCACCTCGAAGGCTTCGGGGGAAATGGTGAGCATGGCGCACTCGCTTACGCTCTTGTTGCGCGCACAGGCCTCTCCGGGGTTTAAAAAGAGGGTGCCGTTTTTGTAGTCGCACTCGAAGGTGTGGGTATGGCCGAAGATAATGATCGGCGCGTCGGGGTTCATGTAGTAGGGCAGGTGCATCAGCTTGAAACGCTGCCCTTTGATCGTGAAGAGGTGCGGCTCCTGGACCAGGTTGTAGCTACGGTGATGTTCCACCATGTGTGCGTCATTGTTGCCATAGACCGCGATATAGGGGAGACGGCTTGCTTTCATGTACGCCAACACTTCCACCTCGCAGATATCGCCGGCGTGGATAAGGTACTCGGCCCCGTTTTCTATGAGGTGGTCGATGACTTTTTTGGCGCGGCCGAGCTTGGTGTGCGTGTCGGAGAGGATACCTATCTTCATGTTAAGCCCTCTGCCTTTTCACGTCTACTCTTCTTCTCTTGGGGTGCGGTTTTTGCATTTGACACACTCGTAGACTTCGGCGTTTCGGTAGGTGCGCGCGGCCAGTGCTCCGCCGCAGCCCTCCTGCTCGCATTTTTTCAGCGTCGGTACAAACTTGGAGATGAACTTGCAGTCGGGATAGTTCTCGCATCCCCAGAAGGCGCCGCGGCGCGATTTTCTGAAGAGGAGTTTTCCGCCGCAGTCGGGGCAGGGAACGTCTGTCGTCTGATCCGGCTCGTTCAGAGGCTTGGTGTTTTTGCACTCAGGGTAGGCGGAACAGGCAAGGAACTTCCCGTTACGGCCATTTTTGACAACCATGTCGGCCCCGCATTTTTCGCATTTCTGACCAACAGCCTCATCTTCACTTAGGACTTTTTCCTCGCCCTCTTCGCTCTCGACCTGCTCGGTGTACTTGCATTTTGGAAAACCGCTGCAGGCGATGAAGTTGCCATAGCGCCCGCCGCGAAGCAGAAGCTCCTCGCCGCATTTAGGACAGTTTCTGCCCAGGGGTTTTGCCAGCTTCTGGCTGATGATCTTCTCTTTTCCCTCGGCGATCTTCTCCATAAAAGGAAAATAGAACTCATGCAGGACCTTCTGCCAGTCCTTTCCCTCTTCGGCGATCTCATCGAGGATCTCCTCCATGTTGGAGGTGAACTCCGCGTCGACGATCTCGGCAAAGTGCTTCTCGAGAAGTTCGGTCACCTTGAAGGCGATCTCGGTCGGAACGATCTGGCGTTTTTTGAGGTCGATGTACATACGTGCCTGAAGCGTCGAGATAGTCGGCGCGTAGGTAGACGGGCGTCCTATCCCCTCTGCTTCGAGTTTTTTGATCAGGCTTGCCTCGGAGTAGCGAGATGGCGGCTCGGTGAAGTGCTGCTGCGTTGCTATGGAGCTGAGTTCGGCCTTCTCCCCCTCTTTGAGCGTCGGAAGAAGCTTGTCCTTGTCCTCGGCACCGACAACACGGTAGAAACCATCAAAGATCAGCTTGCGCCCGTTGGCTTTGAAGGCGGAACTCTCGCTTTTAAAGAGGATGCTCTGCTGCTCAAAGAGCGCGTCGTTCATCTGACAGGCGAGAAAACGGTTGTAGATAAGGGTGTAGAGCTTCAGCTCGTCCGCTTTGAGGTACTTTTCCGCGATCTGAGGGGTAAAGTCCAGCAGGGTCGGACGGATGGCCTCGTGAGCCTCCTGCGCGCCCTTGGACTTTTTCGCGTAGACCTTTGCTTCTTTGGGCAGATACTCTTTTCCGTAGCGTTCCAGGATAAGGGTTCTTGCCCCTTCTACGGCCTCGGCTGCCATGTTCAGGCTGTCCGTACGCATGTAGGTGATGACACCGGAGGTGCCTTCGGGTGTTTTTACCCCCTCATAAAGCGTCTGTGCCAGCATCATCGTCTTTTTGGGCGAGAGGCCGAGTTTTGAGGAGGCCGTCTGTTGCAGGGTAGAGGTCATAAAAGGCGGCGGTGTGGAGGTCTTGCGCTGTTTGGTCTCGATGGAAGAAACGGTGAAATCCTCTTTTTTCAGGGTCTCGACGATCTCCTTGGCATCCTTGGCGTTGGTGATGGAGAGCTTGTCCATCTTCTGCTCTTTGTAGCTTTGCAGGGCGGCTTCGATGTTTTTGTTGAAGAGGGTGTCGATGGACCAGTACTCTTGGGGAACAAAGGCTTTGATCTCGCGCTCTTTGTCGACGATGATCTTCAGTGTCGAGGACTGCACCCGTCCACCGGAGAGCCCTTTTTGGATCTTGGAGCTCAGCAGCGGAGAGAGCTTGTAGCCCACGATGCGGTCCAGAAGCCGGCGGGTCTGCTGGGCGTTGACCATGTCCATGTTGACCGTGCGCGCGCTCTCCAGGGCGTGCTGTATCGCCGTCTTGGTGATCTCGTGAAAGACGATGCGCGGCAGGGTCTCGGGGTCTTTTTTCATCGCATGGGCGATGTGCCAGCCGATGGCCTCACCCTCGCGATCCTCATCGGTCGCGATATAGATTGTGTCCGCTTTTTTGGCCAGCTCTTTGATCTGCTTGACCGTGGCGGCGTTCTCTTTGGCAACGGAGTACTCGGGAGTGAGCACATTGTTCTCGTCGATCTTGATGCCGAAACGCGACTTGGGAAGGTCTCGGATGTGTCCCTTGGAGGCGATGACCTCGTACTCTTTGCCTAAAAAGTTTTTGATCGTCTTTGCTTTTGCCGGGGACTCTACTATTATTAATTTCAATGCGGACCTTTTTATGTCGGGGGTTCTATCTATATATATGAGATTTTCAATCAATTGCGAAAGTGTAACAAAAAAAAGAGCTATTTGTCTAAATCTTTTTTTTTATGTGCCGATACTAGTCTTAACAGCAAGGACGCTGAAAATTAAACGGAAGCTTCGGCTTCAGATAAAAGGATTTATCATGGGTTTCAGAATTAACACAAATGTCGGTGCAATGACTGCACACAGAAATGCTACTATGAACAACATCGGGTTGGACAAAAGTCTTAACTCATTAAGTTCAGGTCTTCGTATCAACAGAGCGGCTGACGATTCAGCAGGTTTGGCAATCGCAAACAACCTTTCTGCGCAGGCTTCGGGTCTTGGCCAGGCTATAGCGAACTCAAACGACGGTATTGGTC
Source organism: Campylobacterales bacterium (assembly GCA_014859655.1). GTDB lineage: Bacteria > Campylobacterota > Campylobacteria > Campylobacterales > Sulfurimonadaceae. The sequence goes on from JACUTT010000016.1 coordinate 36,027, forward strand.
TTATCCAGACCGCTGACGGTGCATTGGAAGAGTATGGAAATATTCTTAAAAGAGCGCGTACGCTAGCCGTACAAGCAGCCAATGATACGCAGAGTACCACTACACGCGGTTATATCTCCGGTGAGATCACGGCGCTATTGGCACAAGCAAGCTCTATTGTAATGACCACAAAGTTCAACGGTGTTCAACTGCTTGACGGAAGCGGCGGTGCTGCTGGTGATGGAACATTCATATTCCATACCGGTGCATACACTGGTGAGTCGACATCAGTTATCATTGGTAGTGCCGATCTAGGTACAATTGTAACCGGCGCTACTATAGTAACAACTCAGTCAGATGCCAATGCCGCGATCGAGACATTTGATGATGGTATTAAAGCCCTTGACGGCCTAAGAGCTACACTGGGTGCTTCACAGAACCAGCTTGAGTCAAATGTCAGAAACATCTCTGTAACTCAGGTAAATGTCAAAGCGGCAGAGTCTAACATCCGTGATGTCGACTTTGCAGCAGAGTCTGCTAACTTTGCAAAACACAACATTCTCGCTCAATCGGGTTCATACGCGATGAGTCAGGCAAATGCTGTCCAGCAAAACGTGTTGAGATTGTTACAGTAGTAATAATCGTTAAAGTTGCGCAGCAACGATGCACGTTTCTTTAGAAAATGTACTTAGACTGCTTCAGTAGTCTAAATAAAGCAGCCTAGGCTGTAAGCACGTCCTTTTTAAAAAACTCCAAGATTATAATAATCTTGGAGCGCTTACTGAAGAGAGCCTCAACAGAGGCTCTCTTCCTCTTTTAAAACCCCTTCCTTCTTCTCTTTTTTCTTAAGCCCAGAAAAACTCTATAATCTTCTTAATATTAAATTGGAACGCCTATTGCTTATTTTTCGCATAGAAAAGACACTAATACGTCTTTTGACCTATTGGAAAAAAAGGAGTTACTATGGGTTTTAGAATCAACACAAACATCGGGGCCATGACGGCACACAGAAATGCTACGCAAAACAATGTCGGATTGGACAAAAGTCTTAACTCATTAAGTTCAGGTCTTCGTATCAACAGAGCGGCTGACGATTCAGCAGGTTTGGCAATCGCAAACAACCTTTCTGCGCAGGCTTCGGGTCTTGGCCAGGCTATAGCGAACTCAAACGACGGTATTGGTCTTATCCAGACCGCTGACGGTGCATTGGAAGAGTATGGAAATATTCTTAAAAGAGCGCGTACACTGGCAATTCAGGCAGCCAATGACACGCAGAGTACTACTACGCGCGCTTATATCTCCGGTGAGATCACGGCCTTAATGAACCAAGCAAGCGCCATTGTAACGACTACCAAGTTTAACGGGATAACCCTGCTTGACGGGAGTAATAATGCCGGCGTCTATGTGTTCCATACCGGCGCATATACTGATGAGTCGACAACAGTTACTATTGGTACTGCCAGTCCAGTAACAATAGTAGGCTCTGCCGCTAGTTATGCAGTAACTACTCAGGCAGAGGCTAATGCCGCGATCGCGACATTTGATGGTGGAATTTCAGCCCTTGATACTCAAAGGGCCAAACTGGGTGCTGCGCAGAACCAGCTTGAGTCAAATGTCAGAAACATCTCCGTAACGCAGGTAAATGTCAAAGCGGCAGAGTCTAACATCCGCGATGTTGACTTTGCGGCAGAGTCTGCGAACTTTTCAAAACACAACATCCTTGCCCAGTCGGGGTCATACGCGATGAGTCAGGCCAATGCTGTCCAGCAGAACGTTCTTGCACTGCTTCAGTAGTAAAAGAATGCCGCTTGGCGACTCGCCTCAAGAGCATTTCAGCCCAAAAAGAGATATCTCCTTTTTGGGCTAACACCTTTTCTCAATAAAACTTTTCAATGCCTTCTCGTAAACCTCTTCTATAACAAAGAGTTCATTTTGTATGATTTTGTCGATCTTTTTGATGTGTATTTTTTCATTTTTCAGCTCTTTAGTGTTAAAAAAGTCCATTGCAAGAGGTAGGACATACTTGAAAAAATGGTAGTAGATATGGACCAGACTCTTTGCTGCGCCTTGGCGGCCCTGTTTCAATAGCGTTGAAGCAAGCTCCAGGAGGTCAGAGAAGTATTTGTCGGGATGGCTGTGTCTGACACTATCGCGGTATGCAGTCAGATGCTCTTTTATCTTTTGCGCGGCTACGAGCTGCTGTTTTAAAGAGGTAATGTCATCCGAACTCAACTGCTTTGTCGAGTGCCCGGTCAATTCGGCATGAATGGCAGAAAAGAGTTCTCTCTTGTCGAGAGTTTTGTAGGCATCGACATTTACATCGTTGATATTTTGGGCAATAGCCTGATGTATCTTTGCCCCGTCATTAAGGTTGTAAATACGCTGATTTTCGTGCTTTATCCTCGGTATGTTTAGGTAAAGAGATTGGACAGAGAGGTGAAATCCAGAAGTGGTGTAAACATTCTTCTGAAAGTTCCCCTGGACGGGGAAAAGATTGTCTCGAAATGAGATGGTGCTGCTCAGCGTCTCTTTTTTATCCATGTCTTTTTGCTGCATATAGATATGCTCATCTGAATGGCTACTACCCGTCTCCTGGTCAACCGCCAGATCCAGACCCAAGAGGTAGAGCTCGTGCGTGTCCAGCATCAGGGCCAAAAGAAGGGAAAAAGAGCCTATGCATGGGGCTGTGATCGAGCCGAAGCCTTCGAAATAGTTCGAGCTTCCTTCACAATAAAAGATCTGCTCCTTGGAAAACATAGTGCGCACTTTTGCAGGAGAAAAGGCACCCAGGACAATAATGCTGTGTTTTAAAAAATCTTTTGCGGGTAGTGCATCATAGTGCGCCAGCGAGGTCTCAAATCCATCGATATGGGTGACGATGTCGGGCGTGATGTCATATTTATAGAGCGTATTCAGCGTTGCCGAGACAGCAATAAGGATGAATCTTTGGTGGTTTTCCTTCAGCCATTGCAAATTCTTTTTTAAAGAGGGGCCTGCCGTGATAAGAAGTACCGGTTTTTTGGAAAATATGGAGTTGGTAAAATGGGTGCTTAGATTTAAAACATTGTAACCGTCGTTGATGTACTCAAGAGGACGCAAAAGCTTCTGCAGATCTGTTTTATAGGGAAAAATAGTAAAGGACTGCGTTGCAAGGGCATTTTGGATCTGCTTGATCTTGTTGTCCGAATGTGCCGGAAAATAAGAGTACTTCAAATAGCGATTGTTGAAAAAAGTGTTGCTTAAAAAAAGATCCATCGTCTGCAAAAAGAGATTCTCATCCTCAGCAATGCAGAAGAAAAGTTCGCACTCTCCGCCCAGCTCATAATAGGGCGTCGTGAAGAGCGATAAGCGAAACAGTTCAAGGTCGTCTTCAATAACCAGGTACTCGTTTGCCTGAACCTTTTTATGTATCAAAGGAATGTGAAGGCCCAGTCCGACTCCGATAAAAATGAACTTTGCGATCACCTTCATCTCATCAGACTGTCTCGCGTGTTGAGAATAGTAGTTCATCAGAGGATAGACCCCTTCAAGGCACTGATTTTTATCATCCAAGTTCGCCAGAGCCTCGTCTGAAAAGTTGTAAATCTGGAAGCCTTCAAAGGTGTTGGAATGCTTTTTGAAGTTTGTCATTTTTGTCAATTTTTTAGAAATCTCTTTGCTGTTTTCACTATAGAGGTAGTGGCCTGTTTTAAGCTGTTTGACATCAAAGTACTCTTTTAGATATTCCAGATCATAGTGCGGGGCATAGCTTCCGTTTTCAAGTGCAATATCGAAAGTGGCGAGCTTTTTCATCAACTCCGGGTGTTTGTCTGTAAAATAACTCACGTTGTTTTGGTACGTCTCAATCGCTAATGTTTCAATCTTTTCCATAAGTGGGCCTTTTTACTTTTTTGTTTTCTGTGCAAAGCTTAATCCTTGCACATACGCACTTGCTATCCGAAGCAGCTGTTCACAGAGCAGTTGATTGATGCGTGCTGTATGGTCTTTGCTATAGCTCAAGCCCTGCGTGTTGAAAAAATCAAAAATGAAGGGGTAGATAAACCGAAAATATTCCTGATAGACAAGCGCCAGGTCATGTTCAATAGTTGATGAACTTGAAGTCAGTCTGCCAAAGAGAGAAATGAGTGAATCTAAAAAAGCATCGGAGGAGTCAAATGCCTCGTTTTGCTGCGTGAGAATAAGGCTTTTTACCTTTAAGGCATGTTCAAACCGAGACCGCAAGTCTTGCAGTTCATCCTGTGTTGCCTGGTTTGAACTATTTTTTATGAAGAGTTGAGAAATCTCGCGGCGAAGCAGGCTTTTATCTAGCGCAGGGAGGGTCTGTGTTTTGAGATCGCTTATATTTTGCGCAATTGTATTTGTAAAATGAGCACCATCGTTTAGATTGTAGACAAGCTGATCACTCTTTTTAAAGCCCGTTGAAGAGGCGTTGACGGAGTCGATGGAGAGCTTGTATTCGGGAGTGGTATATACGCTCTCTTTGAAGTTTCCTTTTGTCATGATAACGCTGTCTTTAAACATTAGGACGTCTTTGTGCTCTTGGGCGCTGCCTAAATCCAGTTTTTTTGCATATTCATGCCCCTCTGAGTGGCTGGAGCCGCTCTCGCTGTCCAGGGCCAGATCGAGACCCAGCAGGTAGAGCTCTTTTATATCCAAAGCGAGCAGAAGAAGATAGCTGGTTGAGCCTACGCAAGAAGCAGAGAGGTTCCCGAAATCTTTTTTGTAAGAGGTGCCGTTTTCAAATAAGAAGATATTCTTTTTTGCAAGCTGATTGATAATCTCCGTCGGCGTTCTTGCCGACATCAAAAATAGAGTCTCTTTTAAAAAATCAAGAGAGTTCAGTTTTGTAAAGTGGACCACGCTTGTGTCAAAACCATCAAGATGGGTGACTACATCAGGCGAAATCTCTTCTTTTTCCAGTATGGAGAGTGTGGCAGAGAGGGCGACAATAATGAATTTTGAATGATTTTCTTTTAGCCATTTGATGTTTTTTTGCAAAGAGGGTCCGGCTGCAAGCAAGAGTACGGGTTTGGACAAAACAGAAGAAGAAAAGCGTGTTTTCAAGATATTTAAGAAGTTGAACCCCCCTTTTAAATACTCCAAGGGTTTTAGATACTGTTCCAATATGCTGCTGTAAAAAAAGAGGTTATGTGATTGTGAGGCAACCTTGAGATGAAACTCTTTTAGTTTTTCTTCATTATGGCTGAGCATGTGAAAATACTTGATATAGTGGTTGTAATAAAACTGCGTGTGCAGAAACTCCAAGGCAGGGCGTGTAAACTCTTCTTTGCAATCAAATACGGAAAAGAAAAGCTGACTTTTTGCGGCCAATTCATAATAGGGGGCTGTAAATAAGGAGAGTTTGAAGAGCTCCAGGTCGTCTTCTATGATGAGGTACGCTTTCGCATTTATCTTTTTGTCTATGCTGATGATATGCGTGCCTAAACCTGTCCCAAAAAATATAAACTTTTCTATCCTTTTCAAATCAGAGGAGCAGGGTCTGTTTTTGTTTATGTAGTGCAAGAGCGGGGCAAATCCGCTTAAGTTGTTTTCTGTAATATCAACCTGCTCAAACTTCACAAGCTCCTCTTCTTTGATATCTACGTGCATAAATGTCTCAAAAGCATTGCTCTCTTTTTTAAGATCAATGCTGTCGCTGGCACTGCTCGCGTATGCATCGCTGCTGCTGGAGTAGAGATAGTTCCCCGTGCCAAGCTCGACAACATCAAAGTAATCCTCTTTAAAAACCAGATCGTATTTGAGCTGATAAAGGTTTTGCTCCAGTGCCGAGTCAAACGCTGCAAGTTTGGCGTAAACCGGCTTTTGGTGTTTCTCAAAATAGAGCAGGTTTTTTTTGTATGTTTCAACAGCTTTTGTTTCAATCTTGTTCAATGCTTCTCTTTTTTAGTTTATGTAGCAAAATCTATTCCTTAGGGTCAGTTTCGTTTTGATGAGACACTCTCGTGATAAAAATCTATGATTTGAAGCAGATGTTCTGTCAATAGTTCATCGATTTTTCTAAAGTGCCTCTTTTCTTCCTGAAGCGCAGCAGTATTGAAAAAATCAAATATGTAGCTTAGAATGTATTTTAAATAGGTGTCGATCACCCGGCTCAGCTCGTATTTTTTTATCTCCTTCTCATCCGTCAGCATTGAACAGAGCCTTTGCAGGTTTAAAAGGTACTCTTGAGCAGAACTTCTTTCTGTTTCCCGGTGCTCAATGACTGCTTTGCGTATTTCTTTGGCATGGAGCAGTTTTTTATTGAGATCATCGATCTCAATAGTGCTCAATCCTGCCGCAGAGTTGGCCAGACAGAGATCATAAAGGTGCTGTCTGATCTTTGGTGCAGGCGAGCCCTCCGGCACAATGAGCTCATCGACTCTTTTTGCTATAGCAGCGATAAACTTTGCACCCTCATTCAGGTTGAAAACACGCTGATGCTCTTGTTTTAAAAGTTTTGTAGAGAGGTTGATAGCATCTATGGAAATCTGAAAATTCGGCGTAGTCAGAACTGTTTCGCTTAAATTCCCTTCAATAGTGTAGACGCTTTCTTTGTATTTCATTACGGAGTCCTCAAAGGCACTCTCTTTTGTATCCAGGGTCTGTGCGTACTCGTGTGAATCTGAGTGTGTCTTTCCCGTCGTCTTGTCGATAGCCAGATCGAGCCCTAACAGGTACACGGTTTTTGCTTTAAGGACGAGAAGAAGCTGATAGGTTAATGAGCCTATGCAGGGCGCCGACGGTTTTAGAGAGGCATGTTGGTATTGCGTGCCGGTTTCAAACAAGAAGATCTGTTTAGGGTTGAATTTTGAGAGTATCTGAAGGGGTGTCCTTGATGAAAAGATACAGAGCGAATCCTTGGCAAACTCAAGCGAGTCGAGTTTGTCAAAATGTTGTATGGCAGCATCAAAGGCATCGAGGTGTGTAATGATGTCGGGGGAGATCCCCTCTTTTTCTAAAAAAGAGAGTGTTGCCGAAATCGCAACGGTAATAAATCTGTGATGGTTCTGCTTGAGCCACTCTCTGTTCTTTTGGAGCGACGGTCCTGCTGCAATAAGCAAGAAGGGTTTATCGTTCAGTACATTGTCTGAAAAGTCAAGCGTTTTGGAGATGAATCTGTAACCCCCAAACATATACTCAAGCGGTTTAAGGTACTGGATCAAAAGGTCATTGTAGAAAAAAAGAAGATGGGCCTGAGTCGCAGTGGCAATGTGAAATTGGTTTCTTTTCTTTTCACTATGGCTTAATATGTGGAAATATTTAAGATAATGGTTATAGTAATGCTCTGTTTCTAAAAACTTCGCGGCACTTTGAGAAAAATCGTTATTATTCTCAAAGACTGAAAAGACAAGGGTGGCGTCTGCTGCTATCTTCTTGTAGTTGGTAGTGAAAAGAGAGAGTCTGAAGAGCTCCAGGTCATCTTCGATGACAAAGTAAACCCTGGCGCGTATCTTGCGATGAATCGAGTCACCATGCAAACCAAGACCGGTGCCAAAAAAGATAAACTTGTTGATTTCTTTTAAGGATTTATTCTTTGGCAGATGTGTCTGACAATAGTGCATAATCGGAGCAAATCCGCTCATCTGATGCTCTAATGGTTTGGCCTGTCCGTATCGT
>JACUTT010000017.1 GCA_014859655.1 Campylobacterales bacterium
GGACAAATACCCTTGGGGTGCAAGAAAAGTTCTGCACAATCGCATCTCTCTTTTTTCCTCTGAAGGCAGTTGGGGTTTTTAGAGGTGCCCTTATGTTGCATTAGCCCAATTTTAAAAATCAGGCCCATTATCTTTTCATAGGCCCCGCTCCCCGGCTTTTCCTTTTCCCCTTACCTTAGATACCCCTCAATTTTTTCGCTAAGATAGGCTATAATGCTGTCTAAAACTTATACAATGGATAATTTATGGAACAAAAAATAGGAAAATTCAAAGGCAGTATCGCCAATCATAAGCTTATCGAGCGGGTCCTTGCACAAAACACCATCATCATGGCAGAAGAGGGCTCAGGCAAGACGCATCTGGCGAACCTTATCCGCGAATACGTCATGGACAACGCTGTCCCGACACTCTATCTCGACTTTTCCAATCCCGATGTGGATGCAGTCGAGTCGCGTTTTAAGAAGAGCGGGCGTTTCTTTTATATGCGTTTTGAAGAGAGCGACAGCTTTGACGCTGCGCTTCAAGAAGCCGCCTCCAGACGAGAAAACATCTATATGGCCGTCAATCCAAGCTATTTTTCCAACAAACGTGACATTAAGAGCCGGCTGTCGCGCACTTTTCAGACCCCTGAGCTGCTTGAAAACTACTACTACTTTTTCCACGAGATCTCCTTACTCAATGCCTTTTATACGAAGTTCGAGGACTTTATGTTCTACATACTCTCTCTGGTCAATCTCAAAAAATATGGTCTGACCTTTCTGACCCAGCCGCATCAGATCTTCGAGGACCATAAGATAAAACTGCTCTTCTCTTTTCTGTATCTCGGAAAATGCACCAACTCGGAGTACTATAACACGGAGCTCAAAACACTCCCGCCGCACACCTTTGTCTACCAGCACCGCCAGGACAGACGCACCCTCTTGTTCAACGTCGTCGAGACCGATGTTGTCATGATCGACCACTGAGCCCCGAGCTCGGCTCGACTTCTCTTTTTCCCCTCTTTTTTCGCATCATTCCACTATTTAGATACAATATAAATTAACTTTTTTAAATATTATGAAACAATAATGCAAACTCCCCTGCTCGATATCAAAGTACTCGACCTCGTGATCAACAAAGGCGAGGTCAATATCCTCTTTGGCCCCAAGGGTTCAGGCAAATCGACCCTGCTCTGAACTTCTGGCAGAAAACCTTCTTCTTGAGCTCTCCCACGAGGCCAGCGTCGGCATGATCTCCAAAGAGGAGCTTGAGTATCTGATGGCCTCGGGCAGGAAGGAGAGGGCAAAATCGCTGATCATCGAAGGCTTCCTCGATCTGCACATCCCCTCCCTGCCCGAGGCCCTGCAGCGCCAGATCAACGCTGTCGTCAAAAAGACGAAGGCAGATGAGATGATTTAAGAAAAGAGGGGATGAGTAGATGGGTTCGCTTCGCTTATGGGGTAGTATGGTGTCGATTTACACCTGCAAATTCATTCCAGTGCCTGCTTCTTCTTTTAGAGGTGCCCAAAAGGGACAGCAGTTCGGAAGAAGTGGGAGTATCTTTGATTGAGGGTCGTTTTAGCGGAGCCGTTCGGTCCGGCGATAATCCATAGTTGGGGAGTTTTCATACCGCAATTTTACGGACAACATACTCATTGTAATTTTTATCAAGGCTGACCAGTTCCATTTTTCCATCCGGATACTTTTTGACAATCCCCTTTGGGTAGGCTTTGCCTTTGATGTAAACCGGTATTCCTTTGTCAAGCATAGGCTGCGTGTTGTCAAATTCAACAAACAATTTTTACTGATTCTAATGTTTCTTGTTTTAACTCTTTGTTCCTCAGAAGCTTCAGAGGCTAAAATCCTCTCCAAGCCCATGTTTATTACGCACAATTTGGTATAATTATGCAAAACAAATAAAAGGCTCCGCCATCTCTTCCCAGCACCCTACACTTATCCAACAGTTTCGCTCTTTTTGCTACCAGAACAACCCCAAAGACCTCGAAGAAGCGATCGAGTATTTTGCTGTGTTTGGCGGGATGGGCTGGAAGGTAGACACAAGCCGGCCGCTTATCGATCTGATCGAAGAGAAGGTACTGCAAAACTACACCTACATCCACAGCGACATCACCAAGATGACACGCAGCGGCAATGTCAACCATGCCCTTCTGACGGGCATCGCAATGGGCGACAGACGTACCCACTCCGCCTTCAAGCGTGCGCGCATCTCCAAAGACGAGGGTGAAGAGGCCATCGAGGACCTCTGCAAAAGCGCCATCATCGAGGTCGAGTATTCGCTCGAAAGCCCGCCGAAACCCGAAGACAAGGTAGCAGACAGACTTCTGTTTACCGTGCCCTTTATGCGCTTCTGGTTCGCCTTCATCTCGCCTTTTTTCAAAGGGATCAAAGAGGGCGACTACACCGAGGTCAAAACGCGCTTTGCCAACCGCGAGCAGGGTTTTTCCGACCTGATCATGCAGAGGCTCTTTATGGCGCTGCTGAAAAAGAGCTTCAAAGAAGACCCCATCGTAGAGATCGGAAGCTACTGGGACAGAAACGTGGAGATCGACATTCTTGCCAAGACCAAGTCGGGCAAGATCGTTGCCGGCAGCTGCAAATACGCCGCGTCAAAACTCAAAAAGAGCGAACTCACCAAGCTCAAAGAGAAGTGCGCTATAGCAGAACTCAGCCCCGACATCTGCGTTCTTTTTTCTAAAAACAGCTTCTCCAACGAACTCAAGTCGCTTAAAAGCGAGGAGCTCAAACTCTACTCGCTTAAAAATTTCAAGAGCCTCATCGAAGATCTAAACAGCGAAGACCTCCTGCAAAACCTCGGCAAAAGATACTAAATTTTCTTATGACACCCCGACAGCAAGAAGCAATAAAAGAGAAAATCATCCAGGAGCTCGCCTTTCTCTCGCCCAAGATCACAGTACTTCAGGAGATCAGCCAGCCCATCTCGCCTGAGTGCGCCCTGGGAGATCTGGCCCGTTTCGAGCTGATGCATGAGCAGGAGGTCAGCGACAAGAGCCTGCGTGAGGCGCAGATAAGGCTCAAGAAACTCCAGTATGCCCTGCGAAAAGTCGACGGTGCGGATTACGGACTCTGCATGGAGTGCGAGGAGGAGATTTCCTTTGAACGTCTTCTGCTCCTGCCTGAGTCAAGCCACTGCATCCGTTGCGCGTCGAACTTATAGTAAATATATTAAGAGCTTATTAACGAAACGGTGACTACAATCACCCCCAACGCTCTTATCAAAAGGAACCTTTTCATGAAAAAAATTTTACTCATCCTGCTTATTGCCTGCTCGCTTTTTGCCGCAGAGATCGATGACTACGCCAAAGAGATGGGCTTCCACAGAGACTACACCCTGGCCCTGAACGAAGCAAAAAAAGCCGAAAAACCGCTGATGCTGCTTATCGGAGCGGACAACTGCCCCTGGTGCAGAAAACTCGAACGCCGCACCATCGCCTCCGAGGAGATAAAAGCGCGCCTTGGCGAGGTCGTCACTGTCATCATGGACCAGAACTTCGATGCCAAAAAATTCCCGGCCGAGTTTTCAAGCCCTAGAACGCCGAGCATCTTTTTTATCGACCCAAAAAGCGGAAAGCACTTCAACGAGAGTGTCGGCTATCTCAAAAAGAACGAGTTCTCTGCCCTGCTTGACATGGCTAAGAAGGAGTTCAAAAAATGAGAAAAGCCTCCCTGCTCTTTCTGGCACTCTGCCTCTCAAGCGCACTTAGCGCAAGCGGCTTTTTTACCCTTAGCGAAATAAAACCTGCCCACGTTTTTGTCATGAACACCTCAAACCTCCTCGACAAAGAAGACGTCGCCGAGATAAAAGAGATGCTGACGGAGTTTGTTGTGAGCCTGGGACTAAAACCCGAACAGCGGGACACTCCGACTCTGATGGTAAAGATCAGCTCCATCACCGCCGACAAGAAGCACTTCATCCATATCAAACTTGCCGTCGGCGAAGATGTCATCACCACTCGAAAAGGCGCCGTCAAAAGCTTTGCACTGACCTATGACTCTGAGGATTTTATACAGAGCGAAAAAGACCCTAAAGGCGATATTTTAGACAGCATAGAGTATCTGACCGACGAGTTCTCCTCTCACTACAGCGAAGACAACGAGTAGTGTGTCAGTGATGTTTCTCAAAAGCTGTCTAAGAAAAAAATGATTTTGGAAAAAAGTAGGGAAGAAAGCTTTTTAAAGATACTCCGTAGAGTAGTGCTTTACGAGGAAGCTTGAAACCTCTTATTATAGCCCCTGATCTCACTCGGTTTTGCTATGAAGTGATTTTAGGCTACAATAGCTTAACTTCAACTAAAATGGTGAACCTATGATAGAAAAGATTTTAGGCATAGACTTGGGAATAGCATCACTTGGATGGTCCGTCATTGAACATGACAGCAACAATGACGCAAACAATAAAATAATTGATTGTGGCGTCAGACTCTTTACCGCAGCCGAAACACCCAAAGAAAAAGAAAGCCCAAACAAAGCGCGCCGTGAAGCAAGAGGCATACGCCGTGTCATCAAACGACGACGGGGACGGATGAATGCGATCAAGAAGCTCTGCATCAGCAATGCCCTGCTTCATGAAAACGACCTGAACATAGAAAACGGGATCTTTAACAGCCAGGAAAACCGAAGCGACGTATGGCAGCTGCGACACGATGCCCTTTACCGCGCTTTAAATGCTAATGAACTTGCCCGCGTTCTTATTCACATCGCCAAACACCGCGGTTACAAATTTGTCGGTGATGATGAAACCGACGAAGAGAGCGGAAAAGTAAAGACAGCGGGGGCAGCACTAAAAGATTCTTTCCAAAAAGCAGGATGCCTGACGGTAGGTGAATGGCTATGGAAAGAGCGCGGAGAACAGGGTAAAAAGCGCAACAAAAGCGGCGATTATGAGATCTCTATTCCGCGTGACTTCTTAGGAAAAGAGCTTGATGCCATTTTTGAAGCGCAGCAGAGACTGGGTAACACCCTTGCTTCCGATGCGCTCAAAAAAACTTACCTTGACATCGCTTTTTTTGTCCGACCAATGCAAAGTATCAAACACATGGTCGGCAACTGCACCTACTTTCCCGACGAAAAACGGGCACCGAAATCTTCCCCTAGTGCTGAGCAGTTTGTCGCTTTAGGCAAATTTTTTGCCACTGTCGTTACGGACAACGAAGGTAACGAGCAAAAAATCATTGCGCTAAAAAGTGTCGATGAACTCATGGATTTTGCCATTAGCAAAGACAAACTCGATTTCAAACAGCTAAGAAAGTTTTTAGCACTTGGGGAACATCAGATATTTAAAGGACTGACCTACAAAGGCAAGCCGAAAAAACAAAAAAAAGGGGAAGAGGACAAGCCCCTAGAGTGGGAGTTTGACAAGGCAGAAGCCGAGAAAAAAGTCTGGATCAGTCTCAAGGGCCACGCTAAATTCAAAGAAGTCCTGGGCGAAGAGAAATTTGCCGCGCTGCTTGACAATATCGATCAAGCGGACGAGGTTGCCACTATTCTCACCTATTATAAAGATGCTGAACAAAAACAAGCGGCACTGAAAAAACTCTCTTTGGAAACAGACACTATCGAGAGCCTGAGCACAATTGGTTTTAGCGATTTCAATCAGCTCTCTCTCAGGGCGATCAAAGCTGTACTCCCGGAAATGAGAAACGGAAAACGCTACGATGAAGCCATCGCCATCCTGGGTAAACCCGCCAATGAAAAATCGATCTTCCTTCCGCCGCTCAAAGATACCGACATAAACATTTTAAATCCTACCGTAATCCGTGCTTTTGCCCAATTTCGCAAAGTCGCCAACGCTTTGGTCAAAAAATACGGCAGTTTTGACAAGGTCCATTTTGAACTCGCACGAGAGGTCAACACCAAGGCTGACATAAAAGGGATGATCGAAGGACAGCGTAAAAATGAAAAGGAGCGTGAAGCGGCAAAAATATGGATCGCCGAAAATTTCGGATCGTTTATACCCGCAACACGCAAAAATATCCTCAAAAAACGCCTCTATGAACAGCAAGATGGCAGATGTGCCTATACAGGAGACGCCCTTTCGCTCGAAAGGCTCTTTGACGAGGGCTATTGCGAAATCGACCATATCTTGCCCCGCAGCCGAAGCGCGGATGACAGTTTTGCCAACAAAGTCCTGTGCATGACAAAAGCCAACCAGGACAAGACCAATCGCACCCCCTATGAATGGTTCGGTCATGACACTGCACGATGGGAGACCTTTGAAGCCCGCATCGGCTCCTCATCCAGCCTTGCAAAAATGGGCAAAGGCAAGGTAAGCCGTTTGCTCAAAAATAACTTTGACGAGAACAGCGAAAAAGAGTTTCTTTCACGCAACCTTAACGATACCCGCTATATGTCAAAAGCGATCAAGAACTATTGCGAAGAGTACTGGCAGCTTGCCCACGATGATGACAAGCTCCGCATCCAGGTACGCAGCGGCAAACTTACCTCAGCCCTTCGCCATCAGTGGGGGCTTGACAGCAAAAACCGCGATACCCATACGCACCATGCCGCCGATGCGATCATGATCGCTTTTAGCACCCAGGCTATGGTAAAACGGCTTAGCGATTATTATGGGGCCAAAGAGACGAACCGTGAAAAAGAGCGGCCAAAGTTTAAAGCACCGATGGAAAACTTCCGTGAAAACGTCGAGACGGCTCTGACCCTCGAGCGCACAGAAACCGTCGTGACAAAAGACGGACGTGAAGTCACGCTCAAACGCCTCCTCATAAGCCGTCCACCACGGGCAAGCGTAACGGGTGCGGCACACAAAGAGACCATCCAAAGCCCCACAGCGTACAAAGGACGCGGCGTTGCCGTCAATGAGGGCAAAGGAATGTGCGACAACGGTGACATGCCCCGTGTTGATGTCTTTACCAAAGATGGAAAATACTATCTTGTTCCGATCTACATTGCCGATTTTGCGAAGGCAGATTTTTCAGACATTACTGCTTATGGGTTAGACTTGGCAGAAGATTCCAAATTCTTATTCAGTATACATAAAGATGATATTGTTGGAATCAATACAAAAGCAACGGCAAATAAACCAGCAAAAGAAGTAAGAGGTTATTTTACTCAAATGATTGGACCAAGCATCTTGCTAAATAGTTTTGACAACGACGAAGCTACTTTTTTCAGATATGACAAGAACAAGAAAAAATTCGTGTGTCAACTCAATGTTTTAAATGCAATTGGTATCAAAAAATACACCATCGACCCACTAGGCTACTACCATGAAGTTCGCAGTGAAAAACGGCTCGGCACGATACCTCAAGAATCCAAGAAACGCAAAAAAATAAAAATTAAATAAAACAAGTCGATATCTCTCCCAGACCTTCTAGGAGAAAACGATGGGATGGCGAACACTTCATATCGCGCAGCCGGCACGGCTGAGCCTGCGGCACGACTCACTGGTACTCGATAACGGCGAGGAGTACACCATACCTCTCAGCGACCTCTCCTGCATCGTCATCGAGACACGACAGGCGACGCTTACATCCCCCCTTATCGACGCGCTCGCTGAATGCGGAGCGGTCACCTACATCTGCGACGAAAAACATCTTCCCTCCTCAGTGCTTCTGCCTTTTCATGCCCACAGCCGCCAGGCAGGTGTCGCACGAATGCAGGCACTCTGGAGCGAACCTTTTAAAAAACGATGCTGGCAGCGCATCATAAAGGCAAAAGTCGCCAACCAGGCCAAAGTCATTTCGGAACGCTCCCCAAAGACCCTGGAGTTTCTGCGTCGCCTTGGAACGCACATCGCCTCGGGCGACAGCGGCAACATAGAAGCGCAGGCCGCACGCGCCTACTGGAGTGCGCTCTTTGAAGATTTTGCCCGCAGGACAAACGAAAACGACATCCGTAACAGCGCGCTTAACTATGGCTATGCGATCGTGCGGGGGATGGTTGCCCGTGCCCTCGTCGGGGTCGGGTTTTTACCTGCGTTTGGCCTGCACCATTGCAGTGAGCTGAATGCCTTTAATCTTGCCGATGACCTCATCGAGCCTTTTCGTCCTTTTGTCGATGCGGTGGTACGCGAACTCCTGGACGAGGATGGCGAGGAGTTGCCCTTTCAGCTCGACATGCGCTACAAGACCCGTCTTCTCGAACTCATCACCATGCCCTGTCGGTTTGGCACCATAGAGACCACCCTCCCTTATGCCTGCGAGCTCAGCGCCGAGTCGCTTCTGCGTGCAAGCCGTGGAAAAGACCCTTCTCTTATCGAGACGGTATCTTTTGCATGAGCACGGAACGATTTATGCGGCTGCTAGTCTTTTTTGATCTTCCGACATCTACAAAAGCACAGCGCAAGCACTACACGCAGTTTAGAAAGTTTCTACTCAAAGACGGGTACGATATGCTCCAGTTTTCAGTCTATTGCAGGATCTGCAAAGGACAAGACGCCGCAGAACGCTACTTGTTACATTTAGAAACAAACCTTCCGCCAAAAGGAAATATCAGAGCCATGATTGTGACCAACACACAGTATGAACGGATGAAAATCCTGATCGGATTGGATAAAAAAGAGGAAAAAATCGGCTCAAAACAACTCTTATTGTTCTGATTTTTAAGTGAGATTTTTTGCACGCAAAGCCCGCTGTGCGGGCTTTGCGTAGGGTGGTATTATAGCGAAACCGAGTGAGATGGGGGGCTATAACCTCTTTTAGTGTAGACATCTCATACAAAATATTATAGCGAAACCGAGTGAGATGGGGGGCTATAACAAACCCGTTTAAATATATAGGTGCTATGATATTATAGCGAAACCGAGTGAGATGGGGGGCTATAACAAGTAATAGGGTCTATTGAATCTCTGAAGTATTATAGCGAAACCGAGTGAGATGGGGGGCTATAACTAGATGATGTAAAGGCGAACTTCAAAAAATATTATAGCGAAACCGAGTGAGATGGGGGGCTATAACTCTGCATCGGTGTTGTACTTAAAGCGCAGTATTATAGCGAAACCGAGTGAGATGGGGGGCTATAACAATCTAAGCTATCCATGAGCCTCATGAATGATTATAGCGAAACCGAGTGAGATGGGGGGCTATAACTGTATATTTAACCGAATCAGATCTCAAGGTATTATAGCGAAACCGAGTGAGATGGGGGGCTATAACATTAAATCGTTTGGTTCAAGAAATCTAAATATTATAGCGAAACCGAGTGAGATGGGGGGGCTATAACTCGGGTGCTTTCGTTTGAGCGCAAGGATACATTATAGCGAAACCGAGTGAGATGGGGGGCTATAACTAGTCACTACAAATATGACAGTTTTCAATCATTATAGCGAAACCGAGTGAGATGGGGGGCTATAACCTTGTGTAACCAATAAAGGCAAACACATTGATTATAGCGAAACCGAGTGAGATGGGGGGGCTATAACAAATGATATGGTGTGGGCCATCGAATTGTGATTATAGCGAAACCGAGTGAGATGGGGGGCTATAACACAAAGGACTGCTGCCGTAGAGATACTCGATATTTGTCGTGCTCCACTCCTCTGCCGCAGCTCTCGTACAGATCCCCGCCAGTAGCCACGCCCCATATAACGCTCTTTTCATCTCTTCCCCCTCTTTGTTTGAAAAAAACAATACATAAAAATAGATAAATAATTAGATACTGCTACAATTGCGTACTTGAATGTAAAAGAAGCCCCATGAAAACCTTAACCGACCTCCTGAGTGAGAAAACAGGACTTAAAAAAGAGCATATTGACAATATTTTGAAACTCCTCGACGAGGGCTCTACTATCCCCTTTATCGCCCGCTACCGTAAAGAGATGACGGGCAGTGCCAGTGATGAAGTGCTGCGTGATTTCGAAACATTCTATGTGAGTGCGAAAAAACTTCTCGAGCGAAAATCAGAGATATCACGCCTCATCGAAGAGCGCGGCATCTTGAGTGCGGCCATCATGCAGAGCATTGCCGACGCGCAGAACCTGCGAACGCTTGAAGACATCTACCGCCCCTTCAAAGAGAAAAAAAGCTCCCGCGCCGCCACGGCTATAGCAAAGGGACTCACTCCGCTTGCCGACACGCTGGAGCGTGCGCAGCTGAGTCTGGGCGAATTTACGCAGCAGGCAAAAGCCTTTGTCAAGGGCGAGGTCGCCAATGTAGACGAGGCGATAAAAGGCGCGCAGGACATCCTCGCCGAGCGCTACGCCGACGCGGTGCGCGAGCGGGAGATGATCCACGAGAGCATGATGCGTTTTGGGGTTTTGGAAGTCAAAAAAGGCCGGGAGTTCAACGAAAAAGGGCTCTACGCCAACTTCCTCAACCACAGCGAAAAAGTCGCCTATATCCCCTCTCACCGCTACCTCGGCATCATGCGCGCACTCAAAGAGAAGGAACTCTCCGTCAAGATCTCTCTTGATACCGAACGCATAGAGGAGAACATCAAAAAATTCAAGATCCCCCGCAATGCCTCGAGCTCGCAGGAGCTTCTGCTTGAAGCCTACAAAGACGGCCTCAAACGCCTTCTGCTTCCCTCCATAGAGCGTGCGGTCCACACCGAGCTCAAAGAGAAGGCCGACCTTGCCGCCATCGGGGTCTTCGGCAAAAACCTCAGCCAGCTTCTGATGACGCCTCCGGTGACCAAACGGATCATTTTGGGCGTTGACCCCGCCTTCCGTTCGGGCTGCAAACTGGCCCTTATCAACGAGAACGGCCACTACCTCGAACATGCCGTGATCTACCCGAGTGAGCCGCAAAACGACTACGAGGGCGCGCGCAAAAAAGTACTGGCTTTGGCTAAAAAGTATGCGATCAAGGCTGTCGCCATCGGCAACGGCACCGCTTCGAGAGAGACGCAGGAGTTCTTCGCCCGCCTCAACACAGACGAAGGTGCCGGGCTTAACTACACCGTTGTCTCCGAAGCCGGGGCCTCGGTCTACTCCGCGTCCAAGATCGCCTCGCAGGAGTACCCTGACCTCGATGTCACCATCCGCGGCGCCATCTCCATCGCCCAGCGCCTGAGAGACCCTATGGCCGCACTTGTCAAGATCGACCCGAAGTCTCTGGGCATCGGGCAGTACCAGCATGACGTCGATCAGAAGCTTCTGGAGAAAAAACTCGGCGACGTCACCCAGGATCTGGTCAACCGCGTGGGCGTCGACATCAACTCTGCCTCGGCCTCTCTGCTCTCGTATGTCGCGGGCATCGGGAGCAAGATCGCGCAGAACATCATTACCTTTAGAGACGAGGCAGGAAGTTTCAGTTCAAAGGCACAGCTGCTAAAAGTCAAGGGTCTGGGCGCAAAGGCCTATGAGCAGGCCGCAGGCTTCATCCGCGTCAAAGAGGGAAAAAGCCCCTTTGACAACAGCGGCATCCACCCCGAATCCTACGCTATCGCCGCGAAGCTTGTAGGCACGGATCTGGAAAAAGCCGATGTGACGAGGCTCTCTGCAGAGCTTGGCGTAGGAAAAGAGACCCTCAAGGACATCATCAAAGAGCTGCAAAAACCCGGTTTCGACCCGCGCGAAGAGCTCCCGCCGATTCCTTTCAAAGAGGGCATTACTGACATCAAGATGCTGCGGGAGGGCGCCTTTGTCTCCGGAGTCGTGCGCAATATCGCCGACTTTGGTGCCTTTGTGGACATCGGGCTTAAAAACGACGGAATGATCCACATCTCGAAGATGAGCACACGGCGCATTGCCCATCCGCTCGAACTCCTCTCTATCAACCAGTTTTTGCCGCAGATCGAGGTGATAGCTATCGATCAAGAGAAGGGAAAAGTGGGCTTGAGCCTGGTCTTCTAAAAAGCTCTTGCCTCATGCGAGGTAGAGGAGTTTTGCGGTTCTTAGCAGCTGAGCACTTCGATCTTGTCTTCACCTTTGGGTACAAGGCACAAAAAACTGTAAACCTCGTCTCCGATCGTCTCATAACAGTGTGGCACGCCCGCAGGAATAAGCAAAATGTCTCCTTTTCCCGCTTCAAAACTCTCCTCGCCGATCTGCACCTTGGCCCGTCCGCTGAGCACATACTGCTCATGTTCGACCGTGTTGGTATGAAGGGGCATGTAGCCGCCCGCGTCGATCGTGAAGTTGCGCATGGCAAAGTTCGACGACTCCTCGGGGGAGAGAAGCATCTTCATCTTCACCCCCTGGCCCGCTTTTTGGCTCACCGCTTCTATCGTCTCTATCTGTTTGTGCAGGTACATTCTTCACCTCATCCGTTTAAAAATAAAAAGTATGGAAGCATAACACAGAATCGTTTTTGATTTCGTAATATTTCAGCCAAAAAATAACACCGCAATTTGTTGGATTTGACAGTATAATTTCGCACAAATTTTATGCCAGGAGATCGCGTGTATATAACGATTAAAGATATTCTGACCAACGAACAGGTCAAGCATTTCAAGATGAGTATCACCGAAGATGACCACTTCGTCAACTACAAGATCGATCTCTCTACGCTGGACGATGCCCTTCTTGAAGAACTCGTTTCGACCTTCGAAATCAAAACCGCCGCGATCGAAGGCAAGCAGTACATTACGCTGACACGCTCGCTCGAAGTCTAAACCTGACGGCTTCGGCCGTTTTGCACACCCCCTACTCCCCTCCGTCCAAGCAGTTTTACGCTAAAATCACACATATTTTTAAAAGAGTCCCTATGCATTTTCACCGCGTCCACATCGAAGTGACCAACATCTGCGGTCTCGCCTGCAGCTTCTGTCCGCCAAAACTGCACCCTTCAAAGACGATGGAGCTTGGTTTTTTTGAGCATGTCATTTCGCAGCTGCGTCCCTACACCAAAGAGCTTGCCTTTCATGTTATGGGCGATCCGCTGACGCTCTCAAACCTGCACGACTATCTTGACCTA
Organism: Campylobacterales bacterium; assembly: GCA_014859655.1. Lineage (GTDB taxonomy): Bacteria > Campylobacterota > Campylobacteria > Campylobacterales > Sulfurimonadaceae. The sequence goes on from JACUTT010000017.1 coordinate 12,834, forward strand.
ACACATCAAAACGGCTTTGAGGTGAGTCTGACCACCAGCGGCTACTACCTCAAAAACAGCTCCTTTGAGACGCTTTTGCACCCCGGCGTGCGCCAGATCAACATCTCGCTCAACAGCTACAACAAAAACAGCCTCAACCTCAGCTTTGAGGAGTATATGAACGCCGTTTTGGAGCTCTGCGCCACAAAGCTTGCCTCTTACCCCAAGCCCTTCATCAACCTCCGGCTCTGGAATTTTGATGAGAGCTGCAGCGAAGCGGAGTTCAACACCCTTCTCTTTGAGCGTCTTTCGCGTTTCTTTGAGATCCCTCTAGATACCCAGACACTCTACGCCGAGCGCCCCAAATCACTCCGCCTCGCCTCAAAGGTCCTCCTGCACTTCGACAGCTACTTCGAATGGCCCTCGCTGAACTCCGCGCACGAGAGCCAGGGGAGCTGCTACGGTCTACGCTCGCATATCGGCATACTCAGCGACGGCACTCTTGTCCCCTGCTGCCTTGACGGCGAGGGGGTGATGGATCTTGGCAATCTGCATGAAAGTACGCTCAAAGAGCTGCTTGAAGGCAAACGCGCTACAGCCATACGCGAAGGTTTTATGCAAGGAAAGGCCGTCGAAGAGCTCTGCAAAAAATGCAGCTACAAAGAGCGTTTCAGCGAAAACTCCGTTATAGAGGAAGCATAATGCAGACCATAGCCCTTGAAAGCCTCCTCTATATGCTCCTTCCTCTGCTTATTGTCGGCTATGTCTACTACCGCTGGATAGGCGATGCCAAAGAGGTTGCCTACGCCTCCGCGCGCATGGTCGTTCAGCTCCTGCTTATCGGCTATGCCCTGAGCTTTATCTTTGCCAATGACTCGCTCTGGCTGGGGGCCTTTATCCTGCTCTTTATGATCTCACTCTCCAGCCTCATCGCCTTGCGCAACTTCAAGGAGAAGAGCCTCAAAAGCTACGCCCTGCTTTTTGCCGCTATAGCGCTTGGCGGAAGTTTCAACCTTGCTATCGTCATGGTTCTTGTTCTTGATATGGCCACGCTCTACCGTCCCGAGGTGCTCATCCCCCTCGCCGGCATGATCTACGCCAACGCGATGAACGCCGTCGCGCTCTGCGCCGAACGTTTTGAGAGCGAGATCCTCATAAACAGTTACGTTTCGGCGCGCAAAACCTCCTTCAAGGCGTCGATGATCCCGCAGATCAATGCCCTTCTGGCCGTGGGACTGGTCTCGCTTCCGGGGATGATGACAGGGCAGATCCTTTCCGGCGTCGATCCGCTCATCGCCGTGCGCTACCAGATGGTCGTGATGGCTATGGTGCTCGGAAGCGCAGGCATCTCTACGATCCTGTTTTTATACTGGCAGAAGCCAAAGCTTCAAGGAAAATGATGAAACTCACCCCGATAGATGACCTCAACACCCCCGAAATGGAGGTCTATGCCCGTCTAAGAGACAATGCCTTCGACAAGGACAACAGCTTCATCGCCGACAGCCCCAAGGTCGTCAATCTCCTGCTGCAAAGCGGTATCGAGGTCAAAAGTATTCTCGCCACCCGCGCCTATTACGAGGAGTTTGCCGAGCTGATAGAAGCAAGAAATATCCCCACCCTCTATGTCGCCGAGAAAAAAGTGATGGAGAGCATCATCGGCCACCGCCTCCACCACAATGTCATGATGCACGGCATCCGACCCGAACAGACGCCGCTAGAGGGGCTTGGGGACCAAATCTTGATGCTTGACGAGATCTCCTCGAGCGAAAACATCGGCGCTATAGCACGCAGCGCCGCCGCACTCGGCGTCAACAGCTACCTCATCCCCGAACACGGCCCCCACCCCTACGGCAGACGCGCACTGCGGGTCTCCATGGGGCATACGGGCATGCTCAAAACCCACTGCTACAGCGACATCTTTTCCACCCTCAAAGCCCTCAAAGCCCAAGGCTACACCATATTTGCCGCGGAGGTGACCCAAGAATCCATCCCCCTTGCCCAGGTCAAGGTCCCGAAAAAATGGGTACTGCTGATGGGACACGAGGGAAAAGGACTCTCGCCCGAAGTGTTGCGCGAATGCGACCACACCGTGCAGATCGAGATGGTCGAAGGCATAAAAAGCTTCAACGTCGCCATAGCCGCCTCGATCATGATGTACCGTTTTACTTACGGGGGCTAGCCACATAAAGCCTGACAAAAAACGGTTCGTCTTTCCGCTTTTGGAAGTGGAGAGCTTTGGAGAAGTCGAAAACTGAACAAAGGGCACTCCTAAAGTTATCTGATGATGCTTTTAGCTAAAATCTAAGATTGCACATTTTGCGACAACTACTAGCGATGGCAAAACATACATGGAAGTTTTGAGGAGATTAAGGTAATGGACAAACGCATACGAAACTCAACGGCGGAATTTTTGATTTTCACTTCTCAAAGCGGTGAAGACAGCATCGAAGTGAAGGTTTTTGATACGTCCGTTTGGCTGACGCAAGCTATGATAGCGCAGCTTTTTGATGTACAAAGACCGGCAATCACAAAACACTTGAAAAATATTTTTGAAACTGCCGAATTGGATGAAAATTCAGTTAGTTCCATTTTGGAACATACTGCCAGTGACGGCAAAATCTACAACACAAAATACTACAACTTAGATGCCATCATATCCGTAGGCTACAGAGTAAACTCCAAAAAAGCGACGCAGTTTAGACAGTGGGCGACAAGTGTACTTAAAGAGTTTGCCATCAAGGGCTTTGTGCTCGATAAAAAACGACTTGAAAACGGTTCATTTTTAGGCGAAAACTATTTTGATAAACTCCTTGAAGAGATACGAGAGATTCGCCTGAGCGAACGGATGTTTTATCAAAAGATAACTGACATTTATGCCACGAGCGTAGACTACAATAAAGACGATGCAACAACCAAAAAGTTTTTTGCAAAGGTACAAAACAAGCTTCACTTTGCGATCCATGGACACACGGCGGCAGAACTGATCTACAACAGAGCCAAAGAGCACACGGCACTATTGGCTGGAAGCGCCATTATGATAATTATTGAAACTCATAGGGTCCAATATCTACAGTAATGCCAACTTTTCGAGAGTTTCCATCTAAATCTGTTGTTGGTATAGTAATCCCAGTAAAACTATTAGTTCCTGTATCGATTAAATCTGAAGTAGTAATCAGATGATAATCATTAGGCTGGTCAATAAAACCAAAGTTAATATTTACGTCTAAATTACTAATAGAAACAATATTTGTTGATGTGACTTTATTTAAATCAAGATAGCTATTAATTACATTTAAATTATATGTTGCAGACGTTAGAATTTCTACAAATTCGTGATTATGAGTAAAAGCACTGTTAACAATTGTCATATTATCAAGATTACTTGCATTAATAGTTCCTTCTGTATTGTTATTATCAGCAAACATTGAATTGATTATTTTTGCATCATCAAACGAAGTAGCCAATGTACTTCTACCTGTATTCTGTGTGAACAAACTATTCGTTATTGTTAATGAACGTATGGTGCAATCATAACACATTAGGAATAGCGCAAAGTCATTTGCGTGCTCTTTGAATATACAGCCCTCTATATCAAAAGACAAATCACTCACAGAATATATTCCTGTTCCCAATCCATTAGCCCCAGTAAGTTTATTTCTTATAAATTTTGTATTTTTCATTGTTAGCTTCTGCTGACTATCAGAAGAAAGGTATAAACCTCCCCCCATACTAAGAGCACTATTATTTTCAAATACAGTATCTGTAATACTAGGGCTATATTGGCTATCCCCACCTACAGCAGCATAAACTGCCCCACCATCCCCACCAGCTATGTTATCTAAAAAAGTTGTATTATCAATTTCAATTTTAGCCGTATTTATTGCTCCACCGTTACTCGCGGAATTATTAAAGAATAAAGAGTTAGAAACTTTTGTTGTGACTGCAATTGTAGCACCTCCATTGGATAATATACTTTGATTATGATGAAAACTACAATTATCTATATGTAAAGTCATCCATGCATGAATAGCACCTCCACCCTTTGAGCTGGAAGTAGCTCTACCATTCTGAAATGTAATATTCTTAATGTATAATTCATTTAGATAATTATTCGGTGTAACATTAAGTATCTGCTGCTGATATTCTCCACTTAGTATTACATTTTCACGACTAGAACCAATAATGGTCAAGCGATAATCTTCATTATCTAAGAAGGTAAAAGTCCCGCCACCATCATCCGTAGTCTTATAGGTTCCATCAGCCAAAATGATTTTATCATTCATACCATTTTGTGCAGCATTAGTTAATGCTATTCTAAATTCTGCTGTAGTCGATACATGTGTAACTAAATTATCAGCATTAACTACAATTGTATCGGCTGTGCTGTTTACCTTTCCATCATTAACAACTAATTCAATTACATAGCTACCATATTTATCTGCTGTAAATGTAGGACTTGTAGAAGATGCCTCTGAAAATGTTGCTGTACTTCCAAATGGTTTACTTACAAAACTCCAAAAATAAGTTAAAGTATCAAAGTCTGCATCTGTTCCCGAGCCATTTAAAGTAACGGTAATACCAGTATCTACGTTCTGATCTACTCCAGCATTGGCTACTGGAGCTGAGTTTGAAGTTGATGCGATAACTGTTACTGTATCTGCGGCAGAGTTGACTTTTCCATCATTAACCACAAGCTGAATTACATAACTTCCATCAAGGTCTGCTATAAGCGTTGGATTAGATACTGTTGCAGATGAAAGAGCTGCATTTGAACCACTAGGTTTAGAAGTAATCGTCCATGAATACGTCAAAGCATCTAGGTTTGCATCTGAGCTTAGTGAACCATTTAGAGTTACTGTTGAAGTCGTATTAACGTTCTGATCTACTCCAGCATTGGCTACTGGAGCTGAGTTTGAAGTTGATGCGATAACTGTTACTGTATCTGCGGCAGAGTTGACTTTTCCATCATTAACCACAAGCTGAATTACATAACTTCCATCAAGGTCTGCTATAAGCGTTGGATTAGATACTGTTGCAGATGAAAGAGCTGCATTTGAACCACTAGGTTTAGAAGTAATCGTCCATGAATACGTCAAAGCATCTAGGTTTGCATCTGAGCTTAGTGAACCATTTAGAGTTACTGTTGAAGTCGTATTAACGTTCTGATCTACTCCAGCATTGGCTACTGGAGCTGAGTTTGAAGTTGATGCGATAACTGTTACTGTATCTGCGACAGAGTTTACAATTCCGTCATTTACCACAAGCTGAACTACATAACTTCCATCAAGGTCTGCTACAAGCGTTGGATTTACAGCTGTTGCAGATGAAAGAGTTGCATTACTTCCTGTAGGCTTTGAGATAATACTCCATACATAAGTCAAAGCATTTAGGTTTGCATCTGAGCTTAGTGAACCATTTAGAGTTACTGTTGAAGTCGTATTGACGTTCTGATCGACTCCAGCATTGGCTACTGGAGCTGAGTTTGATGCACTCGGAACCGTCCCTCCTGCAGTTAGGATAGACGTATCCATGCTCTCTTTTGCTTCGATCGCACTTATTAAAGGAGTGCCTATAGCATTTTCGATTTCCGTTTTTGTGGTTGTCTCAAATGAAACTGAAGTAAGATCAATAACAGAGGGCAATAGAGTTTCCATAGCAGCATCTATATTTATGACACCTACGATTGAACGATCATTTAAGGTTTGCAGTATTCTTGCTAAATTTACGGCAGCAACATTATTGTTTGGAAATAATGAGTATGGAGTGATAGGCTCAACTTGTGCGGCTACCGTACCAATAGAGAGAGTCCCAATATAAAATGTCACATCACTTCCGATATTACAGGTGTACTCTCCATTATTGTTGGTCATACTGTTTGCGCCTGAGCTACAAACGTACTTTAAGCCCTTAACTGGTGCATCTATGAATTGGCCGGTTACTGTTGCAACTGTAGTGGTGTCAGAAGAGCTTTCAGCACCTCCGCCTCCACCACAGCCGCTAAATGCCAACACCACGACTATGCCCATTGCTACAATTGGAATAACTTTTTTCATAAACAAACCTTTTGATATTAACTATTTTTAGCAAGTCTACATTTTCTTAACCAAATCTAAACATAATTAGTGAATATTTAATTTAAAGATATTACAAAATGAAACAGAATGACCCACTATAGTGGTTTGTTGATGGATGCTATTCCAACTAAAATCAGCCCAACTAATACTATGGTGGGTTACAGATGTCTCAAATCGCTTTTTCAGATGATGAAATACAGAACATCTATAGACTCATCGGTGAAAATGTCAAGCATTACCGTAGTCTGAAAGAGATGAGCCAACTGGCTCTCTCTTATGAGATGGGGTATAAGTCTGTTAGTCTTGTTTCCGCTGCTGAACTCTGCAATGATGGTAAACATTTCAATATCGAGCATCTCTACAAGATAAGCAAGATACTAGATGTGCCTATTGCTAGATTTTTTGAGCCTACGCCGCTTCCAAGTGATGAATCACATAGTAGTTGATCAAGCCTCCAAACAAGGGTTCTAAAAAAAGGACCGACAACCCTTTCCCTCTTTTGCTCAAAAAAATGTTATCATTAGATGATAACTAAAGGAGTCAGATTGGGTGACTTAGAAAACCTGCTTTTGTTAGATGGCGAGATCTTCCCTATGGACAACGGATACTGGGTGAAGTTTGAGGCCAAGGTGGTAGAGGTAAGCGAAAACATTCCGCATGGGATTCGGTATTCACTTACCCTTCACGACAAAAACAACCACCGTATCATCGGCTACGATAATGCCCATAGTTTTAAACCAAGTACATTCAGATACGGTGCGCGAAAGACAAGCTTAGACCATATCCACAAAAAAGAAGAGACTTTTGCATATGAGTTCGATTGTGCAGGCATTCTCATCGAGGACTTTTGGAAAAGCGTCAACTACTATTTAGAAAACCATTAAGGAGACCCAATGAAATCTAAAATTTTACATGTCGGAATCATGAACAAAGCCGACTACATAAAGCGTACCATAGCCATTGCAAAAGGAGAACACACGCCCAAAGCCGATGAGCCGAAAGTATGGTTTGAATCGATCAAGTCACTTGCGCAGGTTCTCAGCAACGAAAATCAAGCGCTTTTAAAGATCATCGATGAAAAACACCCGCAGTCTTTGAGCGAGCTTGAATCCTTGACAGGACGGAAAAAGTCAAATCTTTCGCGTACCCTCAAAACGCTTGAGCGCTACGGCATCGTAAAACTTTACAAAGAGAAGAACAGCCTCGTTCCGAAAGTTCAGGCAACAGATTTTCGCGTCGAGTTCGGTCTGGGCAGTTCAGCCGCCTAAGCGCATTGTGAATATTGTTGTTGGATTGCGAAGCTTGACAAGAGTTGTTAGGGAAGAAGATTTTTAAAAGAGTGCTATAGCAGGATTCCACATGGTCGGAGCGACCCGACTCGAACGGGCGACCTCTACCACCCCAAGGTAGTGCGCTAGCCAAACTGCGCTACGCCCCGATCTAAATGTGGACTGCAACAATAGTCCAAAGATAATTAAACTCTCCTAAAAGTTGCCATTTTGATTCTATTTCAGGAGATTTTCGATGCGTTTTTCCAAAGGCGGGTGGGAGCTGAAGAGGCTTTTTAGTGTGCTTCCGCTGATCCCGAAGGCGGCCATCTCTTTGGGAAGGGGCGGATTTTCGCTCAAAGAGCCCAGTTTTTTGAGGGCATTGACCATCTTGTTGGTGCCCACAAGTCTGGCGCTGAACTCGTCCGCTCGGTATTCGCGATGGCGGCTGAACCAGAAGACGATGATGGAAGCGAGTATGCCCAGCACCATCTCAGAAATGATGACCGCGGCGTAGTATCCCATGCCCCGGCCTTCTCTATTTTTAAAGACCGCCTTGTCGATGAGGCTTCCGACGATGCGCGCAAAGAAGATCACCAGGGCATTGACCACGCCCTGGATAAGCGAGAGCGTCACCATATCGCCGTTGGCCACGTGGCCTATCTCGTGCGCGAGTACCCCCTCGATCTCCTCTTTGTTCATTAGCTCCATCAGTCCGCTCGAGACGGCCACCAGGGCATCATCCTTGTTCCAGCCCGTCGCGAAGGCATTGGGCGCGCCCTTGTAGATGCCGAACTCGGGGGTCTTTATCCCCGCCTTGGTGCTGATCTCGACCACGCGGTCGTAAAGCCAGCTTATCTGCGCGTCGCGGATGCTGGAGGGGTTCACGATCTGCACATTCATCGAGCGTTTTGCCATCCATTTGGAGAGAAAGAGCGAGATGATGCTCCCGCCCATCCCTATCACGAGCGCAAAGCCCAAAAGCACGCCATAATCGTCTCCCAAGGCCTTGTCGAGGCCCAGAAGCTTGGTCGTAAGCAGCAGGACCGCCATCACCGCGAGGTTGGTCAGTAAAAATAGAAATATTCGCATTTTTTCTCCTGTGATTTTGGATTAAATTTTAATGTGCATGCACCTCTTCGATGCGGCAGAGCTCCTGAGGAAACTCGATCTCGAGCGTTGTGTGGCCGAACCCGAACTGCTCCAGGCGCGTTTTGATCTGCTCTTTGAGTTCGCTGTATTCCTCTGCACCGAGTGCTTCGGTGGTGAGGATATGCGCCGAAAAGACCGCATGAAACTCGTCCAGACTCCAGAGGTGCACATGGTGCAGACTTCTGACATGGGGTATTTTTTCAAGCTCCAGGATAACCGCGTTGATGTTTGAGGCCAGAGGTGCGGCCTGCAAAAAGATGGGAATCGTCGAACGGATGTTTTTGAGCACATTGCTGAGGATATAAAGCGTGATAAGTATAGCCAGGATCGGATCAAGGATAGGAAGATCGGCAAAGAGCATCACAATGGAAACGACCAGAACCGCCACCCACCCGAGCACGTCTTCAAGAAGGTGCAGGGCAACCGCCTTGGAGTTTATCCCCTCGTTTTTTGAGAGGCGCAAGATGGCAAAACCGTTGACCGCCACACCCATAAGTGCGAGCAGTATCATCCCCTCGGCATGGGCCTGCTGCGGCTCAAACAGACGTGCAATCGCCTCGGAGAGGATGTAAATCGAGCTGATCAGCAAGACCAGAACACTGATCACAGCACCTAGAAGTGCGAAACGCTTGTAGCCGTAGGTATAGCGGGTGTTGGCGCTGTTTTGCGACAATCTCTCAAAATACCAGGCCTGTCCCAGCGCAAAAGTATCGCCAAGGTCATGCACCGCATCGGCTAAAATAGCCGTCGAGTTGGTAAGAATGCCTCCGATAAACTCCACGATCGTAAAAGCGAAGTTGAGAAAAAATGCAATTTTGATATTTTTGACGCTGGCATGATGGTGGTGGCTATGATCGTGACCCATGAACTTTTCCTTGGTCTGTAGTGAAGAATTATACCTTTTTAGCCATGGTGTTTTGTCAAGAAACGGTGCAGTTGGTTGGCGAACGCATGAGCATCTTTGCTAGCGAAGGCCTTTGGGCCCTTGGTCATCTCCCCGCTTTCGCGGATCTTCTCCATCAGGTTTCGCATCGCGAGGTATTGTTTGATGTTGTCCACGCTGTAGAGCTCGCCGCGGTGGTCGATGGCATGGGCATTTTTACTGATGACACGGTCCGCCAGAGGGATGTCTGCCGTAATGACCAGATCGCCGGGCTTGACCATCTCCACGATAAGGTGGTCCGCCTCATCCGCGCCCTGCTCGACGATCAGGTAGCGTATGAGCTTTGACTTGCCGATGTCGATGCGCTTGTTTGAGACGACAACCGTTGGCAGGCTGAGGCGCTCGATGGAGCGAAACACGATGGGCTTCAAGAGGTTAGGAAAGGCGTCGCCGTCGATGTAGAGTGTCATGAATTGTGCCTTTTTTACTCGAAAATTTGGAAGTCTAGTGTTTAATGCTGGCCTGAAACATAGCTTTTAATTCGGATATTTCCTCTCTCAACCTTGCGAGTTCAAGGTGTGTATGACCATCCGCCGTCTGCACTTCATCAATGATATGCTCTTCTTCTTTTTTGTTGATGATAGACATCGCATCAACGACAATCGCAACAATAAGATTGACCATAATAAATGTCACCACAAAGATAAACGGAACGAAGAAGGTCCACGCATAAGGGTAAACTTCCATGATGGGGCGCACGATTCCCATGGACCATGATTCGAGTGTCATGATCTGAAACAGCGTGTAAAAAGATGCGCCCAGTGTTCCAAACCATTCCGGGAATTTCTCCCCGTAAAGTTGCGTTGCCATAATGGAAAAGATGTAAAAAAACAGACTCATCAATGCGGCGATGGAGAGCATGCCAGGGATAACACTGATGAGTGCAGAAACTATTTTTCTCATCTGAGGCACAACGGTGATAAGTCTGAAGAGCCTTAAGACCCGCAGGACCCTCAAGATCTCAAAACCTGCACTCAGCGGAACAAGCGAGATCGCAACAATACAAAAATCAAAAATACTCCACGGATCTTTGAAAAACGACACTCTGTGAACATAAATCCTCAACACTATCTCAACAGTGAAAACAGAGATGACAAAGGTGTTAAACAGCGAAGATATCGCGCCGAAACTTGTCACAAAATCTTTTGAGGTTTCCAGGCCCATGCTGATGCCGTTGAGTACAATAAGGTAAGTTATAAAATTTTGAAAGCTCTTGCTCTCGATTATGACTTTAATTTTATCGAACATAAAAATCCTCTGTTTGATTTGGGGGGGGGATGAGCTTTGCAATTTTATCAGATTTTGTGGCCAGAGGTGCTTTTTATGAGTACATAATTTTATATTATAGGGCACCTCTAAAAAATAACTGCACTATTTTATCTGCTCTAATGCAAAACAGATAGAATTCGAAAATTATTTATTTCTACGACTTACTATTCGAAAAGTAGTACATATGACGAAATCAATGCGATCTTGCATCAAAGGCCCTACTCCCTGCGTTGGACGAGACTGCCGCGACCTTAAACTCCACGGGAAACTGGCGCTGTGCTGCCGCGAAGAGATCCAGGATGAAAAAAGAGGCCGTACTCAGTCTCATCAACACCATAGACGACTGCGCCAAAGATCACAAAAGTCTTCTCAAGGTCAGCTCCAAACTCTCCTACGCTGCGCATACAATCAACAAAAATAACGAAGAGGAGCGCATCGAAGTTCTGCCTGTCGTCAAGCGTTTTTCGTTCCTGCTTTATGAGTTTCAGGACAAGATCCTGCATGACAGCACTACTAGAGACCTTGCCTGCACCTTTACGCACGAGGTGCAGAAGTGGTTTAGATACCGCTTCTTGGGAGACGAGTACCCTTTTTCCCCTCCTGTGCAGTACCAGTCGATACTCGCCGACATGAACACCATAGAGATGGGTCTTGGCGTTTGTATGCTTCCGATCTACAGTGAGAACGACTCACTGGATGATCTCTTTTTCTAAGGCCCCCGCCTCTTTTTAGAGGTGCCCTTTAGTTCATCACCCAGACCGAAAAGCTTTTCCCTTTGATCTTTGTGTTTTTGAGCTGCTTGTGGGCTTCGTCTACCATACTTCGCTCTATCGCGACGTAGGACTGATGCGCATAGATGTCTATCTTTCCGATGTGTTTGGCGGCGATACCTGCCTCGCCGGTCAAGGCGCCAAGGATATCTCCGGGGCGGATTTTCTCTTTTTTTCCGCCTTCGATGACGAGGGTGACATTGGGCGGTTTCATCTCAAAGCTGCTCACCTCATCCAAGGCGGAGGCCTCTTCAAAGAGGCGCTTGGTGTTTCTATAGAGGTCGGCGTCGCGCGCTTCATCGGGTGTAAAGAGGGTAAAAGCCAGGCCCTCCTCTCCCGCGCGTCCTGTCCGGCCTATGCGGTGGGTGTAGATCGCCTCGTCGTGGGGAAGGTCATAGTTGATGACCATGGAGAGTTCTTTGATGTCTATGCCCCGTGCGGCGACGTCGGTTGCGACGAGTACGCTGGCACTTTTGTTGGCAAACTGTACCATCACGTCCGTGCGGTCGATCTGTTCAAGGTCGCCGTGAATGGCCAGGGCATCGATCTCTTTTTGGCGCAGGTGTTTGGCGATCTCCTGGGACTCAATCTTCGTGTTACAAAAGACGATGACATTTTCGGGTTTGTAGTGGGCAAAGATCTTTATGAGCATCGGCAGTTTCTCTGTCTGCTCCAGCTCGTAAAAACGCTCCGTGATCGGGTTCGCACTCTCGGCCGAGATGGTCTGGATATTGAGGGCGTCTTTTTGGATGGAAGCGCTCAGCTGCATGATCTCTTCAGGATAGGTGGCCGAAAAGAGAAGGGTCTGACGCTGTGCCGGCATAAAAGCAATCACCCGGTCGATCTCTTCGATAAAGCCCATGTCGAGCATGCGGTCCGCCTCGTCAAGCACCAGCGTGTCCAGGGCGTCAAAGAGCAAAGAGCCCTTGTCAAGGTGCGCCAGGACTCTGCCGGGCGTGCCTACTATGATGTGCGCCCCATGGCGCAAGGAACCGAGCTGGGGTCCAAAGGGCATACCGCCGCAGAGCGTGAGTATCTTGATGTTGTGCGTGCCTCGGGCCAGACGCCGAAGCTCTTTAGCGACCTGGTCGGCGAGTTCGCGCGTCGGGCAAAGTACCAGCGACTGTACTTTGAAGTTTTTGACATTGAGCTTGTGCAGCAGACCTATGCCGAAGGCGGCCGTCTTGCCGCTTCCGGTCTTGGCCTGCGCGATCACATCGGCATTTTGCAAGATAGGAGGCAGGCTCTGAGCCTGTACGGGGGTCATCTCTTTGAACCCGAGTTCGTTCAGGTTGTGGAGCATCTCGGCGCAGAGCGGAAGGCTAGAAAAGTTTGTAGTATTCATCATCGTCTTTTTTTTAAAGAAGTATACCCTGACTTTCCATAGAGGTGCCCTTACTTTTAAACAGAAAACGGTTATGATACTTTTACTACTTTTAAGGAACAGCGCTTGACATTCAACCAGATCAAAATAGCCATCTACACTACCTTTCTAACCAATTTATATGGCTTCAAACTCAAAAAAACAAATGATCCAAAAGAGAAAAAACGCCTGCGCATCGAGTACGCGGAAAGATTGCTAAAAAAATTGAACATAAAAATATCGCTCATCCACAAAGAGAAGCTTCCTCGAAAAGGGCAGTTTCTGTTAGTCTCCAACCACCGAAGCGTCATCGACCCGCTTATCATAGAGATCGCGACGCGCGATACGGAACTTTTCGGTTACTGGATAGCCAAGAAAGAGCTCTACAACTCCTTCTTTTTCGGAAGCTTCGTGCGAAACGGCGGGACTATCCTCATAGACCGCGACTCTTCGCAGATGGGCGAATTTTTCTCCGATATCAAAACCCGCGTAAAAGAGGGTATTTCGATCTATGTCTTTCCCGAGGGCACGCGCAACAAAGCGGGGACGGAGCTTGGCGAGTTCAAAGAGGGCTCTCGTATCATCGCTGTCAAAAACCGTCTTGATATGCTTCCCGTCTTTATCCGTAGCCAGGCCAACGAGGTTCTGATGTCCGCACTAAAGGATGAGAAAAAAGAGCGCACGATCGAGATCGTCATCGGCGATATCATCAGCTACAAGGAAAAGTCCAGGAGCCTTGCCGAGGCCTACAAAAAGCAGTTCGACATCAGATCTTGACTTCTTTTAGTGTTTCACATCTAGACCATCGCAGCTAAGTTTCTTGTGTTACAATGCCGGAAAATTCAGGGGTCGTGATGCTGCGTAACATTGATAAAGGCGTTCTTTTTATGCTCTTGAGTGCGCTGATAGCAGCTTTTGACGGGGCTATAGCAAAGATTCTAAGCGAAGACATCTCTGCCTTGGAGATCGTGTTCTATAGAAATATAATAGGCGTCTTTTTCTTGATCTCAATGCTCAAGCACACGCCCGCCAAACTCCCCGGCGGCCAAAAGTTCTTGCTTGTCATGCGCGGTCTTCTTGGTTTTAGTGCGATGATTCTGTATTTTTATACAATCGCCACTATCCCGCTGGGTATTGCGATAACACTGAACAAAACTTCACCGCTTTTTGTCTCCATCCTTGCATTTTTCCTGCTTAAAGAGCATCTTGGTCTTAAAAGTATTGCGGCGCTCATCATCGGCTTTATCGGGGTGGTGATGATCACAAAGCCTATCGGTTTGAGCCTTGAGTATGAGTACTTTCTGGGGATTTTAGGCGGCTTTCTTGCCGCAGCGGCCTACACGACCATCAAGAAGATAAAAAATATCTACGATGCACGGACCATTGTCCTCTCGTTTGCGATAACAGGGACTGTCATACCCCTCTTGCTTTTTGTGATTGCGCCCTTCATCGAAGCACCGGCATCGATCGCCTTTCTCTTTGTCGATTTCACACTGCCTACAACACTCAAACTCTGGGCGCTCATCTTGCTTGTCGGTACCATCTCGACGTTCTCACAGTGGCTGCTGACCAAGGCATACAGCGTCTCAAAAAGTGCAGGCATCATCGGGATCGTCAGCTACACCAACATCCCCTTCGCCATCGGCTTTGGCTATATGCTCGGTGATGCCTTCGCTGACTTTTGGGTATTTTGCGGAATTGGCCTGATCGTACTTGGCGGACTCCTGGTTAAAAAGGGATAAAGAGGCAGGCTGCTCTCTTGGGATAGGTATCGCTTTTTAAATCGATTTTTTTAAGGGCACCTCTAAAGGGCGATATCCTTCATAAAAAACTCTTTTTTATGCTGACTTGTCTTATAATGTCAGCTATGCAACAGCACCCTTTTGAACCCCTTATCTTTCCCGACGCACACATTCTTATCCTCGGCTCCTTTCCCAGCCTTGCCTCGTTTGAAGAAGGATTTTATTATGCCCATCCGCGCAACCAGTTCTGGCCGCTGCTGGCCGAGGTCTTTGGAACTGAGCTTTGTACAAAAGAGGCGAAGATAGAGCTGTGCCGACAGGAAAAGCTTGGGCTGTGGGACAGTGCGAAGAGTCTCAAACGAGAGACGGGAAACTCCAGCGATGCCAACTTGAAAGCAATAGAAGTGAATGATTTTAAGAAGCTGCTTATGGACTACCCCGGCATAAAGCTCATTCTCTTTACCGGGAAAAAAGCGGAGCAGATATTTAACTCCCGGTACAAGGAGCTGAAGGTGAGAAAAGCGCTTCTTCCCTCCTCCTCGCCGGCCTATGCCGCGATGCGGTTTGAGCAGAAGCTCGAACGCTACAAAGAACTTTTGAAGAGTTCCCAGGGCTTTGAGTAGGCACGAAGCTGCTCGACGCACTCGCTGCTTAGAAAACGCTCGCCCTCCTTAGGCGCACAGACAAATTCAAAACTCTCGCCCTCTAGCATAAAGCGCAAAGCATAGGCGTGCAGATAGCCGCGCTCCTCCTCTTTTGCCTCCTGCACGGCGCTATAGCGCAGGTCCCCGGCTATGGGCGAACCGAGGCTTTTGAGCGCCACCCGGATCTGATGCGTCTTGCCCGTGTGCGGTTTTACCACAAAGAGCCGCTCATGCACCCGCAGGGCCGTGCTGATAAACTCTGTTACGGCCGGGTTGCTGTTGGTGCTTAGAAGTTTGCAGGAGCCGCGCCGCGCACTTCCCATGTCTGCTTTGACCCAGCCCTGCTTCTTTTTGGGTTTTCGCAGGCTCAGCGCAAGGTAAAACTTCTCTATCATACGCGCTTCAAAAAGGCGGCTGAGGGCGTTCGCATCCTCGCTGGATTTGGCCAGAAGAATCAGCCCCGAGGTCATCTTGTCGAGGCGATGCACGCTGTAGAGTTTCAGCCCCGTCTGCTTTTCGGCCAGCACGACGAAACCCTCTCCCGCTTCGCTGTGAAAACTCACTCCTGAAGGTTTGTTGAACAGTATAAAGCGGGAATTTTCAAAGATGATCTGCATGGGCTTATTTTTCACGGCGAAGCGACACCGGGTTAGAAACAAAACTCCGCTCACTCTGCAAGAAATCAAACATACCACGCCTCCTGAAAAAGCGAAATTATAGCCAAAGACTCTTTTGCTTTGCGATTAAAGAAAAACTCCCTATAATTACGCATCTTCCCATAAAGAAACAAATATGCAGTGGTTACTCGTTATCGGTCTTATTGCCCTCGTCTACTTCTTTTTCATCAAGAAAAAACCGCTCTCGCAGGGGAGCAGACCTCATCATAAAAAAGACAAAAACCGCGGAGACGAGATGGTTGCCTGCGAGAAATGCGGCACCTACATCTCTTTGAACGAGGCCCTCATCAAAGATGGAAAATATTTCTGCTCACCTGAATGCATGAAGGCTTAGGTATGCTTCTTTTCGGACATCCGCACCTTAACAATGAGAAACTTTATCACGTCAGCTCCATCGAAGCGATTGGGCATACGCCCTCGAATGCCTGCCTGCTTTTTAGCTACAACGAAGAGGTCTTTGAGCTGATCTCGCATGCACGCGCAAACGGCATTGCCTTTGCTCTGGATGTCTCAAACCTCAAAGAGGCACTCATCGGCGAGAACCTTGACGCGAAATATCTTCTGCTGAGCGAAGAGATCTGTGTGCGGGTGCAAAAAGCGGCGGACAATTATCTCTTTGACGCCCGGATCCTTGTGCACATCCATGACGAAGATGAGATCGAGAACCTGGCGGACAGGGGAATTGACGGGGCCATTTTTTCGCAGGCCATCATCAAGATCTCCTGATGCGGTACGTCTTTTGCTAGGCTTACGTATAAAAACAGTTCTTTTTGCTCTTGCCTTCTCGCTTCTTTTTAGCGCCTGCTCTTCCAAGGCGCCAGCACCCGTGCAGTCCATCTCCTCAACACAGTCGTCCGCGGTAAAAAAACTTTATGCACACTACAACAAGTGGCGCGGCACGCCCTACAAATACGGCGGGCTATCGCTCAACGGCGTTGACTGTTCGGGATTTGTCCATCAGACCTACAAAGCGGTTTACAACATCTCCCTTCCGCGCTCAACTGACCAGCAGATCAGACAGGGAAAGCCCGTCAGCATCACTGCCCTCAAAACAGGGGATCTTCTCTTTTTCAAAACAGGATGGAAGGTGCGCCATGTCGGCATCTACCTCGAAAAGGGCAAGTTTGTACACGCCTCGACAAGCCGCGGGGTGACGATCTCCAATCTCAACGATACCTATTGGCAAAAAAGCTACACGCAGGCAAGACGGCCCCGGAGTTAAAGTAGCGCGTTTCTGTTTTGCCGATCAGGGAGCGGTGGGTGAACAGCCCGTAGGGTGTGTTGATCGCAACAAGGTATTCGTCGCGGTAAATGATCTCAAACGTCTCATCCAATGATCTTGCGCTCGATCGTCGAAGAGAGCCGCACCAGGATCTCGTAGCCTATGGTGCCGGCAAAGGAGGCGATTTCATTGGCATCGTCAAAGACCAAAAGCTTATCTTCCGTGCAGTCGTAGGAGCTGTTATCCATGGATACCCTGCCCAAAAGCGCATGGCCAAAAGGGGTGCGGTAGGTGTTGGAAAGCGAGCGCAGAAGGCCGTCCGCATAACCGACGTCATAGTTGGTGACAAGCATCTCTCTATCCGCCTCGAAGGTCGCGTTATAGCCGATCTTCTCGCCTTTTTTGAGTTCTCTGCGGCTGATCTTCTCGGCCCACAAAGAGAGCACGGGCCTAAGTCCTACGGCCTCGAAACCCTCGTCCATTTTCAAACAGCCATAGGCCGCGATACCCACGCGTACCATCTCATCATCTACACGGCCGCTACGAAAAAGCGCGGCGGAGTTGCAGGAGTGAAAGCGCAGGTTTTTATTAGAACGGCGGGCCTTCGACTTGATCTGCTCAAAGTTCTTCTTCTGCCAGAACCATTCGCCGCTGAGTGCATCCGCGCTTCGGTAGTGAGTAAAGATACCTTCAAGTTCAAGCCCGCAGGCCTCTATCTTTGCAAGGGCCTCTTCGAGCTGCTCCATGGCAATGCCGTTGCGGTGCATTCCCGTGTCTATCTTCAGCTCTACGCGGCTTGAAGGGGGGAACTTCTCGATATCCTCTAAGGCATTGATCGTGTGGCGGTAGCTTGGATGCATAGAAACAGGAAAGGAGGGATTCAAGATCAGGATATAAGGGAAAAAATCCTTGATCATCTGCGCTTCGGCCTCGTTTCGCACAACGGCCCGGCTGATTCCGTACTCACTTGCCATAGCAGCGATTTCGAGCAGTCCGTGTCCGTAGGCATTATCTTTTAAAACGAGGGATATTTTAGTTATATCTGCGGTTTTTTTCGCGATAATGTCGAGGTTGTTAAAAAAAGCTGATTTATTTAATTCAATGAAAGACATGCGCGAATTATAGCATGTAAACCCTAGCCAAGGAACAGATTTTTATGAGACGTTTTCCCGCCGAATTTGAAAAACAATCCTTTATTCAGGTCATCTTCCCCCATGCCGGCAGCGACTGGGCGGACTACCTGAAAGAGGCCGAAAAAAACTTCATCGACATCATCACAGCCATTGCAAATTTTCAGAGCTGTCTTGTCGTCTGCGATGACAAGGCCTACGTGCAGGCGAAGTTTCAGCCGAATAAAAACATCCGTTTTGTGCAGGTGCGCACAAATGACACCTGGGCCAGGGACTGCTCCACGCTGAGTGTTTATGAAGACGGCGAGGCGAGGCTGCTGGACTTTACCTTCACGGGATGGGGCGGAAAATTTGACGCGCGTCTTGACAACGCTATGAGCCGAGAACTTGCTCCGCTTTATGATGCGCCGATGCAGACCATCGACCTCATCCTTGAAGGCGGAGCGGTGGAGAGCAACGCAAAAGGAACACTTCTCACCACCTCCGAGTGCGTTTTCAATCCCAACCGCAATCCCCACCTGACACGCGAGCAAAGTATTAAACTTCTCAAAGAGCAGTTCGGTGTCAGCCAGGTCCTCTGCCTTGAAAACGGCTACCTTGCAGGCGACGACACGGACAGCCATGTCGACACCCTGGCGCGTTTTGCCGACGAGAGCACCATCGTCTACCTCAAGTGCGATGACGAAGAAGATGAGCACTACAGCGCGCTCAAGGCGATGGAAGAGGAGCTGCAAGGCTTCACTGACCAGGACGGAAAGCCCTTTAGACTCGTGAGCCTCCCCTTTACGAAAGCGATCTATGACGGGGATGAGCGCCTTCCGGCGACCTATGCTAACTTCTTGATCCTGAACGAAGCGGTCTTGCTTCCCGTCTACAACGACCCCAGCGACGACAAAGCCGCAGAAGTCCTTTCCGGCGTCTTTCCTACACGCCGCATCGTTCCCATAGACTGCTCGACCCTGATCCGCCAGCACGGAAGCCTTCACTGCGTCACGATGCAGTTCCCTGAAAAAGTAAAACTAACTATTTAAATTTATTTTAATTACAAGTAGTCAGGGATGAAAAAGAATCGAGAATCCCTGATAGAGGAAATAACCGGAAGCGGCAAGCATAAGCACAATCATGATCTTGTTTTTCAAAGCCATTTTTGAGACCTTTTTATGCGAATTTTATCATAGGGTGGCTTTTTTATCACATTTGAAAGAGATCTGAGAGAAAAGATTTGATTCAAGTTTTTATTAAAGCTGCCAATGCTATAGTGCTTAGAACAAAAACAAAAAAAATAGGGGTTTTCATATGAGAAAAGGTTTCACGCTAGTAGAGTTGATCTTCGTTATCGTCATTATCGGTATTTTAGCAGCGGCTGCTATTCCGCAGTTTACCAATCTAAAGCAGAGTGCTGAAGTTAATAATCTTATCAAGACAACAACTGACACGGCGTCTGCAGCTGCCACTTCGGCATTAAATGCAATGGACTTGCAAGGTCTCAATGCAAGTGATGTGGTACTTAGCAACCTTGTTCAAGTCAGCGGAAAAGGCTGGACTTCCACTGCGAATACATATACCTATAAAGGGACAAACGATAAGGATACGGTTGCTGTAATAGAGTTGGATGCTGCCAATAGAAATGTACGTTATTATATTGATTGCGACCAATTTGGTGACGACCAATCTCTAGCGAAATGTAAAACTGGCTGGACCGGTGTCGGTGAAGATAAGAATGGTACTGCTGCTGGAAATTTTGCCATACTTTCATTCTAAAGAAATGAAAAAAGCCTTTACCCTCGTAGAGCTTATCTTTGTTATCGTCATCATCGGCGTTCTCGCCGCGGTGGCTGTTCCCCAATTTTCAAAACTCACCGACAACGCCAAGATCTCCGCTGAACTCTCCACCGCTTCTGCTGTTCAGACTGCGCTTGAAGCCGTTCATGGGGAGTGGATCATCAGCGACTGTGATTTTACCTGGGGGAATAACCAGCCCTACAGCGGGCTCAACGCCAGTGGCTATCCGAGTTCTCTGGGAACTGCGGCAAATCCGCTGGGGTATGTACTCAAAAATGCGGAAACCTCCAAGTGGAGTACAAGCGACGGCATAAGCTTCAAAGGTCCCGCTTCGGGAAGCAGCGGCACAAACCACTGCAAGACGGGAAAACCCTGCATAGGCAAGTCATGGAGCTATGATTCGGCGACGGGAGAGTTTAAGCTTGTGGAGTGATAAACAGGCTTAAAGCTGAGCGTTAAATATTGGTGATCTTGCTGATCACCCAAAATGCAAATCCCAAGATGACTGCGCTGACAATACCGACGATGATCGTCCCATACTCTGTTTCCATTTTTGCTCCCTTATCCGGCTATTTCGACCATTGACCACATCGGCAAAAAGATGCCCAGGGCCAAGAGCAGGACAAATCCCGCAATGGCCGCAATGAGTATCGGCTCGATCATCGTCGCCACATTATCCACAATATAATCATACTTGCTTTTGAAAAGTTTTGTCAGTTTCTCCAGCATCGCCCCGATAGACCCGCTCTGCTCGCCGGCTTTGAGCATCTGCAGCGGCATGGCCTCAAAAAGCTCCGTCTCGACAAAGCCCTGATGCAGGGTCTTGCCCTCTTCTATCGCGTTCGCGACCTTTTCAAGCTGGGTATGCATGTAAAGATTGTCCACGATGCCGTTGGCTGTGCGAAGCGCGTCGATGATAGGAATCCCCGCCGCCGTCAAAACATCAAAGATATAGATAAAACGCCCTATCATCGCAAAATAGGTCACCTGGCCGACGATGTAGATGCGAAGCAGGGCCTTGTCTGTCTTAAGGCGCATGCTCAGACTGTTTTTGTAGAGCCTGGCAAAAAGAGCCGAGACGACAATGGCCCCGCCGAGAATGTAAGGGCCGTAATGGACGATGGCATTTTCCAGCCAGAGCAGAAACTTCGTCGGAAAAGGAAGCTCGAGTTTTGCCGAACGGAAAAGATCTTCAAACTGCGGCACGACGAAGGTGATGACGACCGTAAAGGCGATCCCCATAGCAACGATGATAAAAAGCGGATAGCGCGTCGCCTTTTTAAACTTGACCCGGTTGTCGTAGATCTCCTGGATGATGTCGGCCAGGCGGCGGATGGAGTTTGAGAGCGATCCCGTCTTTTCTCCCAGATCAAACATCGAGATACTCAGTGTCCCCAGCTGCAGAGTATATTTTCGTGCGGACTCCGTGAGACTCTGGCCGCTTTCGATATCATCAAGGATCTCTTGAAATATCGCCTTGAGCATTGCGTCTTCTGTCCCCGAGATCGCCTGCTCCATTGCATTGTTGATCGGTATGCCCGCATCGAGCATCACATAGAGCTGTTCAAGCAGCGCAATGTAGGGTTCATCCTTGACCACCCTCGCCTTGATGGGATCGTCCCACTTCTGCTGAAACTTCCTAAACCTCATGCTCAGCGGCTGCGCGATCTCATCGATATTTTGCATCACACCCAGAGATTTTTGCGAAAAGAGCTTCAGTGCTTCGAGACGGTTTTGCGCTTCTATCGTTTCAAAATAGCGGTTTTTTCCCTGCTTGTAGCGTATGCGAAAATATTTCATCAGATATCTTTGACAACCCGAAGGACTTCATCCAGCGTAATGATTCCCTGGGTCGCTTTTTTAAGACCATCGAGCAGCATGGGCTGAAACCCGTCATGTTCTTGTGCGTAGCTGGCGATCTCATGGTTGGTGGCACCCGTAGCTATCATTTTTGAGATCTCTTCGCTGATCACAAGGATCTCCGAGATCATGATACGCCCGCTATAGCCGCTCATGTCACATTTGGAGCACCCTTTTCCTTTGTAGAAGATCGTATCTCTTGAGATATGCGACTCGACCTTTGCCAAAAGATTTTTATGCGGCTTCACCTCATGCCTACATGATAGGCAGATCTTACGCACCAGCCGTTGAGCAACGATCGCCAGAAGCGAATCCGCGATCAGATAGTTTTGAAGTCCCATCTGCGCCATACGGCTGATCGCTGCAGATGCGCTGTTGGTGTGCAGGGTTGAGAAAACAAGGTGGCCAGTCAGCGATGCCTGCGCGGCTGCATCGAGCGTCTCTGTGTCGCGAATCTCGCCCACCATGATAACATCAGGGTCCTGACGCAAAAATGATTTTAAGGCGGCATTGAAGGTAAAGCCGACCTTCTCGTTGACTTGAACCTGCTGGACAAGCGGCAGCTGATACTCTATGGGGTCTTCAATCGTCAGGACCTTGTTCTGTATGCTCTTGATCTCGTTGAGCGCAGCGTAGAGTGTTGTCGTCTTTCCGCTTCCTGTCGGTCCCGTAATAAGGACGATGCCGTAGGGGGAGTGGATGGCATTGGAGAAGGTCTCCAGGTTTTCATCGACAAAGCCGAGCTCTTCAAGCTTAAGAAGGATCTTGTGCTGATCGAGAATACGCATGACGATCGATTCGCCGTAAAGCGTAGGCGTCGTAGAGAGACGGAAATCGTATTTTCTCCCCTCTATCTCGTAAGAGAAGCGGCCGTCCTGGGCTTTGCGCTTTTCTGAGATATCAAGATGGCCCAGGATCTTTATGCGCGAGGCCAGTGCATAATAGATATCCAGATCAAAAACAAAGGTCTCGTGCAGTACGCCGTCAACACGCACACGAATAGACATCCCGTCAGCTGTCGGCTCGATATGAAGGTCGCTGCCGTTTCGTAAAATTGCATCTTTGATCGAGAGGGCGATAAGGCGCATAATCGCGCTCTCTTCGCTCTCGTTTTTCATGCCTTCTGCGTGAATCTCACGCTTAACCTCAGCCGCTATAGCGCGGGTCCGGTTGATGATGTCAAGGCGCTGGAAGATACGTTTGACATCATCTTCGAGCGTGAGTTTCAAGGCGATAGGCTTGGTGGCAATAAAGCGTTCAAGTGCTTCCAGCGCCTCGTAGTTCAGGGGATTGGAGGTGGCGATATAGATATACTCGCTGTCTTCTTTAAAGGGAATGGCCTGGGCACTCTCCAGGAGATTGAAGGGGTACTTTGAGAGGTTCTCAAAATTTATCTTCACGCCGAAAAGGTCGATAAACTCGATATCGAGCTGTTTTGACAGAAGTAGGGACATCTCTTTTTGGGTGATGTAGCCCTCGTCTATCATCAGCTCACCCATCTTCTTGGTGTAGGAAAACTCTTTTTGAAGAGCAAGGATATGGCTTAGCTGCTCACCTGTGATCAGCCCCTCAGAGACAAGAAGGTCGCCTAGCCGTAGTGTTCTTTTAATCATTATCGGTACCTATGCGTTTGGATTTTTTGCTGCTCTTTATAGCGGTCGATGTGAATCATCTTATCGGTGTAAATATCCAGGAAATCATCTTTGGAGCCTATCTGTATATGCTTTGGGCTCAAGGAGATGAGGATGAACTCCTCTTTTTTGATCGCCTCAAAGACCCGTGAGAGGAGATGATTGCTGCGAGGAAGCACATATGCCGAGAGATCCGCGTCTTCAAACATAAACTGCGAAATCAGACGTTTTTGCAAGATGAGTGAGGAAAAGTAGACAGCCGCTTCACGTGAGGGCCTGCTTGAATGCAGGCGCTGCTGCAAAACGGCAAGAAAATCGATATAGTCCACTTCTGCGCAGACCTGGCCGGTTGCAATCAGTATCTTCTCATCCTTGGTCCCGGCGTGAAAAAGCTTGCGTCCGAAATGACAGGCCCTCTGCACGTCCTTGTTTTTGTACGCCTCTAAAAAGTTTGTCGCATCATCGGATGCACCCAGAAGAGTCCATCCGATCACCGCTGCCAAGAGCCACTTCATCTTTTTTAGTTTTCCCACTCGGACAAGAGCATCTCTGCCTTGGCCGAATCTTTGTACTGAAGAAAGACGTTAAGGATCTTTTTCGCCTTCTCCTTGTCTCCTAGCGCAAAGACTGATTTGGCATACAGGAGCCAGGCATCTTCTTTGTTTCTGTCGAGCTGGTTTGCCTTTTTTGCCCAGATACCTGCATTTTTAAAGTCTTCATTAAAATAGTACTGTCTGGAGATGTAGATCGCAATAGCGTAGGACTTCTTTTTGTCATACTTCTGGACCCATTCATCTAGCGATTTGTCTTCGTTTACTGCCGAAAAGTAGACCTTGTCTGTGCTCTTTTTTGGCGGCGGGGATCTGTTTTCACTAATCTGTAAGATCTGCTTTTGCGGCGGTTTTTGCACAGCAGGCAGTGAAAGAGGAGCTTTTTTCTGCTGAATCTTCTCGACTGCTTTTTCAACTTCATCCGCAGAGACAGGGCTCAGGTAGGAGGGACTCACTGTTTTTTTCTCAATGATTTTTTCTTTTGGTGCCGCAGCCACTTCTACGACTGCTGTCTGCACGGCAGCGGCCTGCATCTGCTGCCACGCTCCCCCGGAGAAATCCTCATAGATATAATAAAGACTGAAGGGCAAAGAGACGAGTACAATAAAGAGACCTAGCCCTTTTAATGAGCGTTTGAGATGATAGCTTCTGCATTGTGAGTGCAGCCTTTGCAAACGGTTAGACATTGATCAGTCCTATCTCGATTGCTGCCATGTTTAGAAGACATTTTGAAGGCTCTTGAAACTTTTTTATCCCCATCTCCTGGGCCTCATGCAGAAGCATAAACTCCGTGTAGAGAAGTTTTTTCAGGTAGCGAAAATTTCCCTGGGTCAAAGCATAGATCTTTTTAGCATGACGCTGATGAAAGGTGAGCACAGAGCTGTCTTTTGAAAAAATAAGCTGTGTATTGAGGTAGATATCCAGCTCTTTGACGCTGAGCCTTCCTAGTTCGATCAGCCTGTGCGGCCGCGACTTGAAGTGCGACTGCTGCAGGATCTTTCTTCCCTCTGCCTCATGCATGGCAAAGACGATCCAGAAAAGCCGTGAATCACTTAAAATACGTACAAATTCGAGCATCTCGTCGCTCAAAAGCTGCGCTTCATCGAGCATCACAAGGGTCTTCTTCTCTTTATAGAGTTCCTGGGCCTGTTTTTTAAGCTCTTCTATCTCAATGCCTGCGGGAAGCTCTCCATGGTGCTCGATAAGGCGGCGTAAAAAGATCAAAGGTGTCAAGAGCGGGGTCTCAAACAGCAGGGGCGGGTTGCTTGTCTCCTGCGTGTTTTTAAGATGGTTGAGGAGGTGGGTTTTTCCGCTTCCGGGCTGGCCGATAAGAAAGATCATCTGCCCTAGCTTCTCCTGCAGAGCAGACTTGATAGTCGAAAGCGCTGTATAAGCCGAGCGGACTTCAAAGTATGGACTTTCTACCCCTTCTTCAAAAAGCAAGGCGTGTTCTAACCATCGCGACATCAGTTCTCCTCTGTCTTGTTCGCCGGGTCTGTGTCAAACTGACGCCCCTGCGTGCGCTGAATGATCTCTTCTTCTTCGATAGTCGGTATGCGGTTTTGTTTGATGATCTGCGGAACGACAACGACAAAGAACTCTTTTCTGGAGACCTTTTTTGTCGTGCTGTGAAAGAGTCTGCCAAGAAAAGGAATATCTCCCAATAGCGGAACCTTGGTATTGACATTCAGCTTTTCTTTTTGGACCAGTTCGCCGATAAGGACTTTTGAGCCGTCTTTGACCTTGACGATAGAGGTCAGCTGCTTGATCTGCATATCGGGCGGAATGCTGCGTACCCCGCTCTCATCTTCCGGACTTGTCTCCCCGCCCGTCTCGGAACTGTCCTGAATCCGGCTGCTTACGGGATTGATACGCAAGATGACATGCCCGTCATCGGTGACTTCAGGGATGATTGTCAGCGAAAGTCCGACAAATACCGAGCCCAAAGAAAAGGTCGTCGAGGCACTCGGCGTCACACTGCCGATCGTATCGATCTGGCCGTTTTGGTACCGATAGTTCAGCTGATCGCCGACATTGATCAACGCCGGCTGGTTGTTCAGGGTCATCACTTTTGGCGCAGAAAGAATCTCCACTTCCCCATAGACCTTCAAGAAATTGATCAGTCCCTCCATCGTGAAATTAAAACCGGCGGTATAGAGACTGTCGCTGCTTATCAGACCGTTATCGCGTGTTCTTGAACCTGCACCATTGGAACCGAGTGATAGCTCGAACTTGCTCCAGTCAATTCCTATCTGCTGCTCATCCGTAAAAGTCACTTCAAGGATACGGGTTTCGAGCAACACCTGTTTGTGCATTCGCTTTTGAACATGGTCTATGTACTCTTTTACCCGATCGAGCTGTTTGTAAGAACCGCTGACGGTAATGATGCCCGCATCACGGTTAACCATAGACCATGAACGTACCTCATTGCTGTCACCGTCACGCTGGAGTATTCCGTCGATCTGGTACTTCAACTGTTCCCAAAATGTAAAATCAGAGATCGCCTTCGTGGAGGTGAAGTCCGTATTGTCCCCTTTTTTGATCGAACCAAGACCGCTGTACTCAACAATGTTTTGCGATCCTCTCTCTTGCGCGCTGGCACGGGTTTGCATGCCGCCCATGCTCGCACTGTCTTGGTTTTGGTTGGTGGAAGCGCCGACTGTGACCTCTCTGGCGGAAAAGGTACGCATCTGCGTGACATTGATGTAGTCGATATTGAATGAATGCGTCTTGAGATAGGCGACATTCAGACGCGAGAGCGCGCTGTCGTACTCGTAAAAAAGGTTGTTCTCATGCAAGAGCAGTTCAAAGAGCTCGTTGAGTGTAAAGTCTTTGATGTAGAGTGTATTCAGCCTTGCGTCAAGCTTCGCAGACGTCAGCGCGTCGGAGTGCAGGACGGAGATCCGGCAAGAGGCTGCAAGATCGGAAAGAACATCCTTGATCGTGATGCTGTGTGCCGCGGTGGGTTCGACATTGAGTGAAAAAAGTTTGTTGTCACAGTTGCCGGCTTGGAGGCTTGAGCCGATCAGACCATAGGCTAGACCCAAAGACATAATAAACCTTTTCATCAAACTCATTTTTTGTCCTTTTCACTAATTTCAAATAATTTTTTATGCTCACTCAATCGAAGAATTTTTATTTTGTTTCCTTTTTTCAGCGTGACGCTGCGCGCATCAATCTTAATGATCTTTCCCTCAGAAAGGCTCTCTCCCAGGCTATACCAGCGTCCATTGATATATGCCCGCTTGCCCATAATGGCGATCAGTTCAGTTTTTACACTTTTATGAGGAGGCCTTTTGGTCTGTTTTTTGTTCAAAAGCGGTTGTGTTCTTTTAAAAGGGTCGTATCTCGGTATCTCCAGGCTTTTCTGCTCTTCATTTTCCAAAAGCTCGTCTATCGTTTTGTGGATCGGCGAAGCGGCCGCAACAAGACAAAGCATAAGGCTCATCGAAATTGTCCGTCTCATAGTTTTATCCCGTAACCTGTGATGGTGATGGCAAAAGCGGGCACAGAGCTCTTCTGTTCAAGCGTAAATTTGACATGATCTACCACCAAAAGGGCTTCTTGCGACTCTATAAAGCTTAAAAGTTTCAGCACCGAACGGAAGTCGGCCTCGCCTTCGATGAGGATGCTTCCGCGCTTGTCGATCTGCGCCTCGTAGGGACTAAGCGTGTTATCTATGGTGAGCTTGTCTATCGCTACGCCCAGCGTAACAGACTCTTTCAAGATCCGCTCGAGGGTGTCAGCCATCCCCTTGGCATCGGCACTGAGGTAGTCCATCCGCTCAAGTTTTGTCCGCAGCGCTGTCGCCTTGAACTCGCCCTCTTGGTGCACCTGGGCCAAAAGCAAAATCTTTTTTTGCTCTTTTTCGATCTTCGCCTCGAAGGCTGAGATCGCATTGTTGTCCAGCTTGCTCTGCAACTGTGCCGCTTTTTCACTCTTGGCCAGAGCCTCTTCTGCCAGATCAGCACCGAAAAAATAGTAGAGGCCTAAAACAATGCCAAGCGCGACAGAAAGCATCAGCATTGTCCTGTTTTGTTTTGGCATCGCCCCGAGCTTATAATCGATATCCTGGAGTTGTTGCTGAAAACTCATCGCAGCACTTCTATTTTACTTTCGTAAATATTCTTGTCCAGAGAGATCTCGTTCGTGCTCGCCTCTTTGTAGCCTGCTTCCATCCATCTTTGCATGCAATTGGCAATCGTTGCTCTTTGCACATAGTCGGCGATGACATGAATCTGCATACTTTTCGTCCCGTTTTGCTCCATCGAAACAGCTGAAAGCCTGTACTCTTCGAGAATGTCGATCGCATCATACATCATCTTCTGGCGGATATCTCTTGCGTGCATCAGTATGGGCAGGCTTTGCAGTGTGAGCTCGTAGACACGGATGCCATCGTGGAGTGTTTTTATCTTTGCCTCGTCTTTAGAAACTTCTGCGCGGATGGTTTGGAGTTTTTCGCTTAAACGTTTCGACCTCTCTTCGATCTGCTGAAGACTGCTTTGCAAAACAGAGATCTTCTTATCAAGTGCCGCACCTTCGCTGTAGTAGTAGATAGGATGAAGCAGACCCAGCACCAAGGCTGCTGCACTCACCGAAATCAATTGACCGGAATAGC
This sequence comes from Campylobacterales bacterium, assembly GCA_014859655.1. Classification (GTDB taxonomy): domain Bacteria; phylum Campylobacterota; class Campylobacteria; order Campylobacterales; family Sulfurimonadaceae. Next base: position 41,509 of record JACUTT010000017.1, read on the forward strand.
GCTTATGCCAGGCAGCGCGGCGCTCGTAAGGACTGAGATTGAGTGGACTTTGGACCTGATCATTGGCGCAGAGATAGAGATAGCTCGCCTTGGCAAAGCGATGAGCATTGATGCTCTTGTCTTTTTCGCAGAACAGTGTCTGCATAGGAATATTCTCCATACCGTAAGCGGCATAGATCCGGTCTAGCCCCTCCAGCGTGTTTGCGTTAAAATCGACATAGATCTTATCAATACTCTCTATACCAAAAAGACCGCGCTTGTGGTTAATCGTATGGATGATCTTTTCGACTTCTTTTGAAAAGGTCAGCTGAAGCTGGTCAAAAAAGACCCTCTCTTCTACGGGGTAGTTCTCTTCGCTCAGTCCGTAGTTGCTGAGTATGTTTTTGCAGCGCTGGGTGTCCACATTGATCGCTTTGGCCAATGCTTCGACCGAAGAGGTGCGTCGATGGGCGATGTACTTTCCGTGATGAAAGAGTACGGCGTAAGACTCCCGGTCGCCAAGATAGAAGAAAAGATCTGTCTGCGCCTCGACTTCATTACGCTGGTAGTAGCTCTCATAGGTGATAAACGAGGGGACGATCCAGTCAAGTGCCTTGTTCTTTTTAACAAAATTTCCGTAATATTCATTCAAGGCATCGTGCGAACAGGCAAAGGCCTCGACTATCGTGCTACTTTCAAGCTCTAAGGCATGGTTATAGGTAGCAACTTCATACTCTTGCGCGGAGTTCAGTCCCCCCTCTTCGTGCATCTTGATCTCTGTTTGTATCTGCCGTTCCGTCTCTCCCAAAGAAGAGAGAAACTTGAAACTGCCGATGTGCAGACGCGAGAGGGGAATACAGGTGCCTACCTGATATTTTTTGGCTACACTGCTGTCGCATGGGGTAAATGTTGTACCGTCAAACAGCCATGTCTCGCCATACTCGATATAAACGATCGGTTTCATACTCAAAAGCTTTTTCCCCCGGTCCTAATTACACGGCATTATAGCAAAACCGCTTTGTGGCAGTATTGAAATGCTTTTTGTTTCACCATTATAGGTTAAACTTATCATTTTCTTGGCGCTAAGAAGCGTTGCCGACGTAAAATCCCCTTCATGCGGCCGCCCTTTTGCGTCAAAACAGAGCGTCCCCGCATCCGGATCGTCAATATGCAGAAGATAAGCGATTTCCCCATCGCTTGCATAGCTCTGAAGGGCCGCTTTTGTCAGTTCTATGCAGCCATTCGCATAGTCAGGCGCAGCATTTTCCGTGCCAAAGCCATTGTGTTCATAGCCTATCCCCTTATACTGAGCCTGGCGTATCTTCGCGGCAATGAACTGGGCATCATTCATTAGATAGTTCTCTTTAAAACTCGACCCGGCGACCCCGGCTAAAATTCCAATGATAACGACGATAAAAATAAGCTCGGTGAGGGTAAAACCGGATCTTTGTTGCTCTTTCATGGGCGTTGCAATGTCCTTCTTAAGATTTGGCTTACGCTCTTAGTGCCCATGCTCGCCCTGGCTTCAACCTCCATGAGCACCATCCCGTGGCTCTGCTCCGTCTGGATGGGATAGCTCAAGGTCCCGCACAAGATGGCGTCCGCACTGCCTTCAAGCAGGTAGTAGCGTGTGATATTGACATCTGCGGCATAGGTGATCCCGTTTTTCGTGACCGCAGGAGGCGTGTAACTCGAAAGACAGCCTGTATTTCTGTCATGCAGGCTGATCGCAAGCATACTCATCTCAATAGCGCTGTTAAGATAGAGCTCTGTCTGTTCGCGGATATAGGTGTCAGCGGTATGCTGTGACGCAATGCGGGCATACTGTAAGATAACGATCATCAGACCGCTGATAATAAGAATGATCATTAAAGCCTGCCATAATCCGAAGCCTTTCCTGGCAAAAACTTTCAAAAAAGAGCCTTTTCAAAGAAAGTCGAAACATACTGCTTTCCTGTTTGAATGAAAGTCTTCATTAAAACACCGCCTTTTCAAGGAAAGTCGAAACATACTGTTTTCCTGTTTGAATGAAAGTCTTCATTAAAACACCGCCTTTTCAAGGAAAGTCGA
>JACUTT010000062.1 GCA_014859655.1 Campylobacterales bacterium
CGAGTTTTGTGGCGTCTATGGCGTAGCGTCTGTCGTGGCCGGCGCGGTCCTCTACAAAGGTGATGAGCTCTTTGTAGCTCGATTTTTGGGGGAGTTTTTCGTCAAGTATGGTGCAGATGCGGTCGACTATCTGGAGGTTTGTGCGCTCGTTTCTGCCGCCGATGTTGTAGACTTCGCCCTCTTTGCCGGTGTGATAGACCAGGTCGATACCCTTGCAGTGGTCGAACACATAGAGCCAGTCGCGGATGTTTTTGCCATCGCCGTAGATCGGGATGCTCTCGCCTGCGAGGGCCTTTCGGATGATGGTGGGGATGAGCTTCTCGTCGTGCTGTTTCGGGCCGTAGTTGTTCGAGCAGTTAGTGATGACGGTGTTAAGTCCATAGGTCTCCTGGTAGGCGCGCACGATCATGTCGGAGCTGGCTTTTGAGGCTGAGTAGGGAGAGTTCGGGGCGTAAGGCGTCGACTCTGTGAAGAAGCCTGTTTCGCCCAGGGTGCCGTAGACCTCGTCCGTGGAGATGTGGTGGAAGCGTGGCAATTTTGAATGTTGAATTTTGAATTTTGAATTGTTTTCTTCTTCATTCAAAATTTTTAATTCAACATTCAACATTCCATTTAAATATCGGTCACGATATTTAAATGGTGCCTCCATCCAGTGCTTGTACGCCACATCGATGAGGGTAAAAGTGCCATTGACATTGGTCTGCACGAAGACACCGGGATTTTTGATGGAGTTGTCCACATGGCTTTCGGCCGCGAAATGGATCACGCCCCGGATGTCATACTCCGCAAATATAAACTCGACCAGCTCACGGTTGCAGATATCGCCTTTAATGAACTTGTAGCGCGGGTTGGCTTCGCATTCCTGGAGGTTTTCGAGGCTGCCTGCGTAGGTCAGCAGGTCAAGGTTGACGAGGGTGTAGTCCGGGTATTTGTCCAAAAAGTAGGGTACAAAGTTTGAGCCGATGAAGCCGGCCGTTCCTGTTAATAGTATGTTTTTATTATTAGACATTAGTTTCTTTCTCCTAATTGTATTAAACACGCATCCAGGCTGTCTTTCCAATAAGGAATTTCTAAATTGAAGGTTGATTTTATTTTTGTTTTATTTAAAAGTGAATAATGCGGTCTTTTCGCCGGTGTCGGGTATTGGTGGGTCTCGATGGGGTTGATAGCGCACTCCAGTTTTGCCATGCGCATGATCTCTTTGGCGAAATCGTACCAGCTGAGTACGCCCTCGTTGGAGTAGTTGTAGATCTCTACGGTGTCGTTTTGCAGGCGAGGAACGATATCGAGGATGGTTTTTGCCAGGTCGCGGGCGTAGGTCGGTGTGCCTATCTGGTCAAAGATGACGCCCAGGCTCTCTTTTTCTTTTCCCAGTCTGAGCATGGTTTTGACAAAGTTTGCGCCGAAGCTGCTGTAGACCCATGAGGTCCGGATGATGATGGAATGGTTTGGGTTGATCTGCTGGAGTGCTTTTTCACCCTCGCGTTTTGTCCGGCCGTAGACGCCCTGCGCAGAGGTCTCGTCCGTCTCGGTATAGGGCTTATAGTGTCTGCCGTCAAAGACATAGTCGGTCGAGATATGGACAAGGCTGATCTTCTTCTCTTTTGCGATACGGGCAAGATTTTTAACCGCACGATGGTTGATGTTCTCTGCTTTTTCGGGTTCGCTCTCGGCCTTGTCTACGGCGGTATAAGCGGCACAGTTGATGATGGCGTTAATGCTCTTGCTTTCCACAAACGCTTCTATAGCAGCGGGACAGGTGATGTCAAGTGTCTCTCTGTCGGTGAAAAAAAAACGGTAGGGGTAGCTGCTGCTTAACCCCTCTATCTCAGAGCCCAGCTGCCCCCTGCTTCCTGTGACTAAAATATTTAATTTTTGATTTGTCAATTTAGCTTCCTAGCTTTTTAATACTGGCGTTGTTTATCAAAGACTTGATCTGTGATACGGCTGTTTCATTTAGGGCTATAAGTCTATCGTGCTGTGATATTCCTCTTTTGATCAATTCTGCGTTTATGCTTTCCATGTTTGACAAGACTATAAGTTGTTCTACACTTGCGTAGTCTCTGACGTTTCCCTCTTTGTCTTTGTGTAACTCTCTCCATTCTTTGGCGGTCACACCAAACAAGGCAACATTGAGCACATCTGCTTCGTTCGCATAAACAAAGCTGTCTTTTGGTTTATTCAAGATTTTTGGTACCAGATGTTCTTTGATAGCGTCCGTATGGATCTTGTAGTTTATTTTTGAAAGACTTCTGCTTAAATTCCATTCCAAAGATTTGTTTTGAATCTCATCTTCTTTTAGTCTTTGGAACTCTTTGATAAGAAACAGTTTAAACTCTGCACTTATCCATGAAGCGAATTCAAAGGCTATATCTCTATGTGCGAATGTGCCACCATATCTTCCTGTTTTACTTATGATGCCTATAGCATTTGTTTTTTCTATCCACTTGCTTGGTGACAGCGTAAAACTGTTTGAACCGGATTCGCTTTTAAAGGAGTCGAATTCGACCCCTTTAAAATTTGAATTGTTAATCTGTTCCCAAAGACCTAAAAACTCTATAGTTGTTTTGGTTCGCAGCCAATTTTTAACCACGTCTTTTGGTTCATCCGGATTTTTTGCTCTTGCAATATCCGTTAATGATATAAAATCGGCCTTTTCATGTTGTCTCACAGACACAGAGGTATCTTGTACCAATATCTTACTGTTTTTCATAGTAGTCCACACCGTAGACAAAAAGATCGTTAGTTTCTTTGAGCAGGGGCTGGGTCTTGTCTTTGGCGGAGAGGTTCAGCTCCTCCTTGCTCAGGATCCAGTCGATGGCCAGGTTTTCGTCGTCAAAGGCAATGCCCCTGTCGCATTCGGGCGAGTAGTAGTTGTCCACCTTGTAGGCGAACACGGTGTCGTCTTCGAGCACCACAAAACCATGGGCAAATCCTCGCGGTATGAGCATCTGTCTTTTGTTCTTCTCGCTGAGCTCTACCGCGACATGACGGCCGAAGGTGGGCGAGCCTTTTCGGATGTCGACCGCTACGTCAAGGACGCTTCCTCGGATAACACGCACCAGTTTGGTCTGCGCGGCAGGAGGGAGCTGATAATGCAGGCCTCTTAAAACGCCTTTTGAGCTTTTGGACTCATTGTCCTGGCAAAAGTTTATGGTGTAGCCCAAAAAGGCTTCGAGCGTGTCCGCCCTGAAGGTCTCTACAAAATAGCCTCGCTCATCGCCGTGCACGGCCGGTTCGATGATGATCACATCTGGGATCTCGGTTCGTATGAAGTTCATGCTATCTCAAGACCTTGGGCTGTGCGGCTCTTCTTATGAGGTACTGGCCGTACTGGTTTTTCTTCAGGGGTTCGGCCAGTTCAAGGAGTTTTTCTTTGGTGATATAACCCATCTCGTAGGCGATCTCTTCTATACAGGCGACTTTGAGCGACTGTCTGTTTTCAATGGTCTGTATAAACTGGCTTGCTTCCAGAAGTGACTCGTGCGTGCCGGTGTCGAGCCAGGCAAAGCCTCTGCCCATCAGCTCGACCTTGAGTCTCTGCTCGTCGAGGTAGTTCTGGTTTAGCGTGGTGATCTCGAGCTCGCCTCGGTGGCTGGGTTTGACCTCTTTGGCTTTTTTCACGACGTCATTGGGGTAAAAATAGAGGCCGACTACGGCGTAGTTGCTCTTGGGTTCTGCGGGTTTTTCTTCGATGGAGGTAACATTGCCGTTTGCGTCAAACTCGGCAACCCCATAACGCTCAGGATCACTCACATAGTAGCCGTAGACGGTGGCTTTCTTCTCTTGGTTTGCGCGTTTGACACTCTGGGCCAAAAGCTCTGTGAGTCCGTGTCCGTAGAAGATGTTGTCGCCGAGCACCAAACAGACATCGTCACCGCCGATAAACTCTTCACCGAGGGTAAAGGCCTGCGCCAAGCCATCCGGAGAGGGCTGGACAACATAAGAGAAGGCCATCCCGATGTCGCTGCCGTCGCCCAAAAGATCTTCAAATCGCGGCAGATCATGCGGGGTAGAGATGACAAGCACCTCCGTGATCCCCGCGAGCATAAGCACTGAAAGCGGGTAATAGATCATCGGCTTGTCATAGATGGGAACCAGCTGCTTGGAAACCCCTTTTGTGATAGGATAAAGCCGGGTCCCGCTCCCGCCTGCTAAGATAATGCCCTTCATGCCCAGACCTCTTTTTTGTTTTTTTTTAAATTGTACTTAAAAAGTTCTGTGTGAAGCTGAAAAGGCGGATGGGAGAGCGGGATTCCCGATCGAGTCGGGCACCACAGGCATTTCCTTCAGTCAAATGACGAACATAGGAGTCGGGCACCACAGGCATTCCCTTTGGTCAAATGACGGAGATGGGAGTTAGACAATGCTATAATCCTTCACAAAAAACACAGGACACCCCATGCCTTTTAAAATTTTTCTGCTCTTAGTTTTTCTGGCGGGTTTTAGCGGCTGCTCATCTTCGAGCGTTCTTTCTGCCAAAAAGGGGCATAAGTTTCAGAGCAAAGAGCTCAAAAAACTCATGACTACGCTGAATATCTCTATCGCCGATAACTACAAAAGCGAGCTTGAAAAAGACGATGCACGACTCCGAAAGGCCCTGCGGCTCTCGGATGATCTAAAGAGTGCGGTCTTGAAGCTGAATGTGATGGAAAAGGGCTCTTTGCGTGACAAGATGAGCCGGGAAGATCTGCTTGTCTACAGGCGCAATACCGGCACACTGTACAAAAGCGCGAACGAGATAGAAGAGATCGCGAAAAACTACGAGGCGGAGAAACTGGATCCTGCCATAGAAAGGCTGAAGCAGAGCTGCCTCTCCTGCCACGCGCATTTTGGTGTTAGCAATGTTTTTTAGACCCCTTGTTGGCGTGACTCTGCTCGTTTGCCTTGGCTGGGCGAACGAAGAGCTCCGTGCGCTCGAAGAGAGGGTCGCCGAACTGACCAAAAGAGTCGATGCGCAGCAGACGAGAGAGCAAAACGGCAATTTCGAATCAGCAGACAGGCGGAGCGTCATCAGTGTCGGCGGGAGGATAGACCTTCAGGCGGCGCTGGGATGGCCAGAGGGGAGTCTTTTTGCGGGGAAGATCCCGCTGAGTTCTGAGGGTGAGAATGCGCAGCTGCAGATGAGCGCACGCGACAGCCGGTTTTGGATCAAGAGCAGAACGCCCACACCCTATGGCCCAGCCAGAGCCTTGATAGAGCTCGATTTTTGGGGAAGCAGCGGAGATGAAAGAAACACCAACTCCCACAATCCGCGCCTGCGCCATGCCTATGTCACGGTGGGAGGTTTCACGATAGGCCAGACCAACTCCGCCTTCAACTCCCTGGTCACGCTCGATACGATAGAGTTCGTCATCAACGACGTCTTCGTCAGGCAGCCGCTTGTGCGCTACACGATCGAGAAGGGTTCTGTGGCCTACGACCTCTCGTTTGAACAGCCCGAGACGACCCTTATCGACAAAAACGCCAGCATCATAACGCCCCAGGACGACCAGCTTCCCGACCTAGTAGCCGCGCTAAGGTACTACCCCGCCTGGGGCGAAGCGAGTTTTGCGCTTCTGTTCAGGCGCCTCTCGCAAGACAGAGCGCAACTCAGCGACGGGACACAGCTGCGTACAAAAGACGCCGCCTTCGGCTACGGCGCGAACCTCTCCGCGAAGATATTGGCCTACAAGCAAGACGATCTGCGTTTTGACCTTCAGTATGGGCTTGGACTGGGAAGATACATGGCCTACAACGCCTTTGCGGCGGGCTTTGTAGACGAGGACGGTGCTATAGAGCTCCAAAAAAGCTACGGGGCGCATCTGGGCTACCGGCACTTCTGGACGCAAAACCTGCGAAGCACTCTCGCCTACGCCTACGCCGCGACGCACAACAGCGCTAAGATACAAAACAATCCGCAAAGCGCCAACAAAAGCGCCTCATCACTTCAGGCCAACCTCTTCTGGACCCCCTTCGCAAACACCCTTACCGGCCTGGAGTACTTCCACGGCACCAGAGAAGTCCAAAGCGCAGACAGCGGCAAGATCGATCTGGCGCGTCTGGTTTTCAGGTATGAGTTTTAGCGGCAGCATTTGCAAGATCCACCTTCGTCATTTAACCAAAGGAAATGCCTGTGGTGCCCGACTCGATCGGCAATCTCTCTCTTGGACAGGTTTTTTTTCTTTCTTATTTCATCCTGAATGCGGGGGTTAAGAAGGGGTGTCTTCTGCACTAAGAAGGGAAACTCTTAGCACCAACTCTAAGCTCCAAAATGTGTCGCAGCAACCCCAGCGCGGGTCACGCTGATGTGCTCTAAACTCTTCTTTCGTGATTATCCCATCCGCGTCGACGTCGAAGAAAGAAAACGAAGGCTGATCAAACCCTTGTCCTACCGTCATTAAGCCACTCAGCAATAAAGCTGATATCAATAAATGTCGCATTTTGTGCTCATTTTGTTTATAAAAAAATTGTATCGCATAACAACCTAACTCTAATATAGGGCACCTCTATTTTTCTTCCCTGCTGCTATAGCATTTTTGTCTATCAGGCGCCATCTATATGTGCTATCATACTCTTCAAAAAGGAGAGTCCCATGCAAAAAATTTCTGCCGATGTGCCAAACAGCGCACCCAAAGAGAACTACTTCCTGTCCCAGCCCCACCAGCCCTTTTTTTTCGCCGGGATCATCTGGGCAGTGTTGCTTATGCTTGTTTTTATGGCCAGTCACAAGCTGCTTTTAAAAGGAGAGTCACACACTTTTTTGACCCCCTCCGATTTTCACGCCTACTCCCTTATCTACATCGTCTTCACGCACTTTTTTATCGGCTTTTTGTACACAACTTTTTCGCGTTTTTGCCAGAGCGAGCCGGTCAAAAAGCCCTACTACCTGCGGACTTTTTTTCTCTACCAGGCGGCTGCGGTGATGATCGTTCTCGGGCTCTTTCTCTCGCAGACGCTAATGCTTTGGGGAATGGGACTTCTGCTGCTCGGGCAGCTCGTTTTTCTCTATATGATCCAGCGCATCTTCACCTCCGCTCAGGCCCCGATAAAAGACGACCCCTTCTGGATTCTGCTTGCCTTGTACATCGGGACGGTGACGCATGCCCTCTTTATCCTTGCGACGCTTTTTGAGTGGCAGTATCTGGCCCTGCCCTTTGCCTTCAACCTCTACCTGGCTTTTCTGACCTTCTGTGTCGCGCAGCGCATGGTCCCTTTTTTCTCCCATTCGAACGTGAGCAAGCATCCCCGGTTTGTACTTCTTGTCTTTGCGGCCCTTCTGCTCAAAAGCCTTGCCGCGGTAGCGGGCGCAGTTCTTTTTGAAGCGGCGCTTTCGCTTCTTCTGGGCGGCTATATCCTGATTGAGGTCCTGCGCTGGAAACTCTCCTTTTCCCGCTCGCCCCATATACTCAAAATCCTCCATCTCGCACTCTACTGGATGCCGATCGCACTGATTGGGGGTGCGCTGCTGCAGTTTGGCGAGTATTTTATGGGGGTGAGTTTTCTTTTTGCAGGGACGCATCTTCTCGCACTCGGCTTTTTAACGACGATCATCATCGGTTTCGGGACACGGGTGACGCTTGGGCACTCGGGCCAGCCGCCCCATGCCGACAGGATCACCCTGCAGATCTTCTACTTGACGCAGCTCGTCGTTGCTGCGCGTCTGCTCTACTCGCTTGTCTACGGCTTTGATCTGGGTGCGAGCTGGCTCTTTGATCTTTCCCTCGGCCTCTGGCTTCTTCTTTTCATCTTCTGGGGATGGAAATTCGCCCCCGTTTTGATCTACGGCAAGAGAGAAAAATAAACGGCGTGAAGCTGCTCTTCACGCCTTCTACGCTATAATCCCCTCATGATAAACAAACACTTAACACTCGGGTGTATCAACACCCTCAAAATCGACCGCATTACCGACCCAGGCCTCTTTTTGGTCTCAGAAGATGAGAAAGATGTACTTCTTCCCAACCAGTACGTCACCAAAGAGATGCATGTCGGCGACGAAGTCGATGTCTTTTTATATACGGATTCTGAAGACCGTATTGTTGCCACAACGGAAAAACCTGTTGCCATGCTCGGAGAGTATGGATTTTTCAAGATCGTCGACGTGACCAATTTTGGTGCCTTTGTGCACTGGGGTCTGCAGAAAGATCTTTTTGTGCCCAAGACCCACCAAAAAGGCCCCTTCAAAGCCGGCGAGAGAAAGATCCTCTATGTCAACTATGACGAGAAGACCCACCGCCTCATCGGCTCAGAGCGCCTGACCCAGCACCTGAAATTTCACACCAACACCTACAAGATCAACGACGTCGTTTCCGCGCTTGTCATGGCCAAAACACCGATGGGCTGGAAGTGCATCGTCGACAACCGTTTTGAGGGAATGCTCTTTCACAACGAGATCTTCGAAGAGATCAAGGTCGGCCAGACCAAACAGGCCTACGTCAAACCCATACGCATAGACGGAAAACTCGACCTCTCCCTGCAGCCTGTCGGCGGCAAAAAGTCCGACATCGGCGAAGAGAAGATCCTGCGCATGCTCAAAGAGAACAAGGGCATGCTCCCCTACAACTACAAAAGCGACGCCGAAGACATCAAAAATGTTTTCGCCCTGAGCAAAAAAGTCTACAAAAGCACCCTCACAGCCCTCATCAACGCCGACAAGATCGAAGTCAAAGACAACGGTATCTACCTCAAAAAATAGTTTTTTTTTCTATATCGCATATGATCTAAAACGATTGTACGCGATAAGAAGATGGGAAACGGCTTCTGTCATAGCGACTGGCCAGAGGCGAATCCGACAGACTCCTGGCGGAGAAAATATATGGAGAGATTAAAAACCAAAAAAGTCGAATGACATAAAAATAGGTATTGTATTCCCGGATTTCTGAAGACCAATTCGCATTGCTATGATAGCTCTTGTTATATCTCTTCTCTTTTTCAACCTCAGAGATACTTCAGACTACCGCTTTCTTCTTTAATCCTCTATTTACTTTTTATCAATAACGTGGTGGAACTGGACAATTATAACTTTTAATAAAGTATTGGATAATATAGCAAACAATAAAATTACGTATAGTACATGACACAAGGGACTTCGTGAGTTATAAATCAATACAACGCTATATTAACTCACGAGATGATAGAGTAAAAGAAAATGTTTTATCACAAGATGCAGATCCTCTGCCAACGAGGCATAAAACATGGAAAACATTCAAGGCATCCTTTGGTAATTCTAACTACTACGCCCACACGTTTGTTGGGCATACTATTGTAATTGATTTATCCTATGCTTTTAAGCATTTTACACAAAACACATATTCACAATATCGAAAAAATGAAAATGCAACACTTTTAGATCCACTGATAGTTGTTCGAGACACATACGAGGGCACAGCTAT
>JACUTT010000018.1 GCA_014859655.1 Campylobacterales bacterium
TGATTGTGAGCATCTCTCTATCGCTGAAGGCAACTGGGGTTTTTAGAGGTGCCCTGAAGATTATGGATCGATTTTTTCTTGCAATGCCGGTGACACTGTTCGATTATAAACGTCTGCAAAGTGATTTTGAACAGAGTGTTCACGGCAGATGGACCCCGCAGCCAAACCTTCATCTAACCCTGCAGTTCTTTGGGCAGAGGTATAAAAAAGAGTTTCTCATTACAACGCTCAGCGCTCCTCACCTGAAAACAGAAGACTCCGAACTAAAGAGCCTGGCGCTTCTGAAAAAGAACCGCATTCTCTACGCAAAAACACAAAATACTTCGCTCTCTTCTCTTTTTCTAAGGGTACAGAACGCTTTTGGCCTCTTTGATGCACGAGAGTTTACTCCCCATGTCACCTTGATGCGCATCACAAATATTCCTCACAATGAGCTGCTGCAAAAAAGAGTGCTGTAGTATGAAGACAAGCTTATCGGCAAAGTGCATGGGGAGATACTCTTGATGCAGAGCCATCTTGAGCCTGATGGAGTGCGCTATAGCGTGGTAAAAAGATTTGACTATCCTAACAGTGCCGACATATAGCCCACAACTCGGCTAGCGTCCAAACTCGCATCATAGCTGGTCCGATAATCGATCACCCGGCTTTGCAAGCCGGCCTTCTTTGCCGCATGTATCAGGGCTTTGACCCCTGTCATCCCGCAGGCTTCGCATCCCAGATCCAGATTTTCTATGCTCATCTGCTCAACTGCTTTCACACAGATAGAATCAAGCACATTCGCCTCTTTCAGGCCATAAAAATGGCTCAGATCCGTACTGATGATGACAAAGCTCTCCTCTTCTTCAAGCACATCAGCGATGAGCGGCACCAGATCCTTGAACCTTATATCCCCATAAACGATCTCCACCAACTCAACATCATTGAAATAGTGTTCAACAAAGGGAACCTGGGTCTCTGTCGAGTGCTCCATGTGCGCAGAAGGCTCAAAGCAGAGCGCATCATGACGCTCTATCAGCGATTGCGAGTAGGCTTGGTCGATCCTGAACTCTTTACAGGGGGAGCGGTAGTTCTTATGCAAGGCGACGCTGGCACCTTTGAGATAAACGCGGTGGCTGGGACCTATGATAATGACCCGTTTGATCGCAGCCGGATCTATCAGGCTGTAGGCCGCATTGGCCGTAAATCCGCTGTAGATATAACCCGCGTGCGGGGAGATTATCGCCCTGGGAGTGAACTCAAGTTTCACTCTGTTTTTCAAGGAGTGGCCGAAACTGTCCATATATCTCTTCATCTCCCGGCACTGCGCCGGGTAGAAACTCCCGGCCACACTCATCTCTCTATTGTTCATCAAAGACTCCTGCTATAGCGGTCCCGCATTTGGGGCAATGCGAACCCTTGAGATAGTTTTTAGTGTTTCTAAAATAGTCTCTTTCTATCACCACCTCAGCGCAGTTGGGGCACAAAGTAGGACTCTCCTGGGCGACATTTCCCTTGTAGACATAGTGCAAGCCGTGTTTCTTGCCGATCTCGTAGGCTCTGTCGAGACTCTCTATCGAGGTGCAGGGAAGATCACGTGTTTTATAGTCGGGATGAAAGGCCGTGATATGCCAAGGAACGTCTGTACCCAGCTCATTGGCGATAAAGCCCGCTATGTTGCTCAGCTCCTCATCGCTGTCATTTTGCGTCGGGATGACCAGGGTCGTCACCTCCGTCCATATTTTGTTGGCCACAAAGTGTTTGAGGTTTTCGAGTATCTTTTCTAGATCTCCGCCGAGTTCTTTTTTGTAATACTTCGCATCAAAAGATTTCAGATCGACGTTGGCCGCGTCCATGATCCCCTTCATGTCATCGATCACCTCGCTCGACTCAAAGCCGTTGGTGACAAAGACATTTTTTAGACCCTTTTTCTTTGCCTCAAGCGCAATGTCACGGGCATAAGGGTAGAAGATGGTGGGTTCGTTGTAGGTGTAGGCGATGGATTGGCAGTCGTTGTCAATGGCCATTTGCACCATCAACTCAGGAGAGAAGTAGCGCGAGGTGTCTACCTCCCGTGTCTGCGAGATCGTCCAGTTTTGGCAAAAAGGACAGTGGAAATTGCAGCCGACGGTACCGAAGGAGAAGGCCTTGGTGCCCGGCAGAAAATGGTAGAGCGGTTTTTTCTCTATGGGGTCTACGTTGATGGACGAGGGATACCCGTAGACTAGACACTCTATCTTGTCACCGACGTTTTTATTGACCCCGCAGATGCCGGTTTGCCCCTCCTTGATCTTGCAGTAGTGCTGGCAGAGGATGCACATCAGACGCTCTTTTTTATAGGGTTTATAGAATTTCATAATTCTGTTTCCTTTTCGACCTGATAGGTGTAGATCTCGGGATGCGCTTCCAGGCAGTCCTCCTTCAGACCCGCTTTTTGGCACAGATGCGAAAAGAAGAGCTCAAACTGCTTCAACTCCTCCCAGACCTGCGGTAAAAAGGTTGCCTGATGCTCCTGTGCCTTCAGTATCACCCCATCGCTGCCAGAGCGGATCTTCTCTTTGAGATCCTGCGTATCGCGGTACTCCAAAAGCTGAGGCGGACGCAGCAAGGAGAGCTCGATCTTTGTCTTTTCGAGTTCATCTTCTTGCAGCGGCGCGAAACGGGGGTCTTTAAATGCCGCCGAACGGGCATTGGCGATGATGTCCTCTAAAAGAGAGCGGTGGGCGACAAGAGAGCCAATGCAACCTCTCAAGCGCCCCTCTTGCCTCAGTGTCACAAAACAGGCGCCCCGCTTCTCCAGCTCGGGATAGGCATGCAGTAAGGCCTCTTTGTCTATCTCCAGCGGCTCAAAGCAGCTTTTGATCGCATCTCTGGCAATACTAAGCAGTATCGTCTTCATACCGGCTCCTCTTTTTAATGTATAAATATTATATAACTTTTTAGATTACATCACAACATTTTTATTTTAAAGTATAATGACACATTGATTTTAAGGAGTGCAGATGAGAATTGCTATCGTAGGACTGGGCGGTGTCGGCGCATACATAGGGGCGAAATTTTGCGCTCTCAAAGAGGAGCACGAGATACTCTTCATTGCGCGCGGCGAGCACCTCCGCCAGATCCAAAAACATGGCTTGAAGCTGATCGACATCAACGAAGAGCAAGTCTATCACCCCACAGCGGCCCTCAAAAAGACCGATCTGCCTTTGGACCTCATCTTCTTGTGCACCAAGAGCTACCACGCCAAGGCTGCTATAGCAGAACTTTCACACGCTATCAGCGAAAAGACCCTGATCATCCCTGTTGCCAACGGGGTAAACAACGCCGAGCGGCTTCGCAGCCTCACTCCCGCTCGACTCATCGATGCCTGCGTCTACATCGTCTCGCACAAACTGCGCGAAGGCGTGGTGAAAAAAGAGACATCCACCTTTGCGCTCATCCTCGACGAGAGCGTAAAAACCGTTCTGGAACCTCTGTTTGAAAAGGCGCATCTGCGGGTCAAGTTTTCGCCAGAGATTAAAAATGAGCTCTGGAAGAAGTTTCTTTTTATTGCCGCTATGGGTGCTATGACCTCTTATTATCAAGAAGGCATGGGAAGCATCTACCGCGATCACAAAGATGAACTCGAAGCACTGCTTCAAGAGATAGCGCGCCTTGGCCAGGCGGAAGAAGTCGCACTTGGTGCACATGAGGTAAACAAGGCACTCCAGACAGCCGCAACGCTCCCTCTCGATGCCCCCACCTCTTTGTGGCTTGACCTTCAAAACGGCGCGCAGAACGAGCTGGACATGCTTTGCCATTATGTAATAGAAAGAGCGCAACACCATCTCCTCCCCGTGCCCATCATGCAAAAGATATATGACAGGCTAAAAAACTAGCGGTAGATAAAGGCGGAGTAAAATCCCTCTTTGTTGGCCTCTTTGTCATGTTAAACCGTGCACCGACATGCTCCGCCCAATGCTCCAGCACATAGTACTCCACCTCCCAATCCTGTGAGAACCTATGCTCTACGCAGCGGCGCTGCTGCTTCCATTCAAGATGCACCTCGCCCTGATCAACATCATGAAGCTCATTCTCAGGCCATTGAAAATCAACCAGTATTTGCGGATACGCACTAAAATGTTCTGCCTCTCTCTTCTGCATGACAACTCCTTGCATGTATTTAAAACTTATACAGCAAAACGTCTGCCACGTTTCTTTAGAAAATGTATTTCCGTATGTTTCTTTAGCAAACGCGCCAGTGTGTTTCTTTAGAAAAAACATTCCAGTGCAGTTTTAAAAAAGTTCTACAGGGTTAGTGGGGCTTAATGTTAAGGGGAGCTCTTGCGCAGACAGGAAGTCTATGCAGGGTTGCCAAAGGCAGCTTCGTACTCTTCGCTCAAAGATAGGTTCATGCAGGGTTCAAGAAGCCCGTGAAGTCCCATCTCCTGACCGCTCACATCGCACACCTCATGCCCCTCTCTATCCAAAAAGACAAAGCGCTCATAACGGTGGTCCCTCTTCTTGATGAACTTTGAAAAGACCACAAAATGCGCATCTTTGAGCTCTGGGATCGCTTCGCAGGCCTTAAGATACTTCTCGCAGCTCTTGTTCACGCTCTTGATCTCCAAAAAATCCGACTGTATCGCATCCAGCAAAACTTGCTGCAATTTTGGAAGTTCATTCTCAATATTTTCATATTTATTTACTGTGCTCATAATCTTTCCTTTTAAAAATTCTATACCGATTGGCGTAACAGCTCTCTTAGAAATAATAATCAATTTTACCTGCTAAAGATTAAAGACAAATAATTTTCCCATCATACTGCTATTTTTTATTTGACACGCTGACTTTTGCACGACCATACTTTTTCAACACTTCAGAATTTCTTATAATTTAAACTAGTCTTAAACAGATACTTACAATATTATTATAATGCTCCCCTAGAACCAAACCAGTAAATTCTATTTTTAATTCCAAAATGTTAAAACTCCAAACAACAAGATAACCCTGCATCATTTTTTAAAATTGGGAATAGACAAGTGAGGGATTGTAGATGGCTGAAAAAAGGTGACAAATAGATATTCCAATGCATCTCAAATGCTCTTCAAGTCCATGTTTGTAGGGGTTTGTTTGTTTGTGGCTGGTGGAGACGTGCGGGATCGAACCGCAGTCCTAAAATAGCTAGAAAAAGGCGTCTACATGTTTAGTTAGCTTGATTGGTTTGATCTTGCTTCGCACAAGCTGCAAGGCTATGCAAGACGAGTCTCTAAATTCGTTTTCAGTCGAGACCCACTGAAAGTATATCTATCATAAGGGTTATACTTCAAAATCTCTTCTAGGATAGAACCGAAGAGTGAAGCAGCCCGCCTCTTTCGAGGGGATAAACTTATGCTACTGCGTAAGCTGGGCGGTAATTAGTGTTGTTTGCATTTAAGCAAGGTGAGCCGCGTAACGGAAATGCTCAGTCCGACATGCAACCTAATCCCGAAACTACTCCAGTCGAAGCCAAGTCGTCCCCAAGATTGTGAATAGGGCACCTCTATAAACCCTACACTCTCTCAGCGTTAAGAGAGCTTTGCTATTGCGAGGCAGATGTACGAAGGAGCTACATGTAGCTTCAAATATATCTAACGAAGCAAGAGTGAATCTCTCTTAACGCCCTGCGGGAGGTACAAAGAAGCACAATCTTTCCTCCTTTTTCCCCTCACCTTAGCTATGGCTAGGGTTTCGTGAAAAAAAGAGAAAATCTTACGCTTCTTTGTACCTCTGAGAGAGTGTAGGGTTTCTAGAGATGCCCTGAAGTAACACTAACGATGGGATTATACCATTGTTTTGCTAAGAGTTGATCTTCTCTTTGATCTCGCGTGCCAGTGCTGAGCAATTTTCTATCTTTTGGCTCTTTGAGAGCGCGTCGTCAAGCAGGATCTGAATAAATGCCGATCCTACGATCACGCCGTCTGCGCCCTCCACCTTCTCTTTTGCTGTTTTTTCATTGACACCGAAACCGACATAGACCGGGGTAGATGTCTGCTCTTTGATGGAGGTGATGATCCCTTGCAGGTCTTCTGCCTGGCCCGAGCCCGTGATCCCCGCATAGGCGACGAGATAGATGAACTTCTGAGAGTCCTGCACGATCTCTTTGATGCGCTCGGGTGAGTCCGTTGGAGCTACAAAGGTGATGTTCGCCACATGGTTCGCCTTGAAAATCTCTTTGTACGCCAGAGCCTCTTCGTGAGGGAGGTCTGGAACGATCATCCCGCTCACACCGAGCGCTTTGGCTTTTTGCAGAAGGTTTTCCATCCCGTACTGATAAAAGAGATTGAAGTAACCCATCCACAGGATATCCGCTTTTTTGGCGACCTGCTCAGAGACCTCCAGAAGATCCTTGAACTTGAAGCCCAGATCCAGAGCCTTGTGGTTTGCTAACTCTATAACCGGACCATCCGCAACAGGGTCGGAAAAAGGGACCCCAAGTTCGATGGAGTCGACGCCGTTTTGCGAGAGGGCCAGTGCCAGGTCAGCGGTAAAGTTTTTATCAGGAAAACCTGTTGTGATGTATCCTACTAAGTGTTTCAAAAAATCTCCATATCGGGCAGTTTTAAAAGTGAGAACTTTATTTTTGTCATAGGGCTGTCAAGCTTGAGGTCTTCTTGCCACTGGATGAACATGTCGTTGACGGAAATCAGCCAGGCTAGCACCTCTTCGTTGGCGGGGCCCTCCTGGTAGCGCATCTTCTCGAGCGAATCCTCGATAAAGGTAGCCAGACGCACCATCGGCTCAATCTTCAAAAAGCCCGAAGCCGACTTGATGTTGTGAAAGATCCGAAACAGTTCTTCCAAAGCGTGTTCGTACCGCTCCGTCTTCCCGAGCTCAATGATTAAGGGTTCCATGATCTCGACCATCATCGCGTAGTGGTCTAAAAACTCGTCCACGATCTCAAAATCATAATTCTCTTCTAAATCACGACGAATACCCATACGTTCTCCCTAATTTGAGCCTTATTATACCAGCATAGCTTAAATATTTCCACTTGACTTCCTAAAAAACCCTATCATGGGCACCTTTAAAAACCCCAACTGCCTATCGTTAAAGGCGACTGGGGTTTTTAGAAGTGCCCTTAATTCAATTTGATTTAGTATAATACGCTAAGATTCACGAAGCGCCTTTGCTGCTATAGCGCAGGTCGTAAAATACGCAAGAAAAAGACCACAACTGCAGGGAGACAAAAAATGTCAAGTCCTAAAAAACTATCAATCAACAGTATAAAAAAAGCTAAAAACGAACGTCTTTTGACCGTGATCACAGCCTATGATGCCCTTTTTGCGACGCTGTTTGAAGAGAGTGCCGACATTATCCTCGTGGGTGATAGTCTCAACATGAGTTTCAATGGCAAAGCGGACACCCTGAGCGCGACGCTTGATCAGATGATCTACCACACCAACGCCGTCTGCCGAGGTGCAAAAAACACTTTTGTGATCTGCGATATGCCCTTTGGCACCTATAATAACGACGAAGAAGCGCTCAAAAACGCCATCCGTGTCTACCAGGAGTCTCCTGCCGATGCCATCAAGATCGAAGGCGGAAAAGAGAAGGCGGCCCTTGTCCGCAACCTGTGCAAACACGGCATTGCCGTCTGCGGGCACATCGGTCTGCTTCCGCAGTCAGTCCGTGCGGAAGGCGGCTATCTCGTCAAGGGAAAGACCCCTCACGACATCGAAAAACTGATCGAAGATGCCGAAGCGATTGAAGATGCGGGCGTGTTTTGTCTTGTCGTAGAAGGCGTAAAAGCCGAGGCGGCCAAGCTGATAGCGGATGCGGTCAAGATACCTGTCATCGGCATTGGTGCGGGGAACGGCGTGGACGGACAGGTTCTGGTCTTTTCGGACATGCTGGGTCTTTTTGAGGCCTTTACGCCCAAGTTTGTCAAAAAATATATGGACGGTTCCACCCTCGTCAAAGAGGCGGTAAAGAGCTTCAAAAACGAGATTGAAAACCGCACATTTCCTCAACAGGAACACACCTATTGATGGAACGTATTGTTGAGATAGAGAAGTTTACCACCGAGACAGAGCTGGAGAGATCGCTGCGCCCGGACTGCTGGGATGAGTACATCGGCCAGGAACAGCTGAAAAAAAACCTCGGCGTCTTTATAGAGGCGAGCAAAAAACGCGGCGAGGCACTTGACCATGTTCTATTTTACGGCCCTCCGGGTCTGGGCAAGACGACCCTGGGGCTCATCATCGCCAGCGAGATGAACACCAACATCAAGGTCACTGCCGCGCCGATGATAGAAAAAAGCGGTGATCTCGCGGCGATCTTGACCAACCTCGAAGAAGGCGACATTCTCTTCATCGACGAGATCCACCGTCTCTCGCCTGCGGTCGAAGAGATCTTGTACCCTGCTATGGAAGACTTTCGGCTCGACATCATCATCGGCAGCGGTCCGGCCGCGCAGACGGTCAAGATCGACCTGCCCAACTTTACACTTATCGGCGCCACGACCCGGGCCGGAATGCTTTCCAACCCGCTTCGCGACCGCTTCGGTATGAACTTCAGACTGCAGTTTTACAACCCCGAAGAGCTGGCGACCATCATCGAAAAGGCCTCTCACAAGCTGGACAAGCCCATCGGCAGAGAAGCCGCACTGGAGATCTCGCGCCGCAGCCGGGGAACGCCCCGCATCGCCCTGCGTCTGCTGCGCCGTGTGCGTGACTTTGCTGAGGTGGCGGATGAGCTGAGCATTCTTTTGGAGCGTACGCAGTATGCACTCAATGAGCTGGGCATCAACGACAACGGCTTTGACGAGATGGACCTTCGCCTTCTGAACCTTCTGCTTGATGCCAAAGGCAAGGCGATGGGACTGAGCACCATCGCCGCCGCGCTTAGCGAGGACGAGGGAACGATAGAGGATGTTTTCGAACCCTATCTTTTGGCCAACGGCTATCTCGAACGTACGGCGCGCGGGCGTATCGCCACGAAGAAGACCTATGAGACTTTGAAGTTTACACCATTGCAAGAAGACGACACGCTTTTTTAGTCAACATTATTCGGGAGAATTTTCAATGCGTCCACAACACTTTCTGCTGCTGCTTTTTACCTTTGCCCTGTACTGGATGTATGAGCTCTATCATGCCTATTGGATGCCCATCCTCATCGGTTCGCTTCTGGCGATTTCGACCTCAAACATACAAAAAAGATTCCTTCTGCTGTTTAAAAACAACCTCATAGCCGCCCTGCTTTCGAGTGTTCTGCTGGCCATCCTGCTCTTTGCTCCGCTAAGCTACTTTTTAACGGCCCTGACCATGAAGCTGCAGAGTGCAAACATCGACACCTTCGCCTATGTGTATACAAAGATCGAAATGTGGATCATAAGCCTGCCCGAGTCTTTGGATTTTCTAAAAGTCCAGCTTATCAATTTTATCGACTACAACCACCTGACCGTATTGGCCGGTGACTCGCTAGGACTCGCGGCAAGTCTGGGGAAATACAGCGCCTCCTTTTTAAAAGATGCCTTTTTGATCATCATCTTTTACTTTTTTGCCCAGTACTACGGCAAAACCATTATGCACTATCTCATCAAGATCATCCGCCTCCCCCAGCAGGATACCACCCTGCTGAGCATTGAAGTCTCCAATGTCATGAGCGTCGTTTTCTACTCCATCATCGCAACCGCGACCCTTGAAGGAGCGCTTTTTGGGATGATGATCAGCCTGATCGGCTATAATGGTCTTCTGTTTGGTTTTATCTACGGTTTTGCCTCTTTGATCCCTATCGTCGGCGGGGCCTTGATGTGGGTGCCCTTTATGATCTACGAACTCTCGCTCGGACACACCGGCAACGCCCTTATCATTGCCGTCTACTCGATCATCGTGATCTCCATCGTTGCGGACACCTTTGTCAAACCGCTCATTATCAAGTATATCAATCTTAACATCATCAAATCCAGCACCAAGACCAACGAACTTCTTATCTTCTTCTCTATACTGGCGGGATTGACGGCATTTGGTTTTTGGGGAATGATACTCGGACCCGCGATCACCTCGTTTTTTATGGCACTTCTCAAGCTCTACGAGATGCGCGAAGAGGATTATCCTACAACGCAAAAGTAATGTTTACAGCTTCAAACGGCGGGGGTATCTTTTTTTTGAAAGGCAGTAGATCCCGGCCAGCGAGATAAAAATCATCGGCAAGGATAGAAGCTGCCCCTGCGTCATCCACTCTCCATAGACATACCCCAGCTGGCTGTCAGGCGCGCGCCAAAACTCCGCGACAAAGCGCGCCAGACCGTAGAGCGCACCGTAAATCAGCGTCAGACCGCCGGCAAAGGCAAGACGTTTACGGATCGCATAAATGACAAGCGCGACCACGACACCCTCGAGTGCCGCTTCATAAAGCTGGGAAGGATGGCGCAGGATACCGTCGACATAGATCCCCCACGAAACCTCCGTTGTCCGTCCGATGAGCTCTTGGTTTAAGAAGTTTCCTATGCGCCCGAAAATGTAGCCAACCGGAACGGCGATCGCGACGATATCCATCAAAAACCAGAAAGAGTACTTGTGCTTGCGCGCAAAAAGGTAGCTGCCGAGCAAAAAACCGAGCAAAGCGCCGTGATAGCTCATCCCGCGGATGCCTACAAACTCCCCGTTCTCGTCAAAGGGGTTGAAGATCTGCCAGGGATGGGTAAGATAATAGCTGGTATTGGGATCGTAAAAAAGGATGTAGCCCAGACGCGCGCCCAGGATCACGCCGATCTCGATCCAGATGAAGTAGTCGTCCAAAATCCCCTTCTCTATGGGCAGTTTGTCTCGTGTGACGATCCATTTCGCCATAAAGAGCGCGGAGAGAAGTGCGAGGACATACATTATCCCGTACCAGTGGACGTTGAGGCCAAAGAGGCTGAAGGCTACAGGTTCAAAATGCTCGTAGATATGGTTCCAAAAGTTCATAGTGCTCCAAAATTATGTTTTTGCAAGCACCCAAACGCTGCTATAGCAGGTTTAGGCTTTCTCTTCGAGGGCATCGGCGATGAGTTCGATGGGGTTTTTGAAGAGGGTGTCCACATTTCCCTCGAACATCGCGTTGGTCAGCTGCATTCGGCACGCCGAGCATTCCGAGGAGACATACTCCGCCTGGGTCTCTTTGATCATGGCCGCCTTCGGTTTTCCCGCCGCCTGGGCAAAATGGAATTTCTCCGTCTGCATCGTCACCCCGCCAAAGCCGCAGCAGCGGTTCGGATCGCTCATCTCGACCAGGTTGTAGTTCTCTCTCAGGAGGCTTCTAGGCTCTTTGAAAATCCCCTGCATCTTCTTCGCATGGCAGGGGTCGTGGTAAGTGATACGCATATCTTTTCCGTCGTGCTCTTTCAAGAGATCGTGGATATTCGTCATTTTTTCCAACCACTCGGTCACCATGTAGATCTTGCTTTTGAGCTTGAGCGCTCGCTCTCTCCACTCGCTCTGGTCGTGGAAATAGTGCTCGTAGTCGATCTTGATCATTGCCGAACAGGTCGCCTCGGGGATGATGATCGCTTCGACATCGTCTATAAAACTCTCAAAATACTCGATGTTCTTTTTAGCCAGCGCGTCGACTGTGTTAAAGTCTCCGGTAAAGTAAGCCGGCGCCGAGCAGCACATCTGTCCCTTTGCCAAAAAGGCGTTGATATGCAGCTCTTTGAGCACCTTGAGCAAAGAGTCGCCGATGTTGGTGTAGTTGTAGTTGGCAAGACAGCCGATGAAGATAGCGACCGTCCGCTCTCCTCCGTTGTCGATATTTTCGGGGTATTTGTTGAGAAAAGAGGTCTTGCCCAGTGCCGGAAGCAGCCTATCTTTTTTGATGATGGGCAGGGAGAAGCGCGGCAACATAGAGCTCTTCTCGGGCTTGATCTTGAACCCGCAGGTCTGAAAGACGTAGCCGAGCTTAAACATGAGGTCCATCATTGTTCTGTGGCGCAGCAGGTAGAAGAAAACCCGCTTGAACCAGGCGATACCGAACTTATCGGCGATATCTGCGCGGACCTGCTCGATGACCATATCTGTCGGAAGCGACTTGGGGCAGACCTCGACACAGGCCGTACACAAGAAACAGCTCTCGAAGATGTCTTTGGCGTTCTTATCCAGCTCCAGTTTGCCTTTTTGGTAGGCGCCCAAAAGATCAAGAAAACCGCGCGGGCTGGTGACCTCATCTGCATTGACATTGTAAATCGTACAGACGGGGACGCACTTTGCGCACTTGACACAGGGGTCCGTAAACTCTGCAAAATTAAATATTTCTTCGGGTTTTTTAGCTTCTTTCACTGTCCGTCTTTCAAATTAAACTGTTTTGGAAAAGGTTTTTTCATTTCCCGAATGCACTTTCATGTAGGCATCGAAGGGCATCACTATGTTACGAATCAGCATCGTCCCCGTTGAGAAGACCTCGATCTTCTCATCACTCACGGCCACAAGTTCAGCTGCTTCAAACTCTTTTAAAGCCTCAAGCGCATCGGCGAAATACTCTTTGAAATTGATAGCGAATAATGACTCAAAACGCTTGATATCCAGCTTGAAGTTACTCATTAGTTCCATAATCACAAACTGTCGGATCCGGTCGTCTTCGCTCAGTACAATACCGCGCTCGAAAGGAAGTTTTCCCGCATCGATCGCCGCTTCATACTCCGCCATCTCTTTGTGGTTTTGCGCGTAGTAGTCTACGCCCTCGCCTATGGAGGTGATGCCGATGCCGATAAGATCCGCGCCCCCTTTGGTCGTGTAGCCCTGGAAGTTTCGGTGAAGCTCGCCCTTCTCTATGGCCAGAAACAGCTCGTCGCCCGGCTTGGCGAAGTGGTCCATTCCGATCATCTTGTAGCCGTTGTGCTCGAAGAAATCTATGGTGTATTTCAAGATATTGAGCTTGACATCAGGACGTGGCAGGGTCGTCTCGTCGATCTTGCGCATCGTCTTTTTCAGCCAGGGCACATGCGCGTAGTTGAAGACGGCCAGACGGTCAGGGTCAAGGGTAAGCGTAAGCTCAAGCGTCTTCTTGAAGCTCTCGAAGGTCTGGTAGGGAAGGCCGTAGATCAGATCGACATTGATGCTATTTATCCCGTATTTTCGGGCAAGATCGACCGCATTTTTCGTGATGTCGTAGGGCTGGATGCGATGCACCGCGGTCTGCACCTTCTCGTCAAAGTCCTGCTGGCCGAAGCTCACACGGTTGAAGCCGTTTTCGACCATCAGTTTCATCTGCTCTTCATCCAGAAAACGCGGATCGATCTCGCAGCTCACCTCGGCATCTTTTTGAAAATTCGCAAAGGTCTCTTTGATCTTTGCAATGATGCGTCCGAGCTGCTCTGCGGAAAAGAAGGTCGGTGTTCCGCCGCCGAAGTGAAGTTGCATCACCTCTCGGGAGGTGTCAAGATGCGCTTTGAGTATCTCCATCTCTGCAAAAAGATAGTCGATGTAGCGCTCTTTCTTCTCCTCTTTTGAGGTAAAGACGACGTTGCAGCCGCAAAAGTAGCAGGCAGAACGGCAAAAGGGAAGATGAAAATAGAGTGAAAGCGGACGGGAACTCTCCTGGTTCTCGAGCTTGCTGATGTAGGTCGTGTAGCTGAAGCTGTCTGAAAACTCTAAGGCGGTAGGGTAGGAAGTGTAGCGCGGTCCCGGTTTGGAATATTTTATGTATTTTTCAAAATCCAGCATTTTTCACCCTAATAATCATTTTTATAATGGGCGATTATGCCTAAAGGCGTCTAAAAAAGAGTTAAAGCGCTTCTGTGAGCTGTCTGCAGTGAAGGAAAAGGGTCTAAATTTAACCATATTTTTGCTATACTTAAAAACTTTTTACTCTAGGAATCCCATGATCGATATCAAACTTTTACACAAAGACTTTGAGGGTGTGGCCCAGATGCTGCAGCGCCGCAAAGTCGATCCTTTGCTGCTTGAAGAGCTGCGCTCAGTCCACCAGGTCTACAAGCGCATTCGCCAGGAGCTTGAGAGTGCCCAGGCCCTGCAAAATGAAAAATCAAAACTTTTCGGTATCTACAAACATGAGAGGAAAGATGTCGCCGCGCTCAAAGCCGAAGTCGATGCCAACAAGATCGTCATCGCCGACAAGCAGGAACTCTGCCGCGCTGAAGAAGAGAAGCTCGACACCATTCTCAGCGCTATCCCCAACATCCCCGACGAAGACGTCCCCGTCGGCGCAGATGAAGAGGAAAACATCGAACTCAAAAGGGTTCTTGAGCCGCGCAGCTTCGACTTTACGCCCAAAGAGCACTGGGAACTGGCCGAGAACAACCAGTGGATCAGCTTTGAAAAAGGAGTGAAACTCGCCAAAAGCCGCTTTTCGGTAATGCAGGGCATGGGCGCGAAACTCGAACGCGCGCTGGTGAACTTTATGCTTGACTTCAACAGCGAACGCGGTTTTGCGGAGTACTCCCTGCCCGTCATCACCAATGCAGAGTGTCTTATGGGCACCGGACAGCTTCCGAAGTTCAAAGATGACCTCTACCGCCTTGAGAGCGAAGGGCTCTACCTCATCCCCACCGCCGAAGTGCCCCTGACCAACCTTTATCAAGACGAGATCATCCCGCTTGATCAGCTGCCTCTAAAGATGACCGCCTTTACCCAGTGCTTCCGAAAAGAGGCCGGTGCGGCCGGACGCGACACCCGCGGCATCATCCGCCAGCACCAGTTCCCAAAAGTCGAACTTGTCGCGATTGCCTCGCCCGAGCAGAGCGACGAAATCTTCACAGAGATGGTAGAGTGCGCCTCGGATATGCTCGAAGCCTTGGGCCTTCCCTTCAGACAGATGCAGCTGTGCACAGGCGACATGGGCTTCTCCGCCGCACGCACTATAGACCTCGAAGTGTGGCTGCCGGGCCAGGGCTGCTATAGGGAGATCTCTTCCATCTCCAACACAAGAGACTTCCAGGCAAGACGGGCCAAGATCCGTTTCAAAGACGGTAAGAAAAACTCCCTCGTCCACACCCTAAACGGCTCCTCTCTTGCGGTCGGACGCACGATCGTCGCGATCATGGAGAACTACCAGAACGAAGACGGCTCGATCACCATTCCCGAGATTCTTAAACCTTACCTGTAAGTGCGCAGCCTGCTTTGGCAGGCTACTGGACTTTTTTAAAAAGATACTTTCTGCTGTGTTACCCCATCTGTTTTGCTGGTGCACCGAAATATCCAAGCGTGCCGCTAAAATCATAGGGCACCTCTAAAGTGTTTTTGCAACTTCTTATATGAATACATTCCCGAGAGTTTTGCCCTCAGAGGGTAGAGTCTGCCAAGAGTGCTCCCCTGAAGATCAAAAGAGGTAAGTATCATGGCGCCGTGTCCTGCGGTTTTGCACCCTCAAAGGGGTCTCCTCAAGCGAAAAGAGCATTTTGGCGAAGTAAAGATACTCCTCAAGTACGTCCTTGCAGCGGCCAGCCTCCCCAGAGCTTCTCAGTCGACCTTTGTGCTGTGTTTTTCAGCCAGCTCGCAAAAGTCAAAGAGATGGCGCAGGGCTAGGTACTTATTACAGTGGTAGCCATGCTGCATCCCCGTGTGAAAAAATGCATAGCAGGGCTGAAGAGGCGCGAAATAGCGCCAGGCAGCGCTCTTCCTCATCCGTATAAACAGGAGCATTTAGGCGTGCAGACGTACCTGGTTTCGCCCTGATTTTTTAGCGACATAGCAGGCCTGATCGGCGTGGTGCATCACCGCTTTGATGTCCTGCATCGACGCATCGAGCGTCGCCAAACCGATGCTGGCTCCGATGCTGAAATGCTGCTCTTCCCAGATAAAGTCATAAGCACCCGCCTTCTCGCAGATCTCCTGACAGACATTCAGGGCCTCCTGCTGGGTCACGTCTTGAAACAAGATCGCAAACTCGTCCCCGCCGAGCCTTCCTATGGAGCCCTTCTGGCCGACACTCTGTGCGAAAATGGAAGACATATCGCAAAGCAGCCTGTCGCCCGCGAGGTGCCCGACGGCATCGTTGATCGCCTTGAATTTGTCTAGATCGATGAAGGCCAGATGCGAAGAGGGCCTTGCAGCATCCATACCCTCAAAGGCATCAATCAGGATCTTTTCAAAGGAGAAGCGGTTGTAAAGTCCCGTCAGCATGTCGTGCGTCGCCATGTACTCGATGTCGGCAGTACGGCGCTTGACCTCCGCTTCTAGTGAGAGCGCATGGTTTTTGAGTTTTGTGTTCAGTGTAATATTGGCATCATTGCTCTGAGCGAGTTCGTCGGTTGTGTAGTTTATCTGATAGCCCAGCCAGAAGATAAGCCCCATGATGAGAAGAATGTTCAACTGGATAAAGGTCTGGTTCTCGACAAACAAAAACGCCGCCAAGAGCAGCCCGATGATGATGACCGTACTGTTAAACTTTGTCCCCAGACACTCGCTGATGGTAATATGGCAGCTGTCGCAGCGCTTGTAGGGGGTGAAACACTGTTTGGCAAGAATACAGTTTTCGTTCAGATGCGAACGTGCACCGCCAATGGAGCTGACGCAGGTAAAAGAGGACTGTGCAGAGAGATCCGATTTAAACTTTTTACGCAGATTCTCAAGGCCGATGTAACTCAGCGCGGAGAGGCAAAAACCGAAATAGGCGCTGAGCATCATAAAGACACTGAGAAAACTCACCACACTCCAGGCAATGATCTCGGCGCCGCTATAGTAGAAAATAAGTGCCATCAAGGAGGCCATGAGCCGCAATATATGGTCAATGACGTCCATAGAGGTGTTGATCTGATAGTAACGGACATGGTGCTCGGAGATGTGCACAAGGTCGCGGGAAAATACTGCGCGGAAAAGCTTGTAGAAGAGCGTCGGAAGGCTGTACTCGGTGCCCAAAAAAATACTAAAAAACGTGATCGCAAAAAAGAGCCATACCAGGTCAATCTCACGAAAAAACAGCGAGGCTATAGCCAGCCAGCCCATTACGATACGCTGAAACTTCACATGTGAAGGCAGTGCCTCTTTATACATCCTTGTGCTCCCCTTTAGACTTTTGGGCACCTCTAAAAACCCCAACTGCATTTTAGAGGTGCCTTTTTTTCCATTATATTATAAATTATAGCTATACAATGTTTATAAAACTTTAAAACTGCTCTCATAAAGCCCATCCGCCATCAAAATGCGCTCTGCAGTGACACATAATAGCTGCGGCCCTGCGTCGGGTAGCCGTACTTCCACTCATAGGCTTCGTCAAGAAGGTTCTTGATGCCAACACGCAGTTTCGTCTGCACGGAGATCTCGTAGAGCGCCTGGGCCTCGAGCAGATGGCAGACGCCGAGCCTTTTAAGTTCCTCACTGTAGGTCGCGGTGTTCGTGCTATAGCGCGCACCGAGGTACTGGTAGCTCAGGTAGCCCTTCCACGCCTTTGCAATCGCAAGCGTGTCTTCGAGTTTCACGCGGTGCTCCGGGATCAAGACCAAGGCTTTTTCCTCAGAGTCGCGGGAATGGGCATAGGCGTAACTCAAACGCAGCTGGTGGCGTTCATACGCCTCGCTCTCCATGCGCAGCTCCGCCCCGTAGTGCTTTGCCTTTTCGCGGTTGCTATAGCTCATACTACTGGAGACGATAAGATCGCGGATATCATAATAGTAGAGCGAGAGATCAATCAGGCTTGTCTCGCCCAGCATCTGCTGATAGCCGCCGCTGTACTGCAGGCTTTTTTCGGGTTTGAGCCCGGGGTTGGCCGTGATCCAGGGAAAAGGAAAAAAGGTAAACATCTCCACCATAGAGGGCATACGGCTCTTTTTTGAAATACTTGCGTAGAGCGTACTCTCATCCCCGGTGTGGCTGAGCTTCGCCTGGGCGTCAAGGGCCTCTTTGTCTTCGGCGGGGTTGAGCGCGCCCGCGCCTGATTCTTTTTTCGCCTGCAGCTGCGTGTAAGAGAGGCCGCCCTCAAACTTCAAGTCCTCGCTCAGCGCCCACTCGTGAAGGTAGCTAGCCTTCAGCGTGTCGGCCTGAAACGCTGCATTTGGCATGGCGCCGCCTTGGCGATTGTGCACATTCTGTTCGGCCTGAAACAAAAAGCTCTCTTTGTGCGACTCCTGCGTCATAGACGCCTTTGCTATGGCGCCCAGTCGGGTGTCGTCATAGCTCGTCTTCGGCTGGACCGAGCTATAAAGAGCGTCGTCATAGATGCTCCAGATGTCTCTATACTCGTCATAATAGCCCCTGAGACTAAGCGCATACGCTTTTTCTTTGTAGTCCCCATAAAGATAGAAGCTGTTGAGATCTTTTTTGTCAATGCGCGAGTAGGCGTCCCAGACGGGGTTTTGCAGGTCCGTGTAGACATTGGCGGGGAGTCCGTACTGCGAACGGCTCAGGCTCAGTTTTGCCGCGAGATGGGTCTTCTCGTTCAGGTAGATGCCGCTTTTGAGGGCAATGTCATACTGCTCTTTGTCGCTGTTGCTGCGCTTTCCCTCCGGCTGAGCGGGTGGCTTCGTACTCTGAAGAGAGGCGGTAGTCGGAGCGGTGGTAATAGCCCAGATCGGCCTGAAAATAGAGCTTCTCCCCGCGCCCGCCCAGACTCGCCTGATAGTACTCGTCATTGCTTGAGAGTGTCGTGTTTATGCTGCTTTGGAGGGATTTTTGCGGGGCTTTGGAGTTCACCTGCACCTCGCCGCCCATCGGCGCCACCCCCATCGAGGTCGGAGCCGAGCCGTCGTTGAGGCTAAGGTCTGCACTGCTCATGACAAACTTCGTGTCTACAAAGCCGTTGACGCTGCGATAAAGCGGGATGCCGTCCTGGACATAATCCGTTGCGCGAAAATCGACCCCGCGAAAAGAGACCGCCCCCTCCCCTTTGACATCGTTCACACGGCTAAACGAGACCTCGCGCTCCAGACGCTCCTGAAGCGTAATGCTCCTCGTCTGCAAGGCCTCCTCACCGCTCAGCACAAAAGTGCCCGAACGAAGGGCAGCCTCCTCGATCTGCAGCGCATCAAGCAGCACCGTCTCCGCCCAGAGCAGCGTGCTCAAAAGTGCCAAAATTATCCCTATTTTCATACAGCCCTCTGCCTTTTTTCGATATGGACGGCATTATACTTGTTTAGGTCTGTTTTATTCTGATTTGGGGTTGAAACGGGGTTTTTTGAAGAGTAAGAAGAGCTGCTATAGCAGCTCTGTTGTTTGTCAAGCTGCCTTTTCCGTCATTTCTGACGGAAAAAGGAGTTTGCTGGATTGTTAAGGCAGCGTATTCATATAAGCCTGTGCATCGGCTTGATTTGTGAAAAAATACTCTGTGGCTGTGGTGCAACTTTCAACTTCACTATATAATTCGCCGTCGCATAGCGATATTTTGCTACCATCAATGGCAAGAATCTTATAATGTTGTCCATCGCTACCAGAATCTAAGTTACTTCCTTCATCTACTGTTATATAACCTGACAAATCAATAGTATAAGGGTAATCATAATCACTCAATTCCAAGATGTTTAGTCTGTTATTTTCAAAAGCAAATGTATACTTCCCTCATAGGCCAGTGCCGTCATCTTGAGCAACGGCCCAGATAGTTCTTCCATCTAGCCACTCCGCACTAAACCCTCCTGCCACTGAAACAGTTGCAGTCGTCGTTGATCCTGATTGCAATGAAGCGAATTTTACATCCGCCTTGGCTTTGTCAAAATAGAAATATTCACTAACCGTAGAATCATCCGCAGTGTACTCAATATAATCGGTTGTAACACTTTTAATTGTCAAATAAAAAACCGGATCAGAGCCGAATTGTGGAGTAACTTTTAATTTGCCATCACTTGTAATTTCATAGGGCTCACTAAAAGTACCATCAATCGTGTCTACCCATGTTACTTGTCCATCGGATCCGAATATTGTTTCAAATGTTTGCCAACCGTCATTCCCCCAGTATTGAATAGCATAAAATGTTTTGCCGTTTAAGTATTCCTGAGTGAATTTTTTATCATACTGAAGAGAATTTTCAGTTAGATAATTGTTCATGTTTGTAGTAGCCTGAAACGCACTTATTACAGAGTTGTCGTTTTGATCTATCTTGGCAGCAATAGCCGGTACTGCCAACAAAGCATTCATAGAAGACTCTAACGCCGGATCAGACAGGTTTACATCTGAGAAATCATAATTAGCAAACAGAGCATTGATGACCAGTACTCCCACATTGGTTCTGTTCTGGTCCAGGTTTTGCAAAAGCATCGCTATGTTTTGAGCTTTTGTAGACGGGTTTGATATGTCTGTGTCTCCTGCCATAGTGTAGGGCGTTACCAAGGACTGGGCCGCTACTTTTCCAAAGGAGAGGTTTCCTAAAGAGAACTCCACTTGCTCGCCATTGACAAACTTGAATTCCCCTTTATCATTCGTGAACCCGTTTTGAGTTGCGGTGGCGTATTTCAGTCCTTGTACCGGGGCATCTACAAAAGTACCCGTTTGTGTGACGGGTGCTGTTGTACCTGAGTCACTGCTTCCGCATCCTATAAATGCAGCGGCAGCTGCGCATGAAAGCACTAAGGCTTTGAATTTTGACAAATTCATCTTGTCTCCTGATTTTAAATTTGCACCATCGCAGCAAACCCAAATGCCATCGGTATGACATTTTAAAACTTTTAGATTATTTCCGTTAAAATGCCAACAATTGCCCACGCGGAGAGCCCAATCAAAACCAGAGACTTTAAAACTTCCTCCTTTATCTTTGTCATCATCGGCATCTTTTTGCTCATCGATCTTGTCGGTTATCGCCTGCTTTACAACAACATCACCCAAAGCCATGAAAAAGATACGCAGCTCTTTTTTTATCAGATCAAGAACACGACGAGTGACTTTTTGTCCAAGCTTCTGTATGAGTACAGCACGCAAAAAAGCATTTTGCTCGAAAAGCACGCGGAGGTGCTTGAGTATCTGAAGACGCATCCTCAAGGTGGCGATCTTAGCGAGATACACAGGCAGATCAATGAAGACGGGGCCTACAATATCTACATCACTGACAAAGAGCTGATTATTCGCAACAGCACCTATGCTCCTGACATCGGATTCGATCTGAGTTTTGCCAAGAGCACCTTTGATGAGCATTACGAGAAGGGCATCATCGGCTGCTCCTCTCCCATCTTTGAAAGACACTCTAAAAAGTTTCTGAGTTTTTCGGACTCCTACCTTGCACAAAACGGCGATGAGAAAAGTGCCATCGTGCAGGTGAGCTACACCTACAGCGACACCAAACATCAGCTAAAACAGCTGCATAAACTCATCGACACCTTTGCCAATGTCAAAGATGCCAAGGCCTATATCATCGTCAATACCGAGCTTATCAACGATCTGATCTTGAAAGACTACCCCTCCTACAAGCCCAACATCAATGAAATCGTTTCGCAGACAGAAGAGGGGGGCGCTATCGCCGCAAAACTTCACGGGGCCAGCCTGGTCACAGACTATTTTGTCGACGAGGGCACCCCCTACAAGGTGCTCTACGTCTCCACGATGAGTGCGATATTTGACGACACGAAGATCATCTACTCCATCTTGTTTGACGAGAGCGAGTTTCACGAGAGTCTGGACAGGCTGAACTACCTGATGCTTCTGATAACCGTTCTGGGCATCGTCGCAATCATCATCATCTCCAAGGTGCGCACCAAAGAGATGCGCCTTGGCGAGCAGGACCGGTTTGTGCAAAGCGCCATGCATGAGATCAAAACGCCGCTGAGCATCATCACGCTTAACAATGAGCTGCGCGAACTCGAATTCGGAGAGGACGAGTATAGCGGGGAGATCAACACGGCCCTGAAAACCCTGCGCAGCTCCTATGACGACATGAGTTTCATTCTCACCAAAGAGCGGCTGCACTATCCCGTAGAGCTTCTGAGCCTTGACGCGGTTCTGCACTCGCGCATCGACTATTTTCAAAGCATCGCAAGGGCAAACTCCAAAACGATCCTCTTCGAAAATAGGGGCGGCTGCACCGTAGAGATCTCGCACACCGAACTGCTGCGGCTCATCGACAACACCCTCTCCAACGCCATCAAATACAGTGCGCCGAAAAGCCGCATCACCGTCACTCTCGATCAGGCCATGATCTCTTTTCACAACAGCGGAAAAGCTATACAAAACAGCACAAAGATATTTGACAAATATTTCAGAGAGAACAGCGTTCTTGGCGGCTATGGTCTGGGTCTTAGCATCGTCAGCGAGATTGCAAAAAAATATTCCATTGAAATAAGCCTTGAGTCGGATGAAAAAACAGGAACAATTTTTACATATTTTTTAAAATGTCATACCGATGACATTCCATCTGTGTAAAATGCACGCATGAAAATCCTACTCCTTGAAGATAACATCTCTTTAAACCGGGCCATTGTAAAAGTCCTGAAGCTTGACAGCCATACCGTGCAGAGCTATCTTGACGGGCAGGATGTCTTGAACGCGCTGGGTGAACGCTTCGACCTCTACATCCTCGACATCAACGTACCCCATGTCAACGGCCTGGAACTGCTCAAAGCGATCACCGCAGAGCACAGCGAGGCCAACGTCATGATGATAAGCTCGAACACGGACCTGGGCTCCTTGCAAAAAGCTTATGAACTCGGCTGCGTCGATTATCTGAAAAAGCCCTTTCATCTTGAGGAGCTGAGGATGAAGATCGCCAAACTCACCCCGCCCGAACTCTCTGCCTGTGCGAGCCTGCAGCGAAGAAGAAAGGACGACACCCTGACAAAGCGCGAACGCGCACTTTTGGAGCTGCTTCTTGACAATCCGCACAGTGTCGTGGACTACGCGATGATCGAAGCGGTGGTCTACAAAGACAAGGTAATGAGCAGAGACGGTTTGCGCGCGCTGGTGCGAAGGCTGAGGACAAAACTGCATGACGACACTATCCACAATGTTATCGACGAGGGCTACAGCCTCTCGCAGCAGCCCGTCCATCTCACCCCCGGTCTCGACAAGATCATCGAGCAAAAGACCAGAGCACTCGAAGCAGCCAACAACGAACTCAAGCTGAAAAACAGGGCATTGTTGAAGAGGTCAAACACCGACCCGCTTACCGGACTGTGCAACCGCCGCAAGATCGAAGAGTCGTTTGCGCAGGAGAGAGAAAAGTTCGCCGAGACCGGCCGTGCGCTCTGCCTTATCTTGATGGATCTGGACTATTTCAAGGCCGTAAACGACACCTACGGCCACAACGCCGGAGACGGCTACCTCAAAGAGATCACACAGATACTCAAAAAAACATTCAGAAGCAGCGACACCATCGGACGCTGGGGAGGCGAGGAGTTTGTGATCTTGCTGCCCAAAACCGACCTCATGGCAGCGCAGGAGATCGCCCTGAGACTGCGCGATCAGATACAACAGTGCGGTTTTGGACAGATCGGCAGGCAAACCGCGTCTTTTGGCATCGCAGAACTTCATGAAAACGACTCCCTGCACAGCATCGTTGAGCGCGCTGATGCTGCCTTGTACCGCGCCAAAAAGATGGGCAGAAACAGGGTGGAGCTCTCTTACAAACTCTCGCCGCTCAATGCCTAAGACTCTTTCAGAAGACCTGCTATAGCAGGCTGTGCTGGCCAACCCAAGAATTTAAAACAGCTTATGTGTTATAATATAGATTATTTGTAAACCTCTCAAAGGAACGGTGTTGGCTAATTACGATGAAGAGATAATCATAATCGAAGAGGAGGAGGCTGCCGGGGTCGGCTCCTTCGAGCACCGCTACGACGACAAGGGCGAAAAGAAGCCCTCTTCGAAGAAAAAGTTTCTTCTTATCGGTTCTGCGCTTGCGCTTGTTCTTCTTACTTTACTTCTGTTTTTACTTCTCAGCAGCGACGATGCCCCCTACTATCAAGAAGAGATCGAACTTAGCCCGAAACAGACGACGCAAGAGGAGATAAAAAAACTTTCCTCTTCCGATCTTGAGCAGATGATAAAGCGGGCAAACCACCTCTACGAACACGGCTACAAGCCCGATGCGCTCAAACTCTACGAAAAGATCGCGACCTACAGCGAGTCCATCTCCTACTACAACCTCGGCGTTGCCCAGTTCAAAGACAAGCAGTATGAAAAAGCGATTAAGAGCTTTGATCTGGCCATACAAAACAGACAAAACCTCTGCGTCAGTGCGATCAATGCGGCCGTTGCCTCTTTGGAGCTGAAAGACCAGAAAAGATTTGAAAAGTACATCAACCTGGCCCAATCCTACCTGAGCCAGGAGACCGCATCACCGATGTACTCCTACTATTTTGCCCTGATCAGCTTCTATCAAGAGAACTACCTCGAGGCTCTCTCTGCGCTGACACATAGAAGTTCGCAAGAGTATGCCGCCCTTCAAAACCAGCTCCAGGCCAAGATCAGCACACTTTTTGGCTCCTACCATACGGCTATAGCAAGTCTTGAAAAAGAGTATCAGGACGAAAATGCCCTGAGCCTGGGCCTGCTCTATGCCAACCTTGGCGATCTCATTCTTGCCAAAAAATACCTTCGCTCCGCCATCCAGCAGGGGATCTCACCCGCAAAAAGCCAGGTTGCCCTGGCCCTTGTCGATCTAAAATCCGGACAGGTGCACAATGCGGCAAACCTTCTGAAAAACATTACCGAGATGTACCCCGAAGAGGTCTACAGCTACTACCCTGTCGAGACATTTTTAAAAGAGTCGCTTTTTGATGTCACTCTGGCACAGCAGAATTTTCATGACAACATCATCCACAACCAAAGCACGATCTATCAAGTCCTTTTCTATTTTGCTCCCTTCAAGATCTTTAACGCCAACCAGACGATCTCCTATATCCGTAAGGGAAATGCCAGCGTCTCCATCGACAATGTCTCAAGTGCGAGCGACTATCTCAACCAGAGTGCCTCGCTTTCCAAAGTCAATCTCAACATCGCCCAGTCTATTCGGATGGCGCTCGGTTTTCACCTGCACGAGGCCAATCAGCGCCTCAAAGAGATGGCAGAGCTCCACCCGCGCCACGCGATCGTACACTACAATCTGGCCCTGACCTATGCGCAGATGGGCGAACTCTCCCTTGCCCATAAACACTTTGTCCAGTCCTACCACCTCGATGCCAAAAACTACCTCTCGGGTATTTTTGCCATACTGTGTGCAAAAGTGACGAACCAGGAGAACCAGAAATTCAACCAGATCATCAAAGAGAACCTTGCTCTAGAGCCCAAAGACGAGGAGTTTGATTTTTATCGCGCGCTGATCCACTTCAAAGAGGCGAACTTTCCCGCGACCTACCAATGGATGCAGCAGAAGAAGAAAGAGCGCCCTCTTAACCTGGCTTTTGATGCGCTTATCGCGATGAGCATAGGAAAAGAGGCACTCGCACAGCAGAGCACGCAAAAACTGATCACAATGCTGCCCAATGACATTCTGCCTCATCTGCTCTACATCGATGCGCATTACGCCAAAGAAGAGAGCAAGATGTTTGCACGAAATGCTATCGCCCATCTCAAGCGCCAAAACTTCAGTATGAATGACTTTTATTACGGGCCGTTTATCACCAAATATCTCTATATGCAGTACGCACAGATAACAGGCGCGCTCCATCCGCTTCGCCAACAGCTCACAGAGAAGATGCGTATGGAAAAAGAGAGTCCGATAGGGATTATTCAGGCCCTGGCCCTGGTCAGCATCTACACCCAAAACTTCGAAGAGGCCTTTAGCCTTTACAATGAACTCATCGACACCTACAAACAGCAGGACTCGCACACTCTTTTTCTTGCGGCTATAGCAGCGACAGGCGCCAAGCACCCCGCCAATGCCATCGCACTTCTAGAACTCTCCAAGAGAAAGAACCCAAAACACAAAGAGAGCCGATATGCTCTGGGACTGCTCTACCTGCAAACGCAAAACAACGAGGGAGCTGTCGTCGCCTTTAGGAACATCTCTGAAGCTGACTTCCAGTCGCAATTTTTTGATTTTAAGATCAACAAATAGAACAGAAGTTTTTTTTCTACTCTTTGTTGCTTTCGTGCTTTTTCAGCAGCTGTTTGAAAAAGTAGAGTGAGGCTCGGCTTACGCCAAAAAGAAGATAGCCCCCTATAAGGAGGGCCAGGGTTTCTACGGGGTAGATAAAAACAAATGAAGCGGCAACCACCAGAGCAACCAAAACCTTGATAAAGTGCGCTTTTTGAAGATCAATCTTTTTGAAGCTTGGATAACGGATATTGCTCACCATCAAAATGGAAACAAAAAGAGCCACGAGAAGAAGCGGCAGATACATCGTAAGCGCGTACTTCTCATACAGCAAGATCAGTATAGAGACAAACACAGCGGCCGTCGGAATAGGCACACCGATAAAGACAGAAGGCTCGATCTCCATGGTCGTCACATTAAAACGGGCAAGACGAATAGCGCCAAAAATGACATAGAGTGCACTCACCACCATCCCAAAACGGCCGTAATCCACT
The DNA here is from genome assembly GCA_014859655.1 of Campylobacterales bacterium. Classification (GTDB taxonomy): domain Bacteria; phylum Campylobacterota; class Campylobacteria; order Campylobacterales; family Sulfurimonadaceae. Next base: position 26,310 of record JACUTT010000018.1, read on the forward strand.
CCGCAGAATTGGTACAGAAGCATAGCCGGAGCGACCCCAAATGAGATAACATCGGCCAGAGAGTCGAACTCAAGACCAAACTTTGATGTCGTCTTAGTCAAACGCGCGATGCGTCCGTCCAGACCGTCAAAGAGCAGTGCAAGCAGGATCAGCCAGGCGGCGTACTCGAATTTTCCCGAGCTGCTCATCACCAGGCTCATCATGCCCGAAAAGATACCACCGGCCGTAAAAAGATTGGGTAGGACGTAGATGAGCTGTTTAGGCTGTTTCACTGAAGAAGCCTATCACGGATTCACCCGCGCGCAAGGGCATCCCCTCTTTGATAGCGACACGAGAGTTAGACGGAAGATAGATAGTAGTGACTCCGTTTAGCATAAACCCATAACGCTGAGCCTGCATCACATCCCCCTCACTGCCAAAGCGTAACGGGCGTGTCCATGAGCCCAAAAGGTGCCGGACAAGCACACTTCCCCGCTTTGAAGAGAAACGGACATCTGCCGTCTCATTCAGCTCCTTAAGCGAAGAGCTCAGGTTCAGCATCGAACCGCGGCGAAGTTTGTCAATGCCCATCACCGAAGAGATCGGTGCGCGCAAGATGGCGACATCGGCATATCCCGACTCGATAAGAAGCTCAAAGCCCGGCTTGCCGTCGATAGGAGAGTTTTCGATGGAACTGATACGCTTGAGCTTGCCGTCGATAGGAGAAAGTATGGCACCATCTTGCGCATAACTTGAAATGCGCTCAGGATTGCGGTGGACAAACAGCAAAAAAGTAAACAGCACCAACACCAAAAAAGTGGAAAATGTAAAACCGACAATCAGAAGAAGAGACAGGCTCAAGACACCCAAAGGCATCACTAGATCCCAGCCATAGCGAGAGATAAAAAATATGTCAGTTCGCGGGTTCACCTCTACTCGCCTTTCAATTCAGAAGAGATCTCTTCATCCTCTTTTTTCTCTTTTTCCAGACCGGTTTTCTTTTTTTCTTGAAGACGCGTTGCCATGCCATTTTCTATTTCATATTCAGCAATAATACGGCGCACTTCATCTCCGTCAATCGTCTCTTTTTCAAACAGAGAGCTTACCATGGTCTCGATAGCATCTTTGTACATATTTAGCGAGTTTACGACTTGGGCATAGTGTGCCGCCAGCTCAGATTTGATATGCTGATCCATGTCTTCTGCCATTTTTTCACTGTACTCGCGAGCTGAGCCCATGCCACCGCCTAGGAAGGTAGTACGCTGTTTTTCAAGGACCATCAGTCCCGCAACATCACTCATACCATAAAGCTGAACCATGTTTTTTATAATGTCTGTCGCACGTTCAAGATCGTTGCTAGCACCCGTTGAGATCTCTTTGATAAAGACCTCTTCTGCTGCACGTCCGCCCAAAAGGACATCGACTTCGGCCATCAGCTCATGCTTTTGCGCCAGGTATTTGTTCTCTTCGGGTGTGTTGAGCGTGTAACCCAAAGCAGCCAATCCGCGCGGGATGATAGAGACCTTTGAGACGCGCTTGGCACCTTTTGTGATCTCTGCCATAAGGGCATGTCCGCACTCATGATACGCAACAATGCGTTTCTCTTTCGGATCAATTCGGCGGCTCTTTTTGGAAAGTCCTGCTATAGCACGTTCTACGGCTTCAAGAAGGTCGTCCTGCGTGACACTCAGCTGCTTTTTTCGTCCGGCCAAAAGTGCAGCCTCATTGATGATGTTGGCCAGATCTGCACCGGCCAGGCCTGCTGTTAGTCGTGCCAGTTCTTCAAGGTCAGCCTTGGGGTCAAGTTTGATCCCCTTGACGTGGACATTCAGTATCTGCTTTCGCCCTTCGAAGTCGGGCTTGTCAACGAGCACCTGCCGGTCAAAACGGCCCGGACGCATCAGCGCAGGGTCCAGGATCTCAGGACGGTTGGTTGCTGCGAGGACAATGATCGGTATATCTGTACTAAAGCCGTCCATCTCAGCCAACAGCTGATTGAGTGTCTGTTCGCGCTCATCATTTCCGCCCATGTTTCCGCTGGCTGCACGGCTCTTACCGATAGCGTCGATCTCATCAATAAAGATGATAGAGGGTGCATCTTTTTTAGCCTGCTCGAAGAGGTCACGTACACGCGCAGCACCGACACCGACAAACATCTCGATAAAGCTCGAGCCTGAGACCGAGAAAAACGGCACATCCGCTTCACCGGCAACTGCCTTGGCCAGGAGTGTTTTTCCCGTACCCGGGCTGCCCACGAGAAGCACCCCTTTTGGGATTTTTGCGCCAAGCTGAATATACTGCTGAGGATATTTCAAGAAGTCAACAATCTCTTTGACCTCATCCTTGGCTTCCTGAACTCCGGCGACATCATCAAATTTTGTTTTCGGTTTTTCCGAGTTGATCAGTTTTTTCGAATTTCCCATGCCAAGCATGCCGCTGCCCATACTCTTTTGCATACGTCCGGCAAAGAACATCCATATCCCAAGAATAAGGAAGAAAGGCAGGAGCCAGCCGAACATCTCTGTAAACCAGTTGCTCTCGCTAAAGCCCTTGTACTCGATCCCTTTCTCGTCCAAAAGTTTGATCAGATCCGGGTCTTGATGAACCAGCCGAGCCGTATAGATGACCTTTCTTCCGTTCTCGCTTGCAACTCCGCGTACAAAGTTCTGTCCAATCGCCACCTCAGAGATCTCCTCAGACGCTACAAGCTTTTTGAGCTCAGAGTAGGTAACCTCTTTGTTTTTCACCGCACCGGCATTCATCTGCGAACCGATGGCAGAGTTCTCATCACCGATAAGCAGCTTAAACACAAGTATAATTACCACAGAAAAGATGGCAAATGTCAGTAAAGGGTTTTGGTTAAAAAAGTTGTTATTTTTGTTGTTTTTAGGTTCTTTCATTGTTTCTCCATAACTAAGCTGATCCACTCGCCGTCACAAATGCGTTCGATGCACTTCATGTCGGAAAATTTCTTTTGAACTTTTTCTTCATATTTGTCTAATATCCCCGAAAGGAGAAGTTTTGAACGTGTTGCTTTTTTTAAATCGCTTGCGATAAATATGAGCACATCCGCAACGATATTGGCGATCACAAGGTCATAGGTTTTTTCCGTGTTGTTGATCGAACCCTCCCAGATCTCACGATACTCCGTCTCATTTAAGAGAAAATTCTCTTTCGCATTCTCAACAGAAACTGAATCCGTATCGCACAGATCTACAACAGCGCCTAGTTTTCGCGCGGCTATAGCGAGTATTCCGCTTCCACAGCCGACATCAACAACTTCCATCCCTGGTTTCAGGTGGTTCGAAATCGCCTTCAGACAGCTCGACGTCGTCGGATGATGTCCCGTGCCAAAGGCCAAAGCGGGGTCAAGCTTGATGTTGATGAGCTCTTTGCTCCCCTCGCTCCAGGTCGGATGGATATAAAACTTTCCGACCTGTACGGGCTCTATCCCCTCTTGGTACTTGCCTATCCAGTCTTCATTCTTCTTTTTGCACAGTTCCAAAGTGACCGTGACCTCTTCATTCAGCGCTTCGCTGAGCGCATGAGCAAACTGCTCTACACCCCACGCCAAAGTCTCAAGCTCATCCTCACTTCGCACGATCAGATGCTCTTTCTCTTCTTCAAACCCTACCGGCAACGATGCACTTAAAAAATCACTGAAATTCTCAATGTGCGCCGAAGGGCGTATCACCAACTCATAATATGTGTCTTGCATCAGCCTTCTATGCCCAGTACCGCAGCAAGCTTCTCTTTTAATACCTGAGGCGTAAAGGGCTTGACAATGTAGTTGTTTACCCCCGCCTTCAAGGCAGTGATCACTTCGGCTTTGCCGCCTTCAGTAGTAACCATAATGATAGGAAGATCACTAAATCGTGCATCCGCACGGACTTTTTTGACCAGCTCCAGGCCATTCATCTCCGGCATATTCCAATCGGTGATCAGCATGCCAGCATCAGGATTGCTGTCCAATACAGCCCATCCCTGCACTCCATCTTCACCCTCTAGAATATCTTTGTATCCGAGGCGTGAGAGCGTATTTTTGATGATACGACGCATTGTTGAACTATCATCTACTACTATTAATTTCAATATTTATCCTTGCAAGGTATCTTAAATATGCACAATAATAACTTATTCTACTTTTAGCGAACTTTAAAAACTTTCTTAAGATCTATTGTACCCTCATAAAAGGCTTTTCCGATGATCACACCGGAAATATTGCCTGCTTTTTCAAGTTTTACTATGTCGCTCTCATCGCGTACGCCGCCGCTAGCAATTGTTGCGACACCCGAAGCTTCGGCGATCGACTGGGTAAACTCGACATTGACTCCGCTTAAGGTCCCGTCGCGGCCGACATCCGTACAGATGATCGCCTCTACACCCGCGTCCGCAAAAGCGCGGGCCAGCTCAGTCGCACGCATCTGCGAAGTCTGCGCCCAGCCCTCCACCGCCACATAGCCGTCTATAGCGTCGATTCCGACGGCGATAGGGTACTTTTTCGCCATCTGCTTTACAAACTCGGGGTCCTTGACGGCAATAGAGCCCAAGATAAGCCTGTCGATGCCCAGCTCAAGATAGCGCACTATCGTTGCTTCGTCGCGTATGCCTCCGCCGAGTTCAAGCTTCATTGTGCAGTTCGCGCGGATCTGACGGATCTGCTCCAGGTTTTTCGGCTCTCCTGCAAAGGCGCCGTTGAGATCTACCAGGTGTGTCCATTTTGACCCCATCTCTTCAAAGGTCTTGACCAGCTGCCACGGCTCATCCGAGTAGATCTTTGCGCTCTCCATCAAGCCCTTGGTCAGGCGTACTGCTTTGCCGTCTTTAAGATCGATTGCCGGTAGAATGTCCATTAAAATCCTTATAAATCAATAAAATTTTTCAGTATTGCCAAGCCGTTTTTATGGCTTTTTTCCGGATGGGGCTGAATACCTAAAATGTTTCCGTTTTGAACAGATGAAGCAAAACGGTAACCGTACTCCGTTTCGCCGATAATATTCTCTTCATTGTCGCACACCGCGTGAAAAGAGTGGACAAAATAAAGATAGTGCTCCTGGTCCATCCCCTTAAACAGAGGGTGCTCTTTGGTAAATAAGCGGTTCCATCCCATATGCGGTATTTTCAAAGGGTGAGAGAACCTGCTGCTGTCAAAACCGACAACCTTCCCCTTGATAAGGCCCAAGCCTTCGTGCCTGCCGAACTCTTCACTGGAGTCAAAAAGCAGCTGCATCCCTAAGCAGATGCCCAGCATGTAGTTGCCGCTTTTGGCGAACTCTTTTACTGCCTGATCCATGCCGTTAGCCCCGAGGTGCTCCATGGCGTCACCATACGCGCCGACACCGGGCAGAATAATCTTCTCATAGCGGCTTAAATTCTCAGGATTCGACTCGACAATCACCTCTTCGCCTAAACGAGAAAATGCATTTTTCACAGAGGCCAAATTGCCTATGTTGTAATCAACAATTGCTATCAATCTTCTTCACCTTCTGACTGTTTCGTAAGTTTTATATAGCCCGCGAGGGTTATTGTCAGCATTGCCACTCCGCCGATGAGATAGATCGCATGGATAAGCATATCCGGCTCAATAAGGGCAAACTTAAAGACCAGCATCAGCGCCTCTATGGAGAGCGCTATAATGATCGATCCTAGAAATTTGATCATTGTCCGGTTTGCCCCGGAGTTTGAACGCCGGTGCATCCCCATAACCTCTTCTTCAAAGATGGTTTTCACCAGATCGAATATCGCCAGAGAGAGGGTCAAAAGGATCGTCGCCTCGAAAATCGTTTTGATCTCCAGGGCATGGTAATCAAAACCGTGTGAAAGAAAATTCTCTACTCCCTTGACAAAGAGCAGCAGTGCCACCATCGCCAATGCCAGAGAAAAAAGCGAGTAGGCCAGTTTGCTCACCCGTCCGAAAAACGAGGAACCTGCCGTGGGATGCGCAAGCTTGACGACACTAAGCAAAGACATATCCAAACAGGCCACATACATGACCTTTCCACTTTCATCAAAAATAGGCTGAGAACCCGTAACCGTGAGATCATGGGTGATCAGTGAGGGGTAAGGATCCGTGATCGTACAGCGTTTTTCTTTCATTGCCCGGTAGTAGTAGGCGCGGCTTGAACGGATATGGCCGATATCATCGATTTTTGTACCGTCTTGAAGATAGGTCGGCGAAATTTGTACGCCTTTATCATCCAGAAGATAGACACCCTCGGCGTCTTGAAGATCCCCCATGACCTTGCGCAGACGGTTAGTCACCGACTCGGGGGAGATATCAGGAAGGCGATTGGGAAGGTTTTTAGAAAAGAGGTAACAAAAATAGGCACGCGCTTTTGTGCGTATCTCAGAAAACTGCTGTAAGTCGCGTACTACCATCTTTAACTCCGGATTTCGGATTTTTTGAGAATTATACCCGATTTAGCTTATGGATAGCTCTATACAAGCCAAAAATGGCCTTCTCTCAAGTGGGCCTGTGCATCTTTTCGTATTTTGCTATAATTGTGAAAAAATTGAGTGAGACATATGCGCATAGCTATCATTCGGCTCTCTGCTTTGGGGGACATCATCAATTCGGCGCTGATCTTGCAGTTTATCAAAAAGGCCTACCCCAAGGCTCGCATTGAGTGGATCTGTGAGGAGGCTTTTGCGCCTGTCTTAAAGGACCACCCCGACCTTCATGCTGTCCACACCGTCGCGATCAAGCGAGCGAAAAAGACAAGATCCCTGCGTCTGCTTTTTCAGAGTGCCTCCAAACTCCGCGCACTTGGAGAGTTCGATGCCATCATCGACCTGCAGGGACTCCTGAAATCGGCCCTTGTCGCGCGTCTTGTCGGCAAAGATGTCCACGGCTTTGCCAAGGACTCCCTGCGCGAGCCTATTGCTTCGCTCTTTTACAGCTTTTACACGCATATTCCCTACGCTGAAAACTCCATCTGGCGGAGTCTAGTACTGGTGAGCGAAGCCCTGCAGATACCCATCACAAAAGAAATGGTGGACGCAAAAAAACCTGCTCTCTCTTACAAGGAGTCAGACAATGTCGCCTGCGAACTTTTGAGCACAACACAGAAAAATATCGCCTTTGTCATCGGAGCAAGCTGGCCGTCAAAATGCTATCCGCGCGAGAGCTTCAGCTCTTTGGCACAGAAGTTTGATGCCAACGTCATTCTGATCTGGGGAAGCGCTGCCGAGAGAGAAGATGCCCTCTATATTGCACAAAACAGTTCTGCCAGACTGGCTCCGAAACTCTCCCTCAAACAGCTTGTCGCCCTTGTCGACAGTGTCGATCTTCTCATCGGAAATGATACCGGGCCGACGCATATCGCCTGGGCGATGAACAAACCCTCCATTACTCTATTTGGACCGACACCGGCTAAGAAGATGATGTGGCAGACAAGGATAAACATTTCCCTCGAATCAGACTCGAAGGTCGATCCTCTAAAACTCGACCGAAGCGACATCTCCATCAAAGAGATCCCGGTTGAACTCGTTTATGAAAAAGCGATGGAGCTGCTTTCATGATCTCCTACGCTTTTTTTCGTATCTTTGAAACCCTCTTTCTGGCCCTGCCCCGTGGTGCCCAGAAGTCTCTCATCCTTTTTCTGGCCACACTCGCATTTTGGATTGACACCAAGCACAAGAGGGTCATTCGGGCCAATCTCGACCTGAGCCTAAAAGATCAGATCAGCGAAGAAAAGTACGACAGCATCCTGGGCTACTGCCATAAAAACCTCGCCCTTGTCCTTTGGCAGGTGCTTCGCAGCAGCCGCTTAAGCATCAAGGACCTTGAAAAGAGCGTGAGTTTTGAGAACAGGCACTACATTGACGAGGCGATGAAAACAGGCAGACCCATCATCATCATCTCCGCGCATTATGGCAACTGGGAGCTGGGCGCAACGGCGATCGGCGGACTCATCTCGCCTATCACCTCTATCCACAAGAAGATGAACAACCCCTATTTTGATGCGTATCTGATGAAGTCACGCACGAAATTCAATATGAAAATGGTGGAAAAAAGAGGCGCGATCAAGCATCTGCTCAAGGCGCTCAAAGAGGGGAAGATCATTACGATGATGATCGATCAGAATGTCAACCCCAAAGACGGGATCTACATCGACTTTCTCGGGGCAAAAGCGACGCAGACGGCCGCACCTGCATTTTTGGCACGCAAGTTTGACGCGCTTATCATTCCGATACTGATCAACACCTCCCCCGAAAAAGAGAGTGTCATCACCTTTTTCGAGCCTATCGAGACGGCAAAAACAGAAGATGAAAAAAGGGACATTCTCCAATCGACCCAGGCCCAGGCCGATTTTCTTGCCAAGGCCATCAAAGCCTATCCCGAACCCTGGTTCTGGTGCCATAAACGCTGGAAGTCAGCGCATAAAGAGATCTACAAATAAGTTTTTGTCTGCTATAGCAGCGCAGAGGATGCGCCCTGAGGTTTAGTAGTTCACCTGGACCTGGAAACGAAGGGCCGCGCCGCTGAAACGTTCGCCGTAGCCGTTCGACTGCTGTACATCGCTGCGGTTCATGGCGTGGTAGACAGTAGAGAACTCGACCTCTTTGGCGGCCTGCCACTCAAAACCGATCTCCCAGTCGTTGACCTGGTTGCGCGGCGAGTTTAGCTCCGCCTTGGAGTAGCCGTCAAAATATTGCCATTTGGCAAAAAGGGTCAGGGCATCATTGTCTTTTATCGCGTCGGTAAAACGGTACATACTCTGGATATAGCCGCCGTTCAGGTTCTTCTCGCTGATTGAAGTCACTCCCTCGACAGCTTTGCCATCTGCACCCGGTGTCTTACCCCAGTTCCACTCTGCCTGCAGACCGAAGGGCTGCTGATACATAATGGCGGAGATACCGATACGCTCGTCGTTGATGCCTTTGGGATCCGTCAATGTTACCAATGGAGTAACTTTACTAAATTCATCTGTTTTAGTAGAGACATTCGGCGACACATATTTTCCCTTGTACCCCTGAACACCAAACTCAAAGATCTGTCCGCTTTGCGTCTTGAAAGGATAGGTCAGACGGGTAACGGTGTGGTAGTTGCCGTTGCTTTCGCTTCTGTTTGCCCCCTGGCCGTTGTAGGCACCTAGCGCGAACATACCGTAGTTGCCGGTGCTTTTCAGGCCCTTGGCATCGATCTCAGCGAAAAGCTCCTGCACGGCAACGGGCGTGTAGTAGTAAAAGGCACCGATGTCGCGCTCGTCGCGCACCGCGCTGTTTAAGGCATCGTTGCGGTCGTGGGCCAGACGCTTGGAGCTTGACTGCAAGTTTTCAAAACCGTAAGGAACCTTTGACTGCCCCACGCGAACGCGGTGCACCTTTGTCTTGTCATAATAGATATCCCCGTAGAAATCGCGTAACTGTCCGATGTGGTTGGTCGAACCCGCAGAACTTGCGAAGTCAGGCTGGATGTAGATGCCTAAATGCTCACCGACATTTCCCGAAATGACAACACGCGCGCGGCGGATTAAAAAGTTTTGGTCGTTTCTTGTCGATTTGTCCGCCCAGTACCCTTTGAAGCTTCCGTCATTTAGCTTATTTTCGCCGCTGAGATACTCGGTGTTTCGAAACTGCATATAACCGCCGATCTTGAGCTTGTTAGACCAGCTTTTCTTGTCTTTTTCTATGTAGCCCTGCATTGCGCTCTCGTACTCGGAGACTTTGGCAGCCTGCTCGCTAAGCTGGGTGTCGACCTCTTTGGCATCGATAAAGTCGCCCATCTTGACACGCCCATCGTGTGGCGTGGTAAAGACCTGCCCTGTTTCAGGATCAGTGTACAGACTCATCGCATCGGCGCAGAGCGCACCGCTCATCGCTACTGCTGCAAGGGCAGATAAAGCTACTTTTTTCATAAAAAACTCTCCTCTATTGTGTTGACGACATTTTAGAGACATTTGATTACAATAGGGTTACAATCCGCTTTCAGACCTCCTTAAACAATACTCCCTCATGATCTGCGCATGGTCAAAGACCAGCTTCGCAAAAGGGATCTCCTCACGTGCGTAGACGATCGCCTCTTGTGCATCATCAAGGCCTCTTGGCTCCCCTTCCGCCTTGCAGACATAAACGACAGAGGCCGTGTGAAAGCGTGGATCGCGTCCGGGATCTGAGTAGACGCCCAGAAGATATTCTATGCGCACATCCAGGTCCGTCTCTTCCTTCATCTCACGCACAAGAGCCGTTTCGACGCTCTCGCCTATGTCGACAAAACCGCCGGGAATGGCAAGGCCAAAGGGAGGGTTTAGGCGCTCAATGAGGACGATCCCCTTAAACCTGCCCTCTTCATAGAGTTCGATAATGCCGTCAACGCTGAGATGGGGTGTCTTAATGGCCATTGTCGCGTACCTTTTGTACCAAAGAAACATAAGCATCTTCGTGCCGGCGGATCATTGCATCGAGGTACTCAAAATCAAACATTTGTTGCAGATTGAGATGCTCCAGCGTGATTTTGCCTTTGCGTGACAGGTACTCCAAAATAACCCATGCAGAGTAGCAGTCAAGAAGATAAGGCAGATGCTCGATGCCCAGAGCGTGTACCTCTTGCATGGGAATGATCTGCAGCATCATCTCTTGAAGCCGTGCGGTCTTAGGCTCGTCATGCCGTCTTAGGCGCAGATCAAAGGCCTCTCTCAGGGCCTCGATCAAAATTTCATCTGTAGCTTCTTTGCTGACGATCTGATCAGGTTTAAAACTAAGGTGCATAGGTTTCCTTTGCCAATATAAGGAGGAATAGCCCGTATCATACCACTATCAAATAAATAATTATCTTAGAGGTGCCTTAGCCTAAGAGCTTTTTTTTCAAAGCAGCGGCGCAGACAACCGCGCTGCTGAATGCCCACTGGAAGTTGTAGCCGCCTAGTTCACCCGTGACATCGACTACCTCGCCGATAAAGTAGAGGTTTTCCTGTATTGTGCTCTGCATACTCGAAGCATCGATCTCGCAGGTCTTGACCCCGCCGCGGCAGGCCTCCGCTTTTTTAAGACCGAAATTGCCTGCGGGCGACATACGGTAGGCTTTGAGCGCAGAGAGTTTTTCCCACTCCTGCGGACTTAGTTTCTGCAGGGTCTTGTCCTCGACACCGATGCTTTCCAACAGAAGTTTTGTCAAACGTTTTGGGAGGTTCAGTTGGGTCGATATCTGTTTCTTTCTCTCTTGCAGCGCCTCGTGAAGCGTACTGTTTGGCAAGAAGTCGAGGCTTACTGGGCCTTTTTTCCAGTACAAAGAGGCAGAGAGGACTGCGGGACCGCTGATGCCCTTGTGCGCAAAGAGAAGGTCGCCGAAGAGCTTTTTGTGGCCGACGTCTACGCTGACATAGGCCGATATCCCGCTGAGCTCCTTCATCCAAAACTGCTCTTTCTGCACCGTCCAGCCGACCAAAACAGGCGCAAAAGCTTCGACACTGTGTCCCATTTTTTGCGCAAGCTTAAGCCCGATATCGCTTCCGCCGACCTGAGGATAGGCCGGCGAGCCTGTCGCAACAACAAGATGTTTCGCCCTAAACTCCGCCTTATCTGTCTTGACAATGTAGCTGCCCGATCTGTCCAAAGAGAGGTCACAAATGGCATACGAGAGAAAAAAGTCCGCATCTTTGATCTCTCTTTGCAAGGCTCCGATCACCTCATCTGCGCTCTTTTGACAAAAATACTGACCTAAAGAACGGATCTTCGGCACTACGCCCTTCTCTTTTAAAAATTCTAAAAGCGCACTCGGGGTGTATCTCGAGAGCACTGAATCTACAAATGCAGACTCGCCCAGGTAGTTATCCGCGCTCACATCGGTGTTGGTGACATTGCATTTTCCACCGCCGGATATCTTGATCTTCATTGCGATGCTTGGATTGTGCTCGATAATGGCTATGTTTTTAACCCCGCTTCTATTTAAAGATGAGGCAAGCATCAATCCGCTGGCACCCGCGCCTAGTATTACAAGATCATATTGCTTAATGCTCTCTCCTTTTTTATTAAATTATAACATAACCTTATTGTCAGCATAAAGGGCACCTCTAAAAACCCCAGTTACCTTCAGCGAGTTGGGGTTTTTAGAGGTGCCCTGAATACTCATTTGCGTCTTTTAATCTCTATTCAAAGCTCACACTGTATAATAATTCATAAAAAATGCAATTCAGAGGGTGTCATGGCGCTTCCAATCAGTTCAGAAGAGATCTTACTGCCCGAACAGTTTTTACAAGAGGCTGAACTCTACATCCGAAAAATCACGGACTACAAGCTCAACAAAATCATCTTGCTTGAAGATAGCGTTATCCCCTCTGTTGTCATCATGAAGTATGACCGGCTTAACAAACTGCTCTCGACCGGCGGCGGAGTCGATCCCATCAACAAAGACAAACTCAGCCGCGAGATGAGTATGCTGCTCGCTGTTCGTAAAAAGATCCACTTTTTTGATGCCTTAAACGATGAAGAGGTCGTCGCGCTGACCAAAGCGTCTGAGTTCATACGTCCCGCCAAGGGTATACATCTCTTTGAGCAGGGTGACTTTGGCCAAGAGATCTACTATATCGTCAATGGGAAAGTCGATATTTACGGTTATAACGAGCAGGTCCAGAGCGATGATCCTTTTTCACATCTCAACACCCTGCATGAGGGAATGGTCTTTGGCGAGATCGCGGCTATAACAGGGGACACGCGAACAGCCCGGGCAACTGTTGCCTCGGATGATGCCTTTATCCTAAGCATCACAATGCACACCGAACTCTCCTGCGCCAACACCCTAGCCTTTGTCAAGATGTACAAAAATGTCATCGGCTCACTCGCGGCCAAACTCGTCACCACCAACAACCAGCTCTATCCCTTCATCAAATAGAGCTTCTTGTGCGCCTATCGCTTTACCAGCCGCAAAGCCAGGAGTCCTGCCAGCACTACCACATAAATCGCCACATTCATACCAATGACTTTTTGAGACATCATATAGTGCAGGGCGATCAATACACTGGCCAGATAGACCAGCTTATGCCATGAAGCGAACTTTGCAAACAGTTTCTTGTGCGAGGTGGCTGCCATCATCGTCAAAATAAGAAAGGCACTAGCACCAAAAAGAACAAAGGGGCGCTTGAACATATCGGCATACATCAGTTCAAGACTTCCCTCATTTTCTGCCAGAAAGAAATAGAGCGAGTGCATCAGCGCATAGGCAAAGGCCCAGAGCCCAAGCAAACGTCTGTACTTCAAAAGATTTATCTTCAGGTAAGACTTTAGCGGGGTGACGCTCAGGCTAGCAATAAGAAACTGAAGCGCCGTAATTCCGAACAGGTCCGCCATAAACTTCATCGGGTCGTTGGGTAGTTTTCCCAAAAAACTCCCCCCGTTATGGTAGATAAAAGAGCTGATGCTTCGCGCGTATTCAAACCCCCATGAGAGCTTATAGGCCACATAGAGCAGGGGTAAAAATGCTATCGTCCAAATAATTGTTTTCACTGTACTCCTGTTTTAAAAATGCTTGCGCAGATCCATCCCGGTATACAGATGTGAGACTTCGTCTGCGTATCCATTGAAATGCTGCGTCTTTTGCTTAAAGAACTCGCCCAGAGGACGCTCTTTGGCTTGTGACCAGCGCGGATGATCAACGTCGGGATTGACATTGGAATAAAAACCGTATTCACGCGGATTTACCTCATTCCAGGTGCTGCGTGTCATGCTCGCACTGACATGGATCTTTGTGATGGACTTGATACTTTTAAACCCATACTTCCACGGAACGACCAGACGGATAGGCGCGCCGTTTTGTTTGGGCAGCGTCTTGCCGTAAAGACCGACGCTCAACAGTGTCAAAGGGTGCATCGCCTCATCAATACGCAGCCCTTCGACATACGGAAAAGGAATATTACCGAAAAAGCCTTCACTTTTTTGTTCAGGAAACATCTGCGGGTCATATTTGGTCTGAAACTGAACAAATTTTGATTGAGAGGTGAGCCCTGCTTTTTTCAGAAGGCAGGAGAGTTCAAACCCAATCCACGGCACAACCATCGACCACCCCTCCACACACCGGAAACGGTATATCCTCTCCTCAAGAGGATATTTTGCAAGGATCTGTGCCACATCGACTGTCATCGGTTTTTCTACTTCGCCGCTTATCTCTATCGTCCAGGGTTCGGGTATGAGGGTGTGCGCCAGTTTGGAAGGGCCCTCTTTGGAGAGAGAGAACTCGTAGAAGTTATTGTAGGTCGTGATCTTCTCATACTCTGTCGGCGAGAGGTCTCTATATGCCTTGTTTGGGGCGAAACTGAGTGCTCTGGGCACATAAGTGGCAGATGCTTTGAGCGAAAAAGGAACCATCGCGCCCGCGCCTGCTATAGCCGCCATCTTCATCAGACGGCGCCTTTCATTGTATATCTTCTCGTCCGTTACACTCTTTTCACCCAGCTGCCAGGCCTTTGTTTTGATGATATGCATTGCGACTCCTTCTTCACCTCATTTTGTCCTTATTCTATCAAATTTGACTCAATCTGATGGAGCGTTTAGCTGTTTGTAAAATTTCGTTATAATTGCGCAAAATATTTTTAGGAATCTTATGCGAAAACCTCTTTCAAGCACACAGACCATAATAGCTACTTTACGCGAACTTCTCACTTTTTATTTTATCTTTATTGCCATCTTTACGGCAGGAAGAGCCCTCTTTTTTATACTCTATTATGACCGTATTGTCGATGCTGATGTCAACCACTGGTACAGTTTTGTGCTGGGCCTGCAAATGGATACGATCGTCGCATCCATCATCTTGACCGTCCCGGTGCTGCTGCTGTTTAGCCTGCCAAAAATATTTGCTCCCCTGGCACGTCTTTTTATCCGCATCTATCTTCTCTTGTTTTTGCTCTTGGCCATTTATATTGAAAATGCAAGTTTTCCCTTTTTAGCAGAGTTTGACGCCCGTCCGAATGATATTTTCATTAATTACCTCGCCTACCCCAAAGAGGTTTTAGGCAATATCTGGGCCTCCTACAAACCCGAACTCTTTCTTGCTTTTTTGATGATGGCTATAGCCGGAGGATACTACTGGAAGTTGACCCGGCACAGTTTTGAGAATGCTTTTGATGCGCCCTGGTGGTTGC
Source organism: Campylobacterales bacterium (assembly GCA_014859655.1). Classification (GTDB taxonomy): domain Bacteria; phylum Campylobacterota; class Campylobacteria; order Campylobacterales; family Sulfurimonadaceae. The sequence continues at coordinate 41,360 of JACUTT010000018.1, forward strand.
GAGCACTCTTTATTCTTCCCCTGGCTGCGATCTTGTTTATCGGCATCCGTTCATCACTCGGCCACCGTGCGGCAAATATATCAACAGCAGTCCATACCAACTCGCATCTGGTGAACGAGATCACAAAAAATAGCCTCTACGCAATCGGATACTCCTATTATTCGCAAAAACAGCACGGCGGAAATATCTCCAACTACGGAAAAATAGATATCAAAGAGGCCTATGAAAGGGTTTCCAAGCAGCTTCGTATTCCTATAGGGGAGAGTGAACGCCCGTTTAACCGCACACAGCTCACCCATTTTAAAGCCGATAAGCCCAAAAACCTTGTCATCTTCGTGCAAGAGAGCCTCGGGGCGCAGTTTGTCGGTGAACTTAGCCGCGAGAAGGGGATAACGCCCAATATTGACCGTTTGAGCAAGGAAGCGATCTTTTTTGACAATCTCTACTCGAACGGAACGCGCAGTGTACGCGGTATTGCAGGCAGTGTCGCCGGGATACTTGCTGTCCCTGGAGAAGGCGTACTCAAGCGCAATAAAGCACAAAGCGGTTTTTTCACCGTTGCATCGCTGCTAAAGTCGCACGGCTACTACAGTAGTTTTATTTATGGCGGTGAAAGCAATTTTGACAATATGCGAAGCTGGTTTATGGGCAACGGATTTGATGAATTGATCGATCAGCCAGAGTTCAAGGACCCGGCATTTACAGGTATCTGGGGTGTGTGCGATGAAGATCTTGTCAAACGCGCCAATCAGGAGTTCACCAAGCACCACGCACAAAATCAAGCCTTCGTATCGGTGCTGTTCAGTACCACCAATCACACCCCCTTTGATTTTCCTGATGGACGGATAGAGTTGCTGGAGGGTGAGCCCAGATGCGGTGTGAAAAATGCGATCAAGTTTGCCGACTATGCTATCGGCGAGCTGATAAACGATGCAAAAAAGGGTGGCTATTTTGATGATACGGTTTTCATGATCATCTCTGACCACAATGTGCGCACTTACGGCGACGATCTGGTGCCTATCGACATGTTTCAGATCATGGGGATGATAGTCGGCGGCGGTGTTAAAGCGCAACGTGTCAATAAAAATGCTTCGCAGCCTGATGTGCTTGCAACGGCTCTTGACCTCATCGGGATTGATCTTGAGTATCCTATCCTGGGAAAATCCATCTTTGAAGACCCCAACAAAGAGGCACTTCTGATGCAGTTTCATGACATGTACGCCCTGCGAAACGGCAATGAGGTAGCAATAGTTCAGCCAAACAAAGAAGCGCTGACATTTACCTTTACAGACGGAAATATGCATCCAAGTGCCCACAACAGATCCCTTGAACAAGACGCCGTCTCTTTTGTTCATGTTCTCAACGACATGTACCAAAACCGCTTGTTCAGTTCCAAAGAAGAGACAAAGAAACTGCCTTAATCGGCAGGCTTGAGTCAATCATAAATATGGGCACCTCTAAAAACCCCAACTGCCTTCAGAGGGAAAAAGAGAGATGAGATTG
>JACUTT010000063.1 GCA_014859655.1 Campylobacterales bacterium
ATCGGGGCGATGGATGCTCCTCCGAAATTTGCAGCCATCGTGTAGAGGCCGCTGGAGTTTGCCACCCCGCCGTCGAGGCCGTATTTGAGCCCCAGCTTCTCGGTATCGTTGTTATTAAAGTCCATGATGCGCGCTTTGACATAGACCTGGAACTTCTCTCGATCAAGGACTTCGATCACTCTCACCAAGGCACTCACAGAAACTTCGGGGCCGATCAGAATAATAGAGTTGATCTCCTCATTTACAGAGACATCCGGCTTCAATGAGGGATCAGCATAGGTCTTTTTGGTGATAATCGCGTCAAGAGTTTTCATCACATTCACGGCATTTGAATTTTTGAGAGCAATAATCTCCACGCCTTCAGAGTCACTGTGTTCACTCGAGTCGAGTCGGTTGATGTAGTTTTCGAGTTTAGTGATGTTTCTGGTTTTGCCGATGAGCACCAAAGAGTTAAGGTCCGTATTTTGCATTACCTTTACCATTTCACCGGGGACTGTCTGGTTGAATATTGTCTTTGAGATCTCTGTGATTTCTTGAAAGACCGTGGTGATCTTGGCGTTTTTGATCACAATGATCTTCACATCGAAACCGCTTTGGCGCTGTATCTCTTTGACAACCTCTTTGACTGTCGCTACATTGGCGGGATAATCACTCAAAAGCATAAGTCCGCTTTCGGGCAGAGTAACGAGTTTGGCCGATTTGGAGATAAGGTGTCGGATCTTTGCCGCAACCTGGTCTACATTTTCGCCCCTGACCTGGATCGGCTGCGTCACCATGGTCTGCGTATGACCCATACTTCCGCCCGTGCTGATGACTTTGAGATTATATTTTGAAGCCTCTGCGCTTCGCACTACCTCTAAAAACGCTCCCGTTTCTACCAGGGTGAAGCCTTTGGACTCCAAAATAGAGAGAAATATATTGGTAATGTCTGACTTTTTTACGGGTACTGCCGAATAAAAGTCTACCTTCCCTGTGAGCGGCTGTGTCATCAGGATATTTTTATTCAGGATCTTCGACATCAGATCAACAAACTCGGTAATGCCAAGATCTTTGAAGTTTATCGCGACCTCTTCGTCTTTGTCGGCCTTGGCGTATCCGGCACTGGCCAACATTATTAACATCAGACATACTTTAAAACAAGCCATGGCGGTCTGCATAGCAGATGTTTCTCTAAAACAAGCCATGGCGGTCTGCATAGCAGATGTTTCTCTAAAACAAGCCGTGGCGGTCTGCACAGCAGATGTTTCTCTAAAAAATTTCATATTCTAGCTCCATTGTTTCTTTCCCCCGCTGTATAGTTACCTTCAAGGCTTTGGCATCTTTAAACTCCTGGTAAGCTCCAAAGGCCTGGGCATTGTTCGTTATCTCTTTGTTGTTGATCGAGCGTATCACATCTCCAGTTTTTAACCCCAAGGATTCAAAAACACTGCCCTTTTTTACGAAGCTGACCCTAAAGCCGTCCTGCTTTCCATCTGTAGAGTGTGGCTGTAAACCGATATTTTTCCAGATATCCTCCGGGTTTGAGGTCATCTTCTTTACCTCGTCCAATGAAATTTGATGCAGAGTATTTACGCTCTCCTTTGGCGAAGAGCGTGCATTTTTTTGGCGGGAGGCAGCTGTCTGCTCCAGCATATAAAGTCTATACTGCTTCGCATTTTTGGAAAATAGTGCATAGTCATTATAGACCTTTTCTAAGGTGTATCCTTCAAAAAGCTCGCCTATTCTGATTGTCTCGCTCTTATCTGCTGCCGCCTTTGGTGCAACGACAACGATGCTCTCCGCGCCCATCATATAGATCGCTTTCAATATAAGAGAATCGATCGAAAGTGAATTTGACTCTTCGGCTGCTTTGATATCAGGCACTTTCAGCCTAAACCCCTCTATCGTATACCGCATATAGGGCATTACAAACTGCGTTTCTGCGCTGTTTTGCATCCCCTCTTTGGGCAAAAAGAACCAAAGAGAGATAGAGATGACCTTTGCCAGCAGTGCCATGAACAAAAATCGTACAAACACACGAACTAAAAGGGAGGAGTTAAAATTGATATTCATATAGATAGCCTCCCTCTTCCGGTGTCAGTTTACTTAGCATGCTCTTGTACTGTTTCTCGCTCGCTGCATCCAGACGCAAGTGTATTCGCACGATTCTTTTGAGCAGATCAACCTCTCCGTAGAACAGACTCTCCTTGCTTTGACCGCTAAGCTTAAGGTACAGCGGATTGAAGATCCAATACTTCACTTCGATGATGTCGATCTCGCTGGGCAAAAAGTCGGCAAAGCCATCATTTACGCAGATAGTATCGATTTCAATACTGCTGTAAAGTATCCAGGGTTTTAGACGTATCTCTTCGACCTGCGCTAAAGGAAGCTTCTCGAAGAGCAGACTTGCATTTTCTATATGAAAGGAGATGCCCTTGTCCTTCAGCTTTTCATCCGAAATATAAATATTTTGCTTTGCCATCATCTTTTCTGCGGCATAATAAAGGTTGATCTTAGGCAGAAAAACGATCAGCAGGGCCATCATAACGAGGAGATACAAAATGCCTTTTAATAGTCTTCTCATAAGCTTATCTCCACGTATAAGCTTGTCTGCATATCATCGATACGCTCCATTTTCAGCTGGGCAATACTTACACTCATATTTAAGACATTGTTCAAAAGCGTCTGCAACTGGCGGGCATCTATGCCTTGGCTCTCAATCACATAGCGTCCATTTTTCACGCGATAGCTCAGCCCCGCCCCGCTAAACTGAGCGGTATTTAAAAACTTCTCTATCTGGCTTGTGGCAGGTGTTTTCATCACATCTCTTAGCGATTCGATGCGTTTTGCCATCATGGTCATACTCGCCCGCTCTGCATGTTCCTGGGCAATGCTATTTTCGATGTCGCTGTTTTTCACGATCAGGCTGAAGAGTATCAGCAGCATAATAGAGAGAATATACAGGGGGTGGATATTTCTTATCATAGGATCTTTATCCTCATGGTATTCTTCTCAACTTTCACCTCTTCAACACGCTTGCCCATTGAATTTTCTATATGAATTTTTAACTCATTAAGAGCCTTCTTGTCTTGGGTATCAAACACGATCTTAAAAAGATCTTTCTCATACGCTATGCTTTGCACACGCTGCGCCGGGGAGAGAGGAAGCTTCAAAATCGCATTGGTCAGTTTTCTAAACGACTCCTGTGCTTTAAAATCACTCAGCAGCTTTTTCTCAATAGAGGCATTTTGCAACGAAGTCGGAGGCAGTTTATATTCTTGAAACACAGAGGGAAGATCGCTTACTTTGGAGTATTCATGATAGGTGAAAAAGAGCTGGACCGCGTATAGGACGATCAATGCTCCCAGTATGGAGAAGGCGGGAGTCAGCGTTTTAAACGAGTGGCGCAGGCTGCTTTTATAGAGGGCGATCTTGTGCTTTGAGAGTTTTTTTATCTCGCCTATCTCATCTTGTATGCTTGATAGCTCGACTAGTGATCGTGGGATTTGGATGATCGTCTCGTTGTGCGACACCAGTACGTCATTTTCATTGCATTTGACGGGTGCACTGATCTGGGCCAGTTCGTTTTGCGCAAAATAAACATTTCCGATCTGCGAAGAGGCTATCCCGCATTTCTCCAGGGTCGCAATGATCTCATCCGGGTCATAGGCAAAAAGGAGATACTCTTTATTTTGCTTGAGCGCATAATAGGCATAATTTCCCTCGGGAAGACTCCCTTCAAACACAGAAGGGGCATATTTGAGTGCCTGTGCCGCGAAATGCAACTCGAAAAAAGCGCGCTTGATCCAGTAGAGCGAAGGGGTCAGTACAATATCGACTTTGCCATGCACACTTGTCTTGCCCATATGCTTGTCAACGAGTAAGATTGCTGTATTTTTGTTCAAAAAAGAGCCCAAATCATATCCCAGTATTCTGCTTCGCAGCTATTAAAAAGTGCAGAAAATTATATTTAACTTAAAATAACACTAAATTTCTTAAAATCTGCTGTATTATATCATCCTTTGGATACGTTATGATTACTTATCTCATAATTTTACTGCTATTGGCCTAGAAGTGTCAGATCAAAATATTTCAAGCGCTGTGTATCATTTTTTACAATGATCGCGTATAGGCGTACCGGTGTATCCTTTTTCACTCTGTCTCTCTTCAGACGTCCGCTCAGCTCAAGCAGCTCCTGCTCTTTGACTGCCCATAAGATCTGCGTATCGAAAAGCCCCTGCGTTGGCAAAACCAAATCTTGCGTGATTGCACTGGTCTTCGTATTGCCCCCTTTTATCTGCTCAAAATCCAAAATATCATGCACCCTGTCGACACACTCCTTGTCGCTATAGCGCTTTTCAAGGGCTTTGACCCAGAGGGTGAAATAACGTGTTGCCGACATTTTGTTTTTGCTGGCCGTCACACTTAAATTGACAGCCACATCAAGACAATCATCGGGACGCTTAACCTGTCCCAGAGCCGAAATAAGTTCAGGATTGCTGGACGTCCATGTCAGCTGCACATCCTCTTTGGCATGTTGCGGTAAGATCAATTTTGAAACAATGTTCTGTTCGTCTGCATTAAAACCTTTGATCTTTTTGAACTCTATCTCCTTGAGGGCCTCATTGACACTGTGCTGATCAGTCGCGGGAGTGTTCATCTTTTGTTCTGCTACAGGTTCAGCTTTCTGTTCTTCTGCTTTGGAGGACTTAGTAGCGCCCTCATCCTGGCGCTCTTTCAATGTCTGTTTTTTAGCCAAAGGTTTAGTAGCAACTTTTGCAGGTGTCGGCTCAGGAACCTCGCTCTTGCCGCTCTCTTTGTTTTTGGGCTCAACAGGCGGCTCTTCGCTATAGCAGAACTCTTCATTGTCAGCTTCTTTTTGGCTATCTTCATATCCTAGCAGCTTCCATATTCCAGACTTGCAGCGGCCGGGCATATCGGCACTCGTCTTTTTTAGTGCCAAATAAAGTTTGCCCTGATACCGTACAACTTCGTCATCGAAATAGACACTGCCGGAGTTCCAAACCGGCGCATCCTCTTCTAAAAATTCCATCTTCTTTTCCTTAAAATATACACTAAATTTATTTAAACTTGTTTTTTGAACACCATAATACAACTTTTTTGTAAACAAACCCTAGTGATTTGGTATTACTTTCTTGCATCCGCCAAAGTCAAGCACAAAATGACCTTTTTCCCTTTGCTGTGCAAGGCTTCCACCGCCTGTGTCAGCGTCAGTCCTGTTGTTATGATGTCATCCACCAAGATCACCTCCTCTTCTTTAAACGAAGCCACCTCAAATTTGCGCGGGTTCAAGAGCCTAAACTGGTAATCTTTGCCCGAATAGGAGACCGGACTCTCGGCTCTTAGCCTTGCGTATCGCGGTCTTATGTTTTGAGATTTTAGATGTTTGTTTAAAATCGCCGTATGCGAGTATCCGTTTTTGACATGATCGTCAATCCCGATAGAAGCAAGTTCTGAAGCATAGTCAAAGTTTTTCGCAAAAGGAGAAAAGCTGTTTTTAGCCAGAATGGTGTAGATGTAGTAGCCCAGGTCTGTGTGTTTGCTTAGCAGGAGAGACTCGATCTCCTTGTATTTGTAAAAGGAGTAGACCGGGATCTTACCTAATATCTTGCGTTTGTAAAGAGAGGGTGAGAGAAATTCGATTTGGCACTTCTTGCAGATATGCAAAAGGCTCAGGCTCTCGCATATCATGCATCGCATTTAGTCCATCTTCAAGACAGACATAAAGGCTTCCTGGGGAAGCTGAACCTTTCCGATCGCCTTCATGCGCTTCTTGCCTTTTTTCTGTTTGTCCAGAAGTTTGCGCTTGCGGGTGATATCCCCGCCGTAACATTTTGCCGTAACATTTTTGCCCATGGATTTGACCGTTTCGCGCGCGATAATGCGGTTGCCCAGGGAGGCCTGTATCGCCACTTCAAAGAGCTGGCGGGGAACGATCTCTTTCATGTTTTTGACCAGTTCCCGGCCGCGTGAATCCGCAGAAGTTCGCGGGACGATAACCGAGAGGGCATCAACAATCTCTCCTGCCACACGAACGTCCAGTTTCACAAGGTCGCCCTCTTTGAACTCTGTCGGATCATAATCAAAACTCGCGTACCCCTTGGAGATCGACTTCAAGGTATCATAAAAACCGACGACGATCTCGTTCATCGGAACAGAATACTCGAGCAGGACCCTGTTCTCATTAAGATAGTCCATCTTCTCCTGAACCCCGCGACGTCCGACAAGCAGGTTCATGACGTTGCCCAGATACTCCGAAGGCGTGATGACCGTTGCCTTCACGTAAGGCTCTTCGATATGCTCAATGTGGTTCACCTCGGGAAGCTCGGAGGGGTTTTGTACCTCTATCATCGAGCCATCGTTCATAAAGACATGGTAGACAACCGAAGGCGCTGTTGCGATCAGATCGAGATCATATTCACGTTCCAGACGCTCTTTGATCACCTCCATGTGAAGCATACCCAAGAAACCGACACGAAAACCAAAACCAAGTGCCACGGATGTTTCCGGCTCATACGAGAGCGAAGAGTCATTGAGTTTTAGTTTGTCCAGAGCGTCGCGCAACTCTTCAAACTCATCCGTATCAATAGGATAGAGGCCGGCAAATACGAAGGGCTTGGCCGGCTCATACTTGCCCACCGGCTCACTCGTAGGATTAAGCGCGTCTGTAATCGTGTCACCGACATTGATGACGCCCATCTCTTTAAGCCCCATAATGACGATACCGATTTCACCCGCTTCGATGCTATTTGTATTTTGGCGTTTGAGCGGATGCGGATACATCAGGTCAAGCACCTGATGCTGCTCGTCATTGCTCATCAGTTTTAGCAGCTGGCGTTTCTTGATACTTCCGTCAAACACTCTCACAAGGGCTACTGCACCCAGATAAGGGTCAAACCAAGAGTCGTAGATGATGGCCTTGGTCGTCGCCTTCGGGTCTCCTGAAGGCGCAGGAATACGATCGACTATCGCGTCGAGAAGTTCGCGAATACCTACGCCCGTTTTTGCCGAAACCAAAAGCGCATCTGTCGCATCGATGCCGATGCTCGCTTCGATCTCTTCAGCCACACGCTCAGGCTCAGCCGCAGGAAGGTCGATCTTGTTGATAACAGGAATAAGCTCAAGATTGTTTTCCAGCGCCAGATAGACATTTGCGATCGTCTGCGCTTCGACCCCTTGCGCCGCATCTACGATAAGAAGTGCACCGTCTGAAGAGGCCAATGACTTGCTGACCTCATACGAGAAGTCGACGTGGCCCGGAGTGTCGATAAGATTGAGTATATAGACTTCACCGTCTTTGACATAGTTCAGACGGACAGACTGCGCTTTGATCGTGATCCCGCGTTCCTGCTCGATATCCATCGTATCCATCATCTGTTTTCCAAGTTCACGATCCGTGACTGAACCGCACTCTTGTATGATACGATCGGCCAAGGTCGACTTGCCGTGGTCAATATGCGCAATGATAGAAAAGTTTCTAATATTTTTCAAAAAATACCTTATCGAATATAGAGTTTTTTAAAGGCTTTTGGCTCTGTCTTACGAAAAGAGTGAGTTCACACTCTCGTTGTGATAGACGCGGCGAATCACTTCAGCAAACAAAGGCGCAACACTCAAGACCTTGATCTTTTTCATCGGCACCGTTACCAGTGAATTGGAGATCACCAGTTCGTCCAAGGCGTCATTTTTCAAGTTTTCATAGGCTTTACCGCTGAGTACACCATGCGTAGCGCAGGCCATAACCGAGGCAGCGCCCTTGGCTTTCAATGCGGCCGCACCCTTGACCATAGTTCCTGCTGTATCGACCATATCGTCTATCATAATAACATTTTTACCGGTCACATCGCCGATGATATTCATCACTTCGGCTTCATTGGCTTTTTCACGGCGCTTGTCGACAATAACCATCTCAAGACCCAGCTTTTCGGCAAAATAACGCGCACGTGCAACGCCGCCGATGTCTGGACTTGCTATAACAGGATTTTTGAAGTTTTTTGACTGAATGTACTCCTGGAAGATGATGGAACCGTAGAGATTGTCCACAGGAATACCGAAGAAGCCCTGTATCTGTCCCGCATGAAGGTCTATCGTAACGACGCGGTTGATGCCCGCTGTCTCATACATATCCGCTACCAGACGCGCTGTAATAGGAACCCTGGGGGCTGCTTTTCTGTCCTGACGGGCATAGCCGAAGTAAGGCACAACTGCCGTGATCGAACTTGCAGATGAGCGGCGGAGTGCGTCGGTCATGATAAGCAGTTCCATCAGATTGTCATTTGAAGGCGCTCCGGTTGATTGGATGATAAAGACATCGCGTCCGCGTACACTTTCGGATATCTGAACGGATATTTCACCGTCACTGAAACGTTTTACTTCCGCTTTTGAAAGAGGAACATCCAAGGATTTGCATACTTCTTTAGCAAACTCGATACTTGACGAACCGGCAAAAATCTTGTATCCACGCATTTAATAAGGCCTTTGTATTTGATAGCGGAATTATAACAAAGAGAACTAAAATAGAGGTTTAAAGCTTCCAGTCAATCTCTTTCACCCCATTTGTTTCCAAATAGGCATTTGTTTTAGAAAAAGGAGAGGAGCCGAAAAATCCCCTGTATGAGGACAAAGGCGAAGGATGTACCGCTTCTAAAATAAGATGCTTTGATGTGTCAATAAGTTTTAACTTCGCCTGGGCAGGTTTACCCCATAATATAAAAACTACATGCTTTTTGTGCGCACTGATGGTTCGAATCACTTCATCCGTAAAGATCTCCCAGCCTCTGTTCTTGTGCGAATGCGCTACATGTGCACGAACAGTAAGGACAGCATTAAGCAAAAATACCCCTTTATCTGCCCATTTACTCAAGTTCCCACTTTTCGGCATAGCATAGCTCAGGTCAGAGCTGTATTCTTTAAAAATATTCTTTAATGATGGCGGAAAAGCCGTGCCATCCTGAACTGAAAAGGCAAGTCCATGCGCCTGATTTTCACCGTGATAAGGGTCTTGACCTAAAATAACCACCTTTAGTTTGTCAAAAGGCGTCATAGTAAAAGCATTAAAAACATCGGCACTTTTTGGATAGATGGTCTGTTCACGGATTTCAGCTTCAATAAAATGCATCAGTGAGAGAAAATATGGTTTATCAAACTCACTGCAAAGCTGCTTTTTCCAAGAAGTATCTATATTTTCGAGTAGGTTCATTTTGATATCTTTGCGAAGTTAATTTAGTAAAGCAATTGCAGTGATAATGAATTGATTGAGTAAATTAAATGTGTGTGATTGTTTTGTAAATGAAGGGGT